>CAZTAU010000004.1:0-123877 GCA_964611565.1 uncultured Mucilaginibacter sp. | reverse complement strand
ATCCCGGTATTGCTTACAGGCAGCAACGATTTTGTCGGATTAGCCCAAACCGGGACCGGAAAAACTGCTGCTTTTGGCTTGCCATTGCTGGAACTACTGAATTTCGAAGAAAATTCTCCTCAAGCACTTATTTTGTGCCCAACACGCGAACTTTGTTTACAGATCGCAAACGACATTAAAAATTACTCCAAAAAAATGGACAACGTACACGTTGTTGCCGTTTATGGTGGAGCCAGTATCTCAGACCAATTGCGCTCAATTAGGCGCGGTGTGCAAATTGTTGTTGCCACCCCAGGCCGTATGCTGGATATTATTAATCGCGGTGCTATAAATTTTTCGGGTGTTAAATTTGTAGTATTGGATGAGGCTGATGAAATGCTCAACATGGGCTTTCAGGAAGACATTGATAGTATCTTATCTACTACCCCACAAGAAAAGAAAACCTGGTTGTTTTCTGCAACTATGCCAACCGAGGTTAGGCGCATAGCTAAAAAGTACATGCATGAGCCGTTTGAGCTTACCATGGGCGAAAAAAACACCGGCAATATTAACATTGAGCATGAGTACTATATAGTACGTGCCCGTGATAAATATGCCGCGTTTAAACGTATTGTTGATTTTAACCCTGATATTTTTGGTATCGTATTTTGCCGTACCAAAATTGAAACGCAGGATATTGCCGAGGCATTAATGAAAGACGGTTATAATGCCGACTCTTTACATGGTGACCTTTCGCAACAACAACGCGATAAAGTAATGAAACGCTACCGCGAACGCAACCTGCAATTATTAATTGCTACCGATGTTGCCGCGCGTGGTATTGACGTTAATGATGTTACCCACGTTATTAACTATTCATTACCTGACGAGGTTGAGAACTACACCCACCGTAGCGGACGTACTGCCCGTGCAGGTAAAACAGGTGTATCTATCGCCATTGTTAACGCAAAAGAATTAGGTAAAATACGCCAGATTGAGCGTGTGATAGGTAAAAAATTCAACAAAGTTGAAATACCTACCGGATTTGATGTTTGCGAAAAACAACTATTCTCTATCGTACATAAAATACACGATGTAGAGGTTAACGAGCAGCAAATTGAACAATACCTGCCACGTATAATGGAAGAGTTTAAAGACTTTACCAAAGAAGATTTCATTAAACGCTTTGCGTCTATTGAGTTTAACCGCTTCTTAGATTATTATAAAAACGCACCTGATCTGAACGCACCTGTTGAAGAGGGCCGTTATGAAAGAAGTGAGCGTGGCGAACGTGGTGAACGTTCAAGCCGTGGCGACCGTGATGGTGGTGGCAAATCAGAATATACCCGTTTGTTTATCAACTTAGGTTCTGTTGACGAGTTTAACCGTGGCGATCTGTTAGGTTATATATGTAATAACAGCAAAATAAGCGGACGAAGTGTTGGTAAAATTGATGTTAAAGGCGTGTTCTCTTTCTTTGAAGTTCCGCATGCGGATGTAGAGAAAGTAATGACCAACTTTAAAGGTGTTGATTTTAAGGGCCGCGAAGTTAGGATAGAAGTATCAGGCGAAGGTACCAGCAGCAGCCGTAGTGGTGGTGGCGGTGAGCGTCGTGAAGGCGGATACCGTGGTGGTGGTGACAGACGCGAAGGTGGCTACAACCGTAGTGGTGGCGGCGAGCGTCGTGATGGTGGTGCACCACGCGAAAGAAGCAGCGGAGGCGGTGGCTTCCGTGATTTTTCAGGCAAACGCCGAGAGGATCGTCCGGAACGTCGTCGACGTTTTTAATAAGATCTGATATATTAAAAAGCCTTCTGCTCTAATGAACAGAAGGCTTTTTGTTTTTAGCCTTGGCTAAATATGGGGTATTCTCTTATTCAACTTTGGTTCTCATTTCGGCTTGGGTAATAAATACCTTTTTGCCCGATTTGTTTACATAATAATAACGAGCTTGTCCGTCAATGTAAACATTCTCGTTATTTGGGCCGGCTTTGCCATCGTATTTTTTATCGGTAACGGCAGCGGCACCTTTAACAGTCAGTTCAGCTGATTTATTGCCCACCTTTTTAGCACCAGTGGCAGTAGCGTTACCTACATCTTTGGCGGCATCAGCAGTTGCATTACCTACTTTCTTTGCAGTGGTAGCAGTAGCGTTTCCTACTTTTTTAGCAGTTTTACCAACAGCACGGGTAGTTTTATCTATTTTCTGGCCAAGTGTGGTATCTCGGGTTTGGGCTTGTGTTTGTGCAGCGGCAAAAATCCCTGTTGCCACCAATGCAACTTTAATTAAATTTTTCATCGGTTCGTATTTTATTTACGAACCTTAACACAATTTTTCTGCCAAGTTTTTCATTTCCAAGTATGGATTGCGCTTTTGGTATAAAACAGCATACACCGCGTCACATATAGGCATATCTACATTGTACTGTTTATTAACCTCATGCAGGCAATTTACTGCATAATAACCCTCGGCAACCATGTTCATCTCTAACTGTGCAGACCTCACTGTATATCCCTTACCTATCATATTACCAAAGGTACGGTTACGGCTAAATTGCGAGTAGGCAGTAACCAATAAATCGCCCAGGTAGGCGGATTCTTTGATGTCCCTGTCAATAGGGTGTACGGCCGCCACAAAGCGCTCCAGCTCGCGTATGGCATTTGATATCAATACCGACTGGAAGTTATCCCCATACCCTACACCATGGCAAATACCGCTGGCAATAGCATATATATTTTTTAACACCGCGCCATACTCGGTACCATATATATCATCAGATACAATGGTTTTAATGTAGCGGGTATCTATCATCCCAGCAAACTCGGTAGCAAGGTCAGTGTCCTGCGAGGCAATTGTCAGATATGATAATTTCTCTAACGCTACTTCTTCGGCATGACATGGTCCGCTTATCACCGCGAAATGATCGAATGGAATATTATAATGCTGATTTAAAAATTCAGCTATGATCTGGTTCTCATCAGGCACTATACCTTTTATGGCCGATACTATTCTTTTACCCGCAAGATCCTTAGCAGATATTTCTTCCAATGCCTCCTTTAAAAAAGCGGCGGGAACATTTAACAGTACAATATCAGCAAGTTTAATTAATGATCTAAGGTCGGTAGAAACATTTTGTCCAGGCAATTTAACCTCAACCGAACTTAAATAATTAGGATTATGCCCAAATTTCTGCACATGTTCTACCGCTTCCGGGTTACGCATCCACCAAAAAATTTCCTTCTCTACGGTATTATCACCCAGCATTTTGATGTTAGCCGTAGCCCAGCTTCCACCCCCAACTACTAATATTTTATTTATTTTTTGCACGGGGCAAAGTTAATAATTTGTCTGAACTAAGATTTACACGATTTCAGGATGATAGGATTTTAATAATGGCTATCATTAAATCCTACCAATCATGGTTCAGACAACAAAAAAGGCCAACCTTTCGGTCAGCCTAATAATATATAGTTAAGTAAGCTTACTTATTATCTGTAGAGAATAGCTTTGACTTATCTACTTTTTCAACTTCGGCTTTATCTTTTAAAGTTTTAGATATAGCAGGATATGGTGCAGATACTACTTCGTCACCGGCTTTAAGTCCTGATAGTATCTGGATATAAGTATCATCCTGGATACCTGTAGTAACCTCGGTTTGCTTTACTGTACCATTGTTGTACACAAATACATACTCTTTAACCGGCTCGTTACTTATGGTTTTCTTTTCTTCCTTTTTAGGGCCGTCTGCTTTTTCTTTCTCACGTTCTTCCTTTTTATCATCGCGGGTAGTTACCGATTGGATTGGAACTGACAAAGCTTTAGTATGATTAGTTTTAATATCAACCGTAGCTGTCAATCCCGGGCGGAAAGGCGAAGTTTTATTGCTGGCCTTTCTTGTCATATCTTCATATGATTTTGGATCTATCCTTACCTTAACCGTAAAATTGGTTACCTGGTCAGCATTGGTACCTACCACGTTGGCAGAACTGCCTATTTCCATTACTGTACCATCAAACTTTTTACCAGAAAAGGCATCTACTTCAATTTTTGCCGAGTCGCCTAAGGATATGCGGTTAATATCATTCTCGTTAACATCTACGTTCACATCCATCATGCTTAAGTCAGATATGATCATGATCTCGGTACCTGCAAATTGCGCGGTACCTAAAACACGTTCGCCTAATTGAACAGATAGTTTAGATATTACTCCATCAACAGGTGCATAAATAGTGGTTTTAACCAGGTTATCGCTTGCTTCTTTAACAGTTGCTGCAGATTGTGCCAACCCGAATTTTGAGCCTATAACGCTTTGCTTGGCTGCTTCTAATGAAGCTTTTGAGCTTTCATAGCTGGCTTTGGCAGCATCATATTCTGACGCGGTTAAAACTTTCTTTTCAAATAGTTCTTTACAGCGTTTATAAGCAGCAGATTGATTTTCAAAATTAGCTTCTGCTTGCTTTAACATCTGCGAGGTATTACCCACATTGGCTTTTTGCGAATTGTAAGATGCCACCGCACGCTCATAACCCGAGCGTAATATATCAGGACGAATTTTACAGATCAGCTGACCTTTTTTAACAATGTCGCCTTCTTTAACCGGCAGTTCTACCACCTCGCCTGATACCTCAGGGCTAATTTTAACCTCTACGTGTGGTTTTATTTTTCCGCTGGCAGATACAGTTTCATTAATGTCGCGCACTTCTGCTTTTTCGGTAGCCACCTGTGTTTTCTTGGGCTTACCTATTATTCCTGTTGCCTTACCTACTACCAGTAATACAACAACTACGCCAAGCGTTATCAGGATATATTTTGTAGACTTTTTCATATTTTATTCAAAATTTTATAGTGATATAGGGTTACCCAAATAATAATCAATTACCTTACTTCTGAATATTACAGTGTATTGTGCCTGTATCATATCGTTTTGTGCTTTGTTATAGTTGGTAAGAGCGGTATTGTAATTTAAAGTATTAACTAAACCTACGTTAAAGCGCTGTTGAGTAACATTTAAAGCGTCCCGGTTAGCTTCAAAGGTTTGTGTTGCAGATATGTATTGCTTGTTAGCAGCCTGCAAGTCAAGCACTGCCTGTGTAATGGTTTTGCTTAAAGTATTACGAGTAATTTGAGTTGATAACTCGGCATTTTGATAGTTCAATTTAGCCTTACGTACATTGGTTCGTGCCTGGAAACGGTTAAAAATAGGTATCTGTAAACTTACGCCTATAGACTGGTTAAAGTTATTGCCAAACTGGTTTACAAAAGGGTAAGGTGCAGAAATTGGTTGCGAAAACGGTGCTTGTACCAACTGCCCTGTGCCTTGCACTGTACCAATAGTTTGTAATGTTGGTGTAGTTTGTCCTATTATTTGTGTAGCCGCATTTGAGTAGTTTGATGATAAACTACCAAATAGAGATAAGGTGGGCAGGTAGGTACCTTTGGCTATTTTTATAGATTGTGCTGATGATAATTGCCTTGCCAAAGCCAGTTGCACATCAGGATTGATATTTACAGCCGTTTTAATAACCTCGCTGGCATCATATAATGTGGTAATGTTGGTTAATCTGCTGATATCCGGTTTTTCGATAATGATCTCTGTAGCCGGGTTCATCTCCATTAGTTGCTTTAATGTCAATATGCTTAGGTCCAGCTGATTTTGAGCGGTAGTTAAATTGTAGTTAGCTATCGAAACCTGTGCTTTAGCCTGCGACAGATCAGCCAGCGTTTGGTTACCTACATCGAAACTAATTTGGGTCCTGTCTAAAGTTTGGGTAGCAATATCTATTTGTTGTTTTGCCGCGGTTACCAAATCCTGGTTGGTCAATATTTGTAAATAGGTAACTACTACATTTAATACCAGGTCGTTTTTTACCTTGTTGGTATTACTTTTACTTACGTCAAGCGCAAGTTTGTTTAGCAAAACCTGGTTATGCAATTGCCCACCCTGAAAAAGCGTAAGCTGCATAGATGCCGAGCCACTAACATAAAAAGAGGACCGGTTAGCAAAAACATATTGTCCCGGCACCGGGCTACGGCCAAAATTGTAACCGGCCTGCGGGCTGGCACTTAAACTGGGTAACTGGTTGTTTTTTGACTGAGCATAATCTTCAGATGCCAATAATTCATTTACCAACGATTGTTTAATGGTTAAATTATTAGTCAAAGTACGTTCAACAGCCGCCTGAAGGCTTATTTTGTCTTGCGCGCTTACAGTAAAACCGGCAAACAACAAGACAATAAGTACTCCTGTGTGTTTAAACTTTATAAAAAATTGTTCCATAAGGGGTTTTTGTGCAATAGTTTTGGATATGGGCTTTAGCTGTTATCTTTGAGGGATATCTGCCCGTCCTTTCTATCGATATCAAATATACTAATAATACTAAAATGTACCTGGTAAAAACACCTTGGCTGCTTAAAAAGCTTTACCCTCAATTAACTTGGGATATGCCCGTCGGCAACAAATGTATTTACCTCACTTTTGACGATGGACCTATACCTATTGTTACACCGTATGTGTTAAATATTTTACAGCAGTACAATGCCAAAGCTACATTTTTTTGTATTGGTGATAATGTAAGCAAACATCCCGATGAATTTGAACAAGTAAAAAACGCCGGGCACGCTATTGGCAACCATACCTATAATCATTTAAAAGGTTGGGATACCTATGATAAAACCTATCTACAAAATTTTTTAGCAGCGGATGAACAATTGAATACCAACCTATTTCGCCCGCCTTACGGGCGCATTAAAAGATCGCAGATCAAATCCTTAAAACAAGCCAAACCCGAGTTGAATATTGTGATGTGGGATGTATTAAGCGGAGATTTCGACATTAACCTGCAACCCGAAAAATGCCTGCAAAATATAATTAAACATACTACCGATGGCTCGATCGTGGTTTTTCATGATAGCATTAAAGCATTTGGCAGATTGCAATATGTTTTGCCAAAGGCGATGGAATATTGGAGTAATGAAGGATATAGCTTTAAGCCACTTATTTAGAATACATCCAAATAACATTTGACAATAGGCTGATTGCCTTATTCCCTCTATTTTTTGTAAATTCGCCCCACTAGTATAATTGCGGTCAAAAAAGCCGCTTTTATTAATCCTTTTACCCATAAAATCAATATAATGGCTTTTGATTTAGATATGATCAAAAATGTTTACGGTCGCTATGCAGGTCGCATTGCAGCTGCCCGTAAAGCAACTGGTAAACATCTTACTTTAACTGAAAAAATATTATACGCTCACCTTTCATCAGGTGATGCTTCACAAGCGTTTGGCCGTGGTGTTGACTATGTTGACTTTGCACCAGACCGTGTTGCTATGCAGGATGCTACAGCACAAATGGCGCTATTGCAATTTATGCAGGCGGGCCGTCCACAGGTTGCAGTACCATCTACCGTGCATTGCGATCACCTGATACAAGCTAAAATTGGTGCTACCGAAGACTTAAACACCGCTAAGGATGTAAATAAAGAAGTTTATGATTTCCTGGCATCTGTATCTGATAAATATGGTATTGGTTTCTGGAAAGCAGGGGCAGGTATTATCCACCAGGTAGTATTAGAGAACTACGCTTTCCCGGGTGGAATGATGATAGGTACCGACTCGCACACACCAAATGCAGGTGGTTTGGGTATGATAGCTATTGGTGTTGGTGGTGCTGACGCTTGTGATGTAATGGCAGGCTTACCATGGGAGCTAAAATTCCCTAAATTGATTGGTGTTAAATTAACCGGTAAACTATCAGGCTGGACATCAGCTAAAGATGTTATATTAAAAGTTGCCGGTATATTAACCGTAAAAGGTGGCACAGGCGCTATTGTTGAATATTTTGGAGAAGGCGCGCAATCACTTTCTGCAACGGGTAAAGGTACTATCTGTAACATGGGTGCCGAGATTGGTGCAACTACATCAGTTTTTGGTTACGATGAAAAAATTGCAGCCTATTTAAACGGTACTAAACGTGCGGATATTGCTGAACTGGCTAATTCTGTAAAAGAACACTTAACCGGCGATCCGGAAGTTTACGCTAACCCTGAGCAGTATTTTGACCAGGTCATTGAAATTAACCTGAGCGAATTAGAGCCGCATGTAAACGGTCCGTTCACTCCGGATTTGGCTTGGCCTATATCAAAATTTGCTACCGCGGTTAAAGAAAACAACTGGCCCGCAGTATTAGAAGTGGGCTTAATTGGTTCATGTACCAATTCATCTTACGAAGATATTACCCGTTCGGCTTCTATCGCTAAACAGGCTATCGATAAAAAATTAAAATCAAAGGCAGAGTTCACCATTACACCGGGATCAGAGCTGGTGCGCTATACCGTTGACCGTGATGGCTATTTAGATACCTTCGGCCAAATGGGCGGTGTGGTATTGGCTAACGCTTGCGGCCCTTGTATTGGCCAGTGGGCACGTCATACTGATGACCCGACACGCAAAAACTCCATCATCACATCGTTTAACCGCAATTTTGCAAAACGCCAGGATGGTAACCCTAATACCCACGCTTTTGTGGCATCGCCTGAAATTGTTACCGCATTTGCTATCGCAGGAGATTTAACTTTTAACCCATTAACTGATTACCTGACCAATGAAAACGGTGAGCAGGTAAAATTTGACGAGCCACAAGGCATTGAAATGCCGGTAAAAGGCTACGCGGTTGAAGATGCAGGCTACCAGGCACCAGCCGAAGATGGCAGCAAAGTAACTGTTAAAGTTGACCCTAACTCGGCGCGTTTGCAATTATTGGATCCGTTTAGCCCTTGGGAAGGTACAGACATTAAAGGTTTGAGGTTATTGATCAAAGCCAAAGGTAAATGTACTACCGATCATATATCAATGGCTGGCCCGTGGTTGAAGTTCCGTGGTCATTTAGATAACATTTCAAACAACATGCTAATAGGTGCTATTAACTACTTTAATAATAGTGCTGATAGCGTTAAAAATGCAATAACAGGCGAATACGGCCCTGTACCTGCAACACAACGCGATTACAAAGCGCACGGCATAGGCAGTATTGTTGTAGGTGACGAAAACTATGGTGAAGGCTCATCGCGTGAGCATGCCGCTATGGAACCTCGCCACTTAGGTGTACGTGCCATATTGGTAAAATCATTTGCCCGCATACACGAAACCAACCTTAAAAAACAAGGTATGTTGGCTATTACTTTTGCTAATAGCGATGACTACGAAAAAATACAGGAGAACGATAAAATAGATATTACCGGCTTAACAGAATTTGCCCCGGGCAAACAGTTAACCGTAGTATTACACCACCAGGATGGCACGGTTGATAGCTTTGCTGTTAACCATACTTATAACGCTCAGCAAATTGAGTGGTTTAAAGCAGGTGGTGCATTAAACATTATCCGCAAGCAAATGGCTTAATAAACTGAAAGATAAAAGTTGAAAGGTCTTCCACATTTGGAAGACCTTTTTTATTTATGCCAAATTATATTATTCAGTAACTTCTTGCGTTGATACTGCGTACTAAGCCCATCCAATTTGATACATATACTTCAAAAACATATATTTATCTTTGCAAACAAATAATTTCACAGTAAACAGATTAAATGAGATTTACAATTTTACTCGCTTTTTGTACAATAAGCATTACAGCATCCGCCCAGTTCTGGCAAAAGAAAGATAAAACCCGCTATCCGCAATTAAGCGAAGCTAATTATACGTCGGCTACTACTATTTCTCCGTCCACACATATATATATACCTAATGTAGTTGTGTCTGTATTGAATCCTCGTGTTTATTCACTTGATATTGCCGAAGCATTTTTACTTAAAGAGGCTAAACACCATATGCGCTTTAGGCAATATAGTATTGCAAGTACTGATTTTAATACGTTGGCTAAATTATATACTGTAGCCAAACGCTTTTCGGAAGCCAAATGGTTTTTATTGCAAAGCAATGCCATATCCAAACGCGAAAACAATGATCAATTAACCATTATTAATTTATTGGATCTGGCCACCATAAAAGCGGCCATGGGCGAATTAGCTTTAGCACGTACCGACCTGAAAGAAGCGCATGATCTGGCCAATTTGAAAGGCATGGGTACTGAACTGGCCGAGATTGATAAAGTAACCCGCGAGATAGAGTTAAAAAATGGCAGCACATCTTTTGCAAAAACCGAGGTTAGATACGCTGCAGCTGTTGAAGCCGCCAAAAATACAAAAGTCCAATAATTTATTTTATAATATCCTTATAAAGTTTGGCGTTTACTATAAACAATGAAATATTATTGTAATATTCTTATTTCGAAGCAATAAGGCAAGCTTTTTGCGTGTTGTTTTATTACATTAGTAAATTATTGTATACCCAAAATTGATGTTTATTTTCACCACTGATTTAAAGACAGTTAAAGATATGTTTAAGCGATTTTATTTTGTGTTGGTACTTGGTGCCGCACTTGCCTGCAGCGCTGCCCCGTCAAAACCCATTTTAGTTGATGGGGTGACCAACTTGGTACCTACCGAACAACAAAGCACCGCTTGTAAGGCTGTAGCCAGTTTAATTTCATCCAGCAATTATAAAAGAGTACCGCTTAATGATTCTATATCAGTGGTAATTTATGATCGTTTTATTAAAAGTCTGGATGAAAACAAGAATTATTTATTAGCATCAGACATTGCTGATTTTGAGAAATACAAAACCACTTTAGATGATGACATAAAAAATGGCAACCTGAATAATGTGTTCTATATTTTTAATGTTTTTCAAAAAAGACAACTGGAAAGAACAAATTATGCCGTATCGCAAATAAACAACGCTTTTGATTTTACCAAGAACGAAACGTTTACTTATGACCGTAAAAATTTATCCTGGTCAAAAACAGTTGATGAGTTAAACGCAGACTGGACCAAACGTATAAAATATGAGTTGCTTAATTTAAAACTGGCCACTCCTGATATGGCTAAAAATAAGGAAACTTTAAATAAACGTTACCAAACCCGCTTGCAGAACATCAATCAAACAGAAAGCAGTGATGTTTTTCAATTGTTCATGAGTTCGTTCACAGAGGCTATTGACCCTCATACTGCCTACCTAAATTCCTCAAACGCAGCACAGTTTAATATTGAAATGTCTCGTGCGCTGGAAGGTATAGGTGCAACATTAGAAACTAAAAATGAATACATCACTATAAAAACACTTGTAGTAGGTGGCCCGGCAGACAAAAGCCATCAACTTAACAATGGCGACCGTATTATTGGAGTTGCGCAGGGTAAAGAGGGAGAATTTCAAGATATTATAGGCTGGCGAATTGATAATGCTATTAAGTTGATTCGTGGTGCTAAAGGCACTTTGGTTAAACTAAAAATATTACCTGAAGGCAAAACTGCTGCTGACAAACCCAACATAGTTGAAATTGTACGCGAGAAAATTGTATTGCAGGATCAGTTAGTTAAAAAAGAGACCCGTACCTATAACAGCAACGGCAAAACTTATAAAATAGGCATTATTAATGTGCCTGCTTTTTATACGGACATTGCTGCATCAAGAGCAGGCGAAACCAACTATCATAGCACCACTCGTGATATGAAAATGGTGTTAGATTCGTTAAGGCGCGAGAATGTAGATGGTATTGTAATTGACCTGCGCGAAAACGGCGGTGGCTCATTATCAGAAGCTATCTCATTGACAGGTTTGTTTATTAAATCGGGTCCGGTTGTACAGGTGCGCGATGACAGGGGACGCATAGAAGTTGATACCGATGACGACCCTACTGTTTATTATAGCGGCCCATTAGCTGTATTGACTGATCGTTTTAGTGCATCAGCTTCTGAGATATTTGCCGGTGCCATACAAGATTATGGTAGGGGCATTGTGGTTGGCACACAAACTTATGGTAAAGGTACTGTACAAAGCCCAATTAATTTGGATAGAGTAGTTCAACGTTCATTTGGTGATAGGATTGCGGCAATAACAGGCGGCGGCAGTAATAGTGTAAGAGTAGGGAATGGTGAAAGTATTTATGGCCAATTAAACTTGACTATAGCTAAATTTTACCGTGTTAGCGGAGGTTCAACCCAACATAAAGGAGTAATACCTGATATTGCGTTCCCATCAGTTATACCATTGGATAAATATGGCGAGGATACCGAGCCATCAGCGTTACCGTATGATGTTATACCAAAAAGCGATTATGTTAAAGTAGGTGAGCTTTCCGGAACTATCCCCCAATTAACAAAAATGCACCAACAGCGTATGAACGATAATACTAATTATAAATTATTGCTTCAGGATATTGCTGATTACAAAAAAAGCGAGAATGAAAAAAGTGTAACCTTAAATGAGCAGCAATTGAAAAAACAACGCGAAGCAGACGAGAAAAAAACATCTGAACGTGAAAAAACACGACGTATTGCTACAGGTTTACCAGCAGATATAAAAGTAAAGACTAAAAAAGACCTTGACTTCTTAAAAGTTGAAGCTGGACAAATATTGATAGATTACATGAATTTGGGCGATAAATATACCCGCGTTGAAAAGGCTCCTTTAGTGGACAATCCTGTTAAACGTTCTTTTTAAATATTAAGTTAATACAGTAACAAAAATCTCGGCTTAGTCCGGGATTTTTGCGTTTAAAACCAATTGTAATTATTAAGGTTTATAAAGCATGGCTAAACAACCCCTGCTTGAATTTACCGACAAAGGCATATACTGTGCTAAAGGCAAGTTTTATATTGATCCCTGGAAACCGGTTGATGATGCTGTAATTACGCACGCCCATTCTGACCATGCCTACTGGGGCCACAAGCGTTACCTGGCCCACCATTTATCAAAAGAAGTGTTGCTTTATCGCTTAGGCGATATCCAATTACAAACGGTAGAGTATGGCGAAAAGGTTATAAAAAATGGCGTAGCTATTTCTTTATTTCCTGCCGGACATGTTATTGGTTCGGCGCAAATACGAGTTGAATATCAGGGTGAGGTTTGGGTAGTATCCGGCGATTATAAAACCGAGGATGATGGCATCTCAACTCCGTTTGAACCGGTAAAATGCCACCACTTTATATCGGAGTGTACCTTTGGTATGCCGGTTTATCAATGGAAGCCACAAGTTCAAATATTTGACGAGGTTAATAATTGGTGGCGTAGCAATGTAAGCAATGGATTGGCTACCGTAATTGTAGGTTATTCCTTAGGTAAAGCACAACGCATACTGCAAAACCTCGACTTATCTATCGGTAAAGTATATACGCATGGTGTTATTGAAAACACCAACGAAGCGTTACGACGCAATGGTATCATACTTAATCCAACTACCCGTATAACTCCTGATACACCCAAAGAAGATGTACGTAAAGGTATAATTATAGCCCCGCCATCATCCGTTGGTACGCCTTGGATGCGCAAGTTTAATCCTTATAGTTTTGGTTATTGTTCGGGATGGATGGCTATCCGCGGAGCGAAAAGAAGACGTGCGGCAGACCGCGGTTTTATCATGTCAGACCATGCCGATTGGGATGGATTAATAAGTGCAATAGATGCCACCGCATGTGAAAGCGTTTACCTGACACATGGCTATACCGCCACATTTACCCGCTACCTAAACCAAATTGGCTTTGACGCACATGAAGTGCATACACTATATGGTGACGACGAAGCAGATGTAGCACCCGAAGAAATAGCAATAACTAATACGGAGGAATCGATATGAGAGCATTTGCCCAACTCTTCCTCTCACTTGATGAAACCAATAAAACCAATGAAAAGGTTAGGATACTGAAAGAATATTTTAATAGCGTACCCGATACCGATAAAATGCATATGCTGGCACTGTTTACCGGGCGCAAACCTAAGCGGGTTATTAATGCTACGCAAGTACGTACCTGGGCAACCGAAGTAACCAATATACCGATATGGCTGTTTGAAGAAAGTTACCATGTAGTAGGTGACTTAGCGGAAACCATTGCCTTGTTAATGCCCCAAAATACTACTGGCGGTAGTAGCAAAACTTTAACCGAATGGATAGCTGAATTAAATACCTTAGGCAGCAAAACCGAAGAAGAACGAAAACTGTGGTTGATAGATTCATGGGCCATGCTGGATACCCAGGAACGGTTTGTATTTAATAAACTATTGACCGGAAGTTTTAGAGTAGGTGTATCACAAAGCCTGGTGATAAAAGCATTAGCAGACATAACCAATCTGGATGCCCCGACCCTAACCCACCGCATTATGGGTAACTGGCTGCCCGAAACTTATACCTACGAACAGTTGATACAGGAACAAGGCGCATCTGACGATGTATCGCGCCCTTATCCTTTCTTTTTGGCTTACCCGATACAGGAAACATCCGAAAAGCAAAGATCAGCAGATGAATTAAAAGCTTCATTGGGTGATGCTGTAGAATGGCAAGCTGAGTGGAAATGGGATGGCATCCGTGCGCAACTCATCAAACGCAACGGTAAAATATTTATATGGAGCCGTGGCGAGGACCTGGCAACTGAAAAGTTTCCCGAACTGCACCCATTTTTAAATGCCCTGCCTGATGGTACGGTTATAGATGGCGAATTACTGAGCTTTCAAAATGGCTTGCCAATGCCATTCAATATTTTACAAACCCGAATAGGCCGAAAGAATCTCACCAAAAAAATACTGGAAGAAAGCCCGGTGGCTGTTATAGCCTATGATTGCTTGGAATATGATGGCGAGGATATCCGCTACAAAACACAATCTGAACGTCGAGCCATTTTAGAAGGGTTACAGGCCGTAACGCCTTATCCCGAATTATTACGTATATCGCCTTTAATTACTTTCAGCAGTTGGGATGAATTGGCTACTATACGCGAGCAATCGCGCGCTATGATAGCCGAAGGTATTATGCTGAAACGTAAAAGTGCAACCTATCAGGTTGGCCGCAAACGTGGTGATTGGTGGAAATGGAAGATTGACCCGCTATCAGTAGATGCGGTAATGATATACGCCCAAAAGGGCCACGGCCGTCGCGCTGACTTATACACCGACTACACCTTTGCCGTTTGGGATGGTGATAAACTGGTACCCTTTGCCAAAGCCTACTCGGGCCTCACCGACCAGGAAATAAACAAAGTGGATAATTTTGTGAAACGCAACACGCTTGAAAAATTTGGTCCCGTGCGCACCGTAAAACCCGAGCTGGTTTTTGAGATAGGATTTGAAGGTATCAACCGTTCAACGCGACATAAATCGGGCATTGCCCTACGCTTTCCGCGCATACTGCGCTGGCGGCAGGACAAACCCAAAGAGGAAGCGGATACTTTGGAAACTTTAAAAGCTTTATTGGGGAATTAACCACCACCTCCACGCGTCATTTTCACTTTTTGACTTTCAAATGTAGAGATTGCTTCGTTCCTCGCAATGACGGTTGAGATATAATTTGTAAGTTCGCATTTTACTTAGTACAACATTACAATGGCAACTAAAAAAGGCTTTACTACTACCCTACTGCACTCTGATCGTCTACAAAAACCAGAGCATGGTGCATTACATAAACCTATACATACTTCGGTAACTTACGGTTATGAGGATGTGCAGGGGTTGGTAGATGTGTTCCAGAACAAAGTGAGTGGTTATGCTTATTCGCGCCAGGGAAACCCTACAGTATCGGCATTAGAGCATAAGGTTACCCAAATGGAAAACGGTTTGGGGACTATCGCTTTTGCTACGGGCATGGGTGCCATATCTGCCACCATTTTAGCCTTAATAAAAAATGCCGACCATATTGTAGCCAGCTCATTTTTGTTTGGTAATACCCGCAGTATCTTCCAAAGCTATATGGATATGGGTTTGGATATCACTTTTGTGGATGCTACATCGGTTAATAACATACAGCAAGCTTTAAAGCCTAATACTAAACTGGTATTTGTGGAAACCATTGCTAACCCGGCCACACAAATTGCCGACCTGGAAGCTATTGGTAATTTGTGCGAGGAAAAAGGATTGATATACATCGTGGATAACACCATGACCACCCCGTATTTGTTTAAACCAATCAATGTTAAAGCCAGCCTGGTTATCAATTCATTAACCAAAAGTATTGGCGGCCATGGCAACGCGTTGGGCGGTGCCGTAACCGATACAGGTTTATTTAACTGGAGCAACTTTGCCAATATTAACGAAGTATATAAGAGCCAGGTTGCGCCACAAAGATTAGGCTTAACCCAAATACGTAAAAAAGGGTTAAGAGATGCGGGTGCTACTTTAGCCCCTGAGGCAGCACACTCATTATCAGTAGGGTCAGAAACTTTGGCTTTACGTATGGAAAGAACTTGCAGCAACGCTTTGGCTTTGGCTGAGTTTTTTGAAGGACACCCAAATATCAAGAAGGTATTTTATCCAGGCTTACCTAACCACCCACAACACGCGCTGGCTAAAAAGCTATTTAAAAAATTTGGCAGCTTGATGAGCATTGAACTGGATGAAAAACTGGATTGCTTTGCCTTTTTAAACAAATTGGAACTGGTAGTAAAATCAAGCAACCTAGGCGATACCCGTACTTTGGCTATCCCGGTAGCACATACCATATTTAACGAATTAGGTAAAGCAAAACGCGACGAAATGGGGATATCTGATAATATGATACGCCTCTCAATTGGTATTGAGGACCAGGAAGATCTGATAGCGGACTTTAAGAACGCCTTAGGATAAATATCTCCACACGTCATTGCGAGCGACAGCGTGGATAACCGAGCGGAGCGAGCTCATTGATACCATTAAAAAAACAAATAACACATCAATAATCTCTACATAGAATATTCATTGTGGTTTTGACTTGCAAGTGAAGAGATTGCTTCGTTTCTCGCAATGACGGTAATGTTACGCCCTCGTATCGTTGTTATTATAAATACTCAAATAGCTTTCATAGCGGGATAATTCAATCTCCTCATTTTCTAAGGCTTCTAACACCGCGCAACCCGGCTCGTTAATGTGGCGGCAGTTATTAAAGCGGCAGTCCTGCATACGTTGGCGCATTTCAGGAAAGTAGCGGCCCAATTCATGTTTTTCAATATCTACAATACCCAATTCGCGGATGCCGGGAGTATCTATGATAAACCCGCCTTGTGGTAACTCAAACATTTCGGCGAAGGTGGTGGTGTGCATCCCCTTATCGCTCCAGTCAGATACTTCGTTGGTGCGCAGATCCAGTTGAGGTAATAAGGCATTGATCAAACTTGATTTACCCACACCCGAATGTCCCGAGAATAGGGTAGTTTTATCTTTCAGCAGCTCCTGAATTACATCTATGTTAGCACCTTCCAATGCAGAAACACTGTAGCAGGGATAACCAATATTTTCATAGATAGTTTTATACTCAGCTAATATTTCCAAACCCGGACCGCTAAATAGGTCCAGCTTATTGAAGATAAGTTTAGCAGGTATATCATAAGCCTCGGCGGTAACTAAAAAGCGGTCAATAAACCCTAATGAGGTGCGGGGCGAAGCCAAAGTAACCACCAATAAAGCCTGGTCTAAGTTGGCGGCTATGATCTGCCCTTGCTTAGACAGGTTGATAGATTTACGTATAATATAATTTTTACGCGGAAGCAGGTGGTTGATAACGCCTGTTTCCTGGTCGGGCTCTAACTCAAAATCAACCACATCACCAACGGCTATGGGGTTGGTGGTGGTAATACCTTGAATACGGAATTTACCTTTTATACGGCAATCATATCTTTCCCCTCCTGGTGTTTGCACCTGGTACCAGCTTCCGGTTGATTTGGTAATTAATCCCTGCATTGTGTTGCAAAGGTATAAATTAGCAGCAGGAGCAAGAAATAGTTACACCCTGAAAAGAGATAGGTTATTTATCCATCAACTCAACCCAGGTATTAACCATTTTTTCAATCAGTTCCTTATTAGCTGTTACGTCGTCCATAGAATAAAATTTTGCGTAAACCTTTCCCTTGGTGGCTACTTCCAAAAAGTCAGATTTTATATTCAGAAGTTCTCCTTTATGAAAGATAAGTGCAACGTAGTTTTTTATTCTTGGGTTGAAAGTGGCCAGATCTTCTTTATAAAAAAAGCTGGGGCCACCCCATTTTACGTCTTCTTCCATTTTAGAATTGGCGTTAACAATGATAGATCTGACTGCTTCGAGTTCAGCTTTTAAAGGATGCTCCAGTTTAGCTAAAAACTCCTCTACTTTCTTTGTATTGTTCATAATGATTCGGCATTAATTGTTACAACAAATATAAAAGCCCTTTCGTGGGGCAGGCGGGTGCATAAACGACAAACTAGAGGTTGATTACGACATTCTTTAAAAGCAATTTTCGATATGTAGAAATATCTGCTTACTTTAGTATTAACCTCAACTATATGAAAATTGCTATAGCCTCTCCACCATTTCCAAAATCTGTTAGCGATGGCTTATACTGGTTGGATAAACTGGTTAAAGAAGCATCTGCACAACAGGCGGAGATCATTTGCTTCCCTGAATGCTTTATTCCGGGTTACCGGTTGACAGAATATGAAGTCGAGAAGTGTTCGCCAGAAACATTACGAGCGGCATTAAACACCGCCTGTAAAATTGCTGCTGAAAATAACATAGCTATTATATTACCTATGGATTGGTATGAAGGCGATGACTTTTATATTATGGCGCATGTTATAAGCAATACCGGTAAGTTATTGGGTTATCAGACTAAAAATCAATTGGACCCAAGTGAAGACAGCGTTTGGACACCGGGCACGCAGCGTTCTATATTTGAAATAAATGGGGTAAAAATTGGTATTGTAATTTGCCACGAGGGCTTCCGCTATCCTGAATTGGTTAGATGGGCAGCAAGGCGAGATGCCCAAATTATATTCCATCCGCATTGTGCAGGGAGCAATGTTAAGGGTGTTAAACCAACATCATGGGGAAGTATGGACAGCCCTTATTATGAAAAAGCTATTATGATGCGGGCATTGGAGAATACCATCTATTTTGCCAGTTCCAACTACGCGTTTGATTATCCTGAATCTGCCAGCTCCATAATAGCACCCGATGGTACCTGCATAGCTTATCAGCCTTATACCATACCTGGTGTGTTGGTAAAGGAAATAGATATTGACAAAGCCACGGGATTTTTAGCCAAACGGTTTAAGCCCGAATTGCTACAATGAAGCAATAATCTGAAAATAAAACGCAATAGATTTGCTAATTCAAAAATTATGCGCTTATTTTGCGGCGTCGTGAAAGACAATAAAAATGATAAAGAACACCACCATAACAACAGTTACTACCACCGGCATACAGTTCGGAGGAAGATAATCGTATGGTGTAAAATATAAAAACCACATGAACGCCTTCCTCCGCTAACGGGGAAGGCGTTTTTTGTTTACAAATGATATGAAAGTTTTAAAATTTGGCGGTACTTCCGTAGGATCAGTTCAGAGCATCCAAACCTTATTGAATATTTTAAAAAATGAGGCTGCCGGCACCGATAAACCCGTTGTGGTATTATCTGCCATGAGTGGTGTAACCAACTTATTGATAGCTATGGCCGAAGATGCCGCCAAAGGCAACGACTTTACTGCTTCATTGGCCGAACTAGAAAAACGTCATTTTGATGTGGTGAAGAGCCTTTTGGATATACAAAACCAAAACCCGGCTTTTACTAAATTAAAACTTCATTTTAACCAGTTAGAGGATCTGTTGCAAGGCGTACTCACTTTGCGTGAACTTACCCCCAAAACCCGCGACCTGGTATTAAGCTTTGGCGAACGCTGTTCAACTTTAATGATCAGCAAAATTGCGGCACAGCATTTTCCGGAGGCATTGTTTGTTGATGCATCGAACTTAATTAAAACCGATAGCAGCTACGGCCAAGCCAAGGTAAATACCGAACTTACTGAAATATTAATACGCGAGTTTGTTAAAGAGAACAAAGGCAAAATGCCGTTTGTTACCGGCTTTATTGCAGGTAATGACGAGGGCCAAATAACTACTTTGGGCCGTGGCGGCAGCGATTATACCGCAGCTATATTTGGCTCGGCACTTAACGCGTCTGAGATACAGATATGGACCGATGTAAACGGTATGATGACCGCCGACCCGCGTATGGTGCAAAAAGCATTCTCCTTACCCGAGCTTACCTACACTGAAGCGATGGAGTTATCCTACTTTGGTGCTAAGGTGATCTATCCTCCAACTATGACCCCGGCTTTCTTGAAAAAGATACCTATCGTCATAAAAAATACTTTTGAGCCTGAATTTGCAGGTACAGTTATCCGTCAGGAATGTAAGCCATCAAACCTGGCTATAAAAGGCATTTCGTCTATCAACAACATTAGCATTATCAATGTGGAAGGTAGCGGCATGGTAGGCAAATCAGGCTTTAGTGGGCGTTTGTTTTCTTTGCTGGCGCGAGAGCAGATCAATGTGATATTAATTACGCAATCATCATCAGAGCATAGCATTACTTTTGCCGTGCAACCCGGCGATACCCAACGTGCCCGTGCCGTTATTGAGCACGAATTTGAACTAGAACTGATGGCTCAAAAACTGGAGCCGGTAGTGATAGAAGAAAGCTTGGCGATATTAGCCGTAGTTGGTGAGAACATGAAAGAAACTCCCGGCGTTTCCGGTAAGTTGTTCCATTCATTGGGCCGCAATGGTGTTAATGTAAGGGCGATAGCGCAAGGTTCGTCAGAGTATAATATATCGGTTATCATTTCATCAAATGATCTGGCTAAAGCATTAAACGCGGTGCATGATGCCTTCTTTACCGAATTGAATAAAACTTTGCATGCCTTTTGTTTAGGTACAGGTAATATTGGTAAAACCTTGTTTAACCAATTAAACGGCCATGCCGAATTCCTTGAAAAGAACAATGGCATACAAGTTAAAATAGCCGGTATTGCTAATACCCGTAAAATGATATTTAATGCCGATGGTATATCATTAGATAGCTGGGAGCAGGAACTGGAAGCATCAAACCAGGAAGCCGACTTGCAGGAATTTATCAACCGCATGAAAGACATGAATTTGCCCAACTGCGTGTTTATTGACAATACTGCCAGCCCACAACCTATTGAGCATTACGAGGAGGTTTTAAAATCGACTATATCTATTGTTACCTGTAATAAAATAGGTAACTCGGGCAGCTATGCGCAGTATAAAAATTTTAGAGATTCGGCACGCCAGCATGGAGTTGATTTCTTTTATGAAACCAATGTAGGTGCAGGTTTGCCAATTGTTCGTACGCTAAAGGATCTGATAAACAGCGGCGACAGGATACAACGTATTGAGGCTATCCTTTCGGGTACCATATCGTTTATCTTTAATAATTTTAAAGGCGATGCTAATTTTCATGATACCGTTAAACTGGCGCAGGAAAAAGGCTATACCGAGCCTGACCCGCGTGACGACCTGAGCGGAAAAGATTTTATGCGTAAAATGCTGATACTGGCACGTGATGGGGGTTATGAATTAGAGGAAGCTGATGTAAACATTCAAAATATTTTGCCACAGGCTTGTTTGGATGCAAAATCGGTAGATGAATTTTATGCCGCCCTTAAAGCAGAGGATGCGTATTTTGCAGACCTTAAAAACAAAGCTGCAAGCCAGGGTAAAGTTTTAAGATATATTGGGATATTAGAGAATGGCCAGGCCTCAATTACCTTACAAACGGTTGGCGAGGATCATCCTTTCTTTACCTTATCGGGAAGTGATAACATTATATCATTTACTACCGACAGGTATAAAGAACGCCCATTGGTAGTAAAAGGCCCGGGTGCAGGTGCCGAGGTAACTGCCGCAGGTGTATTTGCAGATCTGATAAATGTTGGAGCGAATTAATATGGAAGAGAATATACAAGAATTAAAGTCGCCAGGAGCTGAGGTGAAAGTGGGTACAAGCGTAAAGGTTTTTGCACCTGCCACTGTAGCTAACGTAGTATGTGGTTTTGATGTGCTGGGCTTTGCCGTAAATGAGCCGGGCGACGAAGTCATTATGCGTGTTACCGATAAACCGGGTATTGTTATCAGCAAAATTACCGGCGATGATGGCCGCTTGCCATTAAATCCCGAAAAAAATACCGTAAGCGTAAGTGTACAACATTATTTAAAAAGCATTGGCCGTAGCGATATAGGTTTGGATATTGAACTCCATAAAAAAATGCCTATTGGCAGTGGTTTGGGCTCAAGCTCGGCGAGTACTGTTGGTGGATTGTTTGCTATTAAGACCTTATTAGGTGATGATACCGATCCTATAAATATATTACCCTTCGCTATAAAAGGCGAAGAAATGGCTTGCGGGCATGGACACGCGGATAACGTAGCCCCTGCCCTGTTTGGTGGTTTTGTATTGGTACGCAGTTATGAGCCATTGGATGTGATACGTTTACCACACCCTAAAAATTTGTATTGCGGTATTGTATTCCCTGATGTGGATGTACCAACCCGCGAAGCCAGGCAGATCATCCGCAATAAAATTAACATGAAGGATGCCGTTACCCAATGGGGTAATATTGCGGGTTTAGTAAGTGGTTTATTTATGGGCGATATTGATCTGATAGGCCGTAGTATGCAGGATGTATTGGTTGAGCCAGTACGCTCTATGCTGATACCTGATTTTTATAAAATGCGAGAGATAGCCATGGAAATGGGTGCGGTAAGTTTTGGTATCTCAGGCTCGGGGCCATCTGTTTTTGCATTTACAAAAGATGAACAAACGGCTAAAGCTATCACCCAAAAACTACAACAACATTTAACCACTATAAAGATCGGCTCTAATAGTTATGTAAGCACTATTAATGATGCCGGGCCGAAGGTGTTGGGGTAGCCCCCACCGTCATTGCGAGCGTAGCGTGGCAATCTCTACGTAAGCAATTCACTAATGTAAAGTTCAGAGATTGCCACGTCGTTTCACTCCTCGCAATGACGCGGGTGTTTAATAGAAAAAATGAAATTATACAGTACCAATAATCCATCTTCCAGTGTATCCTTTAAAGAGGCCGTATTTAACAGCATGCCGCAGGATAAAGGTTTATATATGCCGTCAGTTATTCCGCAGTTAGATGACAAGTTTATCAATAACCTGGATAGCTATACTTTACCCGAGATAGCTTTCCATGTTGCTAAACATTTAATAGGCGATGATATTCCTGAAAATGATCTGAAGGCTATTATTGATGATGCGATAAACTTTTATGCGCCAATAGTAGAGCTGGAAGAGAACGTTTACGTACTGGAGCTTTTCCACGGACCATCATTAGCGTTTAAGGATTTTGGTGCCCGATTTATGAGCCGGATAATGAGTTACTTTTTAGAGGCCGGCGAAAAACAACTGGATGTACTGGTAGCCACATCAGGCGATACCGGCGGCGCGGTGGCTTTGGGCTTTTTGGGCGTGCCTAATACCCGGGTGACTATATTATACCCTAAAGGCAAAGTAAGTAACATACAAGAGCTGCAACTGACCACCAACGGCCAAAACATACGTGCTATTGAGGTTGACGGTACTTTTGATGATTGCCAGGCATTGGTGAAACAAGCTTTTACCGATAAGGACTTGAACGAAAAATTCAGATTGACCTCGGCTAACTCTATTAATATTGCCCGGTTGATACCGCAGACATTTTATTACTTTAACGCCTATGCGCAGGCTTTAAAACAGGGTAAGAACAAGGTAGTATTCTGCGTACCTAGCGGAAACTTTGGCAACATTGGCGCGGGTTTACTGGCCTGGAAAATGGGGCTGCCTGTGGAGCAATTCATAGCAGCTACTAATGCTAACGATACCGTGCCTGAGTTTTTAAAGACCGGCGTTTACCAGCCAAAACCATCTGTGGCTACGTTATCAAACGCCATGGATGTGGGTAACCCGAGCAACTGGGTGCGTATTGCTGATATGTTTAAAGAAGATGCTGATGCTTTGAAAAAACTGGTTACAGGCTACCGCTATGATGATGAGGAGACCGTTAAAGCCATACAGCAGGTTTATGATAATTATAACTACGTGGTTTGCCCGCATACCGCTATTGCCTGGCAGGCACTAAAGGACTACCAGCAGGATAAGCACACCAACACTGATGTAGCAGGTATATTCTTATCTACCGCGCATCCTTGCAAGTTTCCTGATGTGTTTAATGAGGATATAGCTAAGCATGTGGACATACCTGAACAGGTAAAGGACCTGCAAGCCAAACAAAAATTAGCTGTTGAACTGGGTACTGATTTTGAAGGGTTTAAGGCGTATTTATTGGTCAACGGATAACCTTAACATGGTTAACACAACTTAACACATTTTTGCTATTTTTTTATATAAAATAGTGATAATAAGTAAGTTATAAACTTAACACCTCAAAGTGTTAACCATGATTTGGATTGCCACGATTATCTATATAGAGATAATTCGGCACTGTTGTGACAAAGGAGGAAGAAGTCAATATAATGCTAATAATTTTAGCCAAAATTTGTTTTTTTAACAGATTGTTAGTAACTTTGTGTATCAATCATTCATTATAAGTATAAATTTATACCTAACATTTTTATACGAATGAACGTTACACTCTGATATGACTTCATTTAAATTCAAAAAATCGGTTCAGGCTTTAAATTATTTTGCTCAAAAAGAGGGCGGAAAAATTAATTACATGAAAGCTGGAAAATTGGTTTATTTGGCCGATAGAGCGCATTTAAGGACTTATGGTAGAACCATAACAAACGATACGTATGTCGCAATGAAAAATGGCTCTGTTCCGTCTCGAACCAAAGATATCATATCTAAGTCAGAATGGTGGGGTTCAGAAATAGTTGAATACTCTAACCTATATTTAACACCAGCCCAAGGTTATGATATTTCCTCCATTTCTAATGTAGACACTTCGGTATTTTCTAAGACGGATTTGAAAATAATTGACCTAATATACGAGCATTACGGAAATCGAGATCAATTTGAACTTAGCGAATACTCTCACCATTTTCCCGAATGGAAAAGGTTTGAAAGTGAGTTAAAAATGGGTGTTGGCAAGGTGTTTATTATTGAACCTGCTGATTTTTTTGAAAACGGCTTGGATGAGGCTCCATTTTCCCAAAGCCCCGAACTGTTAGACCTTAGTAGAAAGCAGTTTCAACACATCCTGTAATAATGCCAATAGAGGATTTTATAAACAATATGGCCATCGGCGACATCTATTGGTTTGTAAATCCTCAGATCAATCATCCAGACCCTCATCCACATGTTTGTTTAGGAATTTATGAAAATGACTGTGTATTTATGCTTTGTGGAACTTCAAATTTTGACGGCAGGCGCAGATATTTTGAATTGAACGGGCTGCCATTTGAAACATTGGTAAGGCTTCAGGGCAATGAAACCAACACAATTAACAGGGAAACTTTCGTGGATTGTAATGATGTGCAAACGCATGATGTTGGCGACCTTTATTATAATGAAACCCTACAGCAACGAGGTATGGTTAGCGATGCTGAATTATTGCAGATAAAAGACGGAATACTTATAAGTGAATTGCTTGAGCAGTCAACTCAAAATCTTATCATAGCAGCGTTTCCAGAATTATAATTTCAACCTATAAAAATGTTTTATTTACCCTATGGTCTAAAGGTATATAGTCTCATGACAACATCAACCAGGGATGAGTGATAAAATCAAAAAGACAAAACGATTAATACTTCCTATAAATATTATTAATACTTTTATAACTATATCAAATGTAGAGTTATTAAGAAAGAAATAAAAATTATAAAAGGGCAGTGTGACAAAACTAAAGAAAACAGATCCAAATGATTATTTGTCAAGCTTGTTCTCTAAGCGTAGGTATATTTACTTTGGTGATGAATTAAAACAGAAGTTAGTAGACAATCTCGGCAAGTCTCCAGATAATGCTAGGAAAATCGTTGGACGTTTCGTGGCCAAAGGCTTTGTTACAACGAGTAAACCTTTTTCGTTCGGTAAAAATACATTTGCTTACTATCCCATTGACCATAAACTCACTTTTGATGAACTCATTGGACTCACAAGAAATCGTAGGCCGCCTCTATTCAGATTATTGTCTGCTATAAAGGCATGCAAAGGTATTCTGTCTTATTACGAAGCTTTGAAAGTTTGCAGCACCCCACTTGTTGCATCCAAATCCAAAACATTGTCATTAGATCAAATTATAAAGCAACTCCTATCTTTCAATGCCTTTACTATTCAATCAGATCAAAACAATAACAAATTTTTAATAGCAAATTTTGTTGATTCTACATCAATTAATACTCTAATGGCTAATCATTTGAGTTTAATGATGACGGATACGGCTTTTTTATATGATGTGTTGATGGCTCTTTCTAGGTTCAATCTCATTGACAATAGATATGTTCGATATCGGGACCGACGTGCACCTACAAAGGGTCAAAAGCATCTTAATTACGTTTGGGATGCATTTTCATATACTAAAACTTCTGGTATTAATACTGTATACGGCAGTAATACTATTACATTAAACAAACAGGCATTGGTAGTGCTCGATATGACAGTTAGTAGAACATATGAATCATTTGATTATGATGGTTTTAATGAACGCATCCAAGTTTTACTTAATAATACTAAAACAGGAAGAAAAATTATCCCTGTAATCGTTTATAAAGATATCTCAACTGAGGCTTTAAGAAGAGCTAGAGCATTCGGTATGCTAACTTGCAATATGGCGTCTTTTTTTGGTAGTGGAATTAATGAAGTGATAGAAAACTTAATTGCTATTAAAATGAGTGAAAATGGTGTATCGACAGGTGAAATTGACTCTGTCGGCGCTATATCTGAAACAATGGATATCATAGACAGAACCGGTAACTTATATAATTTAAGTAATCTAACCGGTGATTTTTTTCAATCATTAATGTATCAATTTTTTCATCATTTGTATCCGAATTCAATTATTGAACAGGGAAAGAAGTTGCCAGCCTTGGATAATACATTTGGGAGAAAGAAGAAATACGAGTATGATTTTGTGATTCAAACCTCAAACACAAATGAGATTATTGCGATAGAATTAAAAGGAACACTATTTAATTATACAGTACCTCTTGGTGACAATGAAACAAAAAATTCTTTGAAATGGTTTTTTGAACGAACCTTGCCCTCTTTTTCTAAAAATTTCCCTAACAGTTCTGATTCTTTAAAAAGAGTCAAAGCCAGTTTTATAACTTCAGGTCGTTTTGATAAAGAAGGGAAAAGTTATCTTAGCGAATTGAATAAAGGGACACTTAAACCTCAGAAAATCAATATTAGTTATAATGGTAAACAGCTTTTAAAATTGATTGATCAGGAATCTCTGTATACATTAAAAAATGTTTTAGAAAACTACTTTGTAAAAGAAAATTAACTGAATAGAAAAGCCGCACTGAATGTCAGTACGGCTTTTCTATTTTCCAACAATAGTAATTCCTAGTAATTCAAATTAGGCCCCAACCAACGTTCAGCCGTCTCAACCGACATATTTTTACGTTTAGCGTAATCTTCTACCTGGTCCTTGCTTATTTTATTCAAACCAAAATAGCGAGATTGTTTATGCGCAAAGTAAAAACCGCTTACTGATGCAGCAGGCATCATGGCCAGGCTTTCGGTTAAGTGCATATGGGCATTATCTTCGGCTTTTAGCAAGTTAAATAGGGTTATCTTTTCGGTATGCTCAGGACAGGCCGGGTATCCCGGTGCCGGGCGTATACCATCATATTCCTCTTTGATTAAGGCCTCGTTTGATAGTTGCTCATCATTGGCATAACCCCAGTACTCCTTACGTACCAGTTCGTGCATTTTTTCGGCAAACGCTTCGGCCAACCTATCAGCAATAGCTTTGGCCATGATGCTATTATAGTCGTCATGGTCCTTCTCAAACTCGGCCACCAATTCATCACAACCAATACCTGTGGTTACGGCAAATCCGCCGAAGTAATCAGCCACACCGCTTTCTTTTGGCGCGATAAAATCTGATAAGGCATAATAAGGCTCTCCTTTTACTTTTTCTGATTGCTGGCGAAGGGTATGTATGCGGCTTAATACCTGCGTACGGGTTTCATCGGTGTACAATTCAATATCATCGCCCACAGCGTTAGCCGGCCAAAAACCGATAACACCGTTTGCCTGCAATAGATTCTCTTTAACCACTTTATTTAATAACACCTGTGCATCGTCAAATAGCTTTTTAGCTTCAACACCTACAAACTTATCATCAAATATTTTTGGATAGCTTCCACGCAGCTCCCAGGTGTGGAAAAACGGTGTCCAATCAATATATGGCACCAGTTTCGCTAACGGATAAGCTTCAAAAACCTTGGTTCCGGTAAAGGCGGGTTTTGGCGCTACCTGAGCCAGATCTATCTGGAACTTTTGCGCACGCGCTTCCTCTAAAGTTACATACCGCTTATCTGATCTTTTATTGGCGTGTGCCTCTCTTGCTTTTTCGTACTCGTCTTTGATGCCCTGTATATAAGCATCGCGGGTATCTTTATTCATCAGGTTACTGCAAACGGTAACACTTCGCGAAGCATCTAATACGTGTATGGCAGCACCCGAATAATTTGGCGCAACCTTTACAGCGGCGTGTATGCGTGAAGTAGTTGCACCACCAATGATCAACGGGATGGTAAAGCCTTCGCGCTCCATCTCCTTAGCAAAGTGCACCATCTCATCTAATGATGGCGTGATCAATCCGCTTAAGCCTATGATATCTACATTTTGCTTTTTAGCTTCTTCAATAATCTTTTGAGCCGGAACCATCACCCCAAGGTCAATGATCTCAAAGTTATTACAGGCCAATACTACACCTACAATGTTTTTACCAATATCATGCACATCACCTTTAACAGTGGCCATTAATACTTTACCTGCATTAGCGCGGCTATTACTGCTATCTTCACCCGCGTCAATAACACGTTGTTTTTCCAGTTCAATGAACGGCAATAAATACGCTACCGCCTTTTTCATCACCCGGGCAGATTTTACCACCTGCGGTAAAAACATCTTACCTGCGCCAAACAGATCGCCTACTATATTCATCCCGTCCATTAACGGGCCTTCAATTACCTCCAGCGGCTTGGCATAAGCCTGTCTTGCTTCCTCTACGTCATCATCTAAATATTCAATGATACCTTTTACCAACGCGTGCGATAAACGCTCGGAAACGGTGCCTTTACGCCATTCCTCGTCACGTACCACCTCTTTGCCTTTGCCTTTTATATTATCCGCAAATTCAACCAAACGCTCGGTAGCATCATCACGGCGGTTAAGCAATACATCTTCTACCAGCTCTAATAACTCTTTATCAATCTCCTGGTAAACTTCCAGCATACCGGCATTAACAATACCCATATCCATACCCGCTTTAATGGCATGGTAAAGGAATGCCGAGTGCATAGCCTCGCGCACGATGTTGTTACCCCTAAAGGAGAACGATATATTACTTACACCACCACTTACTTTAGCCAATGGCAGGTTTTGTTTTATCCAGCGGGTAGCTTCAATAAAGTCTACCGCGTAGTTGTTATGCTCTTCAAGCCCGGTGGCTACGGTTAAAATGTTAGGGTCAAAAATGATATCCTGCGGAGGGAAACCCACCTCATTAACCAATATATTGTATGACCTTTCGCATATCTCCTTACGGCGCTCTAACGAGTCGGCCTGGCCCGTTTCGTCAAACGCCATTACTACAGTAGCGGCACCATAGCTCATTATTTTACGGGCATATTCTTTAAACTTTTCCTCGCCTTCTTTTAGCGAGATAGAGTTTACAATGCCCTTACCTTGTATACATTTTAATCCCGCTTCAATAACCGTCCATTTAGATGAATCGATCATGATAGGCAGTTTAGAAATATCAGGCTCAGAAGCAACCAGGTTTAAAAACTTAACCATCACTGCTTCCGAATCGATCATACCCTCATCCATGTTGATATCGATCACCTGCGCGCCACCTTCAACCTGTTGCGCGGCAACAGAAAGCGCGGCTTCATAATCTTCGGCCAATATTAACTTAGAAAACTTTGGCGACCCGGTAATGTTGGTACGCTCGCCCACATTCACAAAAATACTTTCGGGGGTTATAGTAACCGCTTCCAATCCGCTTAACCTCATGTAGGGCTCAACCTGCGGTATTAAACGTGGTGGATACTTGGCTGCTTTTTCGGCAATACAACTAATATGATCGGGCGTAGTACCGCAGCATCCACCCACAATATTTACCAGCCCGGCTTTAATAAAATCATCAACCTGGTGGGCAGTTTCGTGCGGAGTTTCGTCATATTGACCAAACTCGTTAGGTAAACCTGCATTTGGATAGGCTGATATAAACACATCTGCTTTTTCCGATAGTTCCTGAATGTGCGGCCTCATCTCCTTAGCACCCAAAGCACAGTTTAAACCAACCGATAATAAGTTAGCGTGGCGAATAGAGTTCCAAAAAGCCTCCACAGTTTGCCCTGACAGGGTACGTCCCGAAGCATCAGTTATGGTACCCGATATCATTATCGGTAACTTCTTACCGCTTTCCTGCGCGTAGCGATCAATGGCAAATAACGCAGCTTTAGCGTTCAGCGTATCAAATATGGTTTCAACCAATAATACGTCCGATCCGCCATCAACTAAACCACGTACCTGGTCATAGTATGCATCTGCCAGATCATCAAAAGTAACGGCACGGTAACCCGGGTCGTTCACATCAGGTGATAAGGATGCGGTACGGTTAGTAGGACCAACTGCACCTGCAACAAAGCGGGGTTTGTTTGGATCTTTGGCAGTATACTCATCGGCAGCTTCACGGGCAATACGTGCGCCCTCGTAACTTAATTCATATGCCAGTTCTTCCAGGTGATAATCGGCTAACGAAATTACCTGCGTACTGAAAGTATTGGTCTCAATAATATCTGCACCCGCATCCATATATTCTTTGTGGATAGCTTTTATAATATCCGGGCGGGTGATATTCAGCAGGTCGTTATTTCCCTGCAGATCAGATGGGTGATCTTTAAATCTCTCCCCACGAAAATCAGCTTCCTTTAACTGGTACCGTTGTATCATGGTGCCCATTGCACCATCAATTACCAAAATGCGTTTTTGTAGTTCTTGTCTAATATCCATATTGTCAGTTAGCAGTGGGCAGTTGTTAGTGGGCAGAATACCATGATTGCAAACTGCTTACTTAAAACTGCGAACTTAAAAGTGGCTTATTTCGAAAAGTCGGGTATTTGTTGACTTTCACTTATCTGTCCCATCCGCTTTGCATCGGACTGAGTAGAATTTAGCACCTTGTTAAAGGTAACAGGTTGCTAAGACATCGCAGGGTCTAATCCCTCCGTCTTTCTCTATAAGCAGTGCAAAGATGCTCAATAAAGTTGTAAAGTGCAACAGAATATAGCCTTGCAATCTGTATTGATTGTAATTTCAAGGCATAAAAAAAGCCGACTTGTTGGGGCGGCTTTGAGTTTTTATTTCCTATGATCATTTCCTGTTACCAAATACGCGTAACAGCATCAGGAACAAGTTAATAAAGTCAAGGTACAAAGTTAATGCACCCATAACCGTCATTTTTTTGGCTGATGCATCACCATACTCTAAACCCGCGCCAATACGTTTTAATTTTTGCACATCATAAGCTGTTAAACCTACAAATACAGCTACACCAATATAGCTTATGATCATATTTAAACCGGTGCTGCGTAAAAACATATTTACCAGGCTGGCTATAACAATACCTATTAAAAACATGGTCAATATAGCTCCGAATTTAGTCAGGTCCTGTTGTGTGGTATACCCGGCAACCGCCATTACACCAAACAATAAAGATGCGGTTACAAATACACTTATTACTGAGCCAGTTGTGTAAAGTAATAATATATAACTTAAGCTTATACCCATTAATATTGCAAAGGCAATAAATGCAAGCAACAATAATCCGAATGATAAGCGGTTAAAACCAAAGGATATTAGTAGTACAAAGGCCAATGGTGCAAACATTGCGATAGTACCCAAACCTGTGCTTCGGCCTGTTTCCACATCGTAAAGCATAGACAATAAAGTTGAGTCTGTTGCAAAAATGTATGCACAAAATGCTGATATACCCAAAGCCACAAACATCCATGCAAAAACGTTTGCTATAAATTTTTTTGATGAATCGGCTTCATTAATTTGTATTACGTTTTCATAAACGTAGTTACTATTTCTGTTTTCCATTTTTTATAAATTATTATACGAATATATGGTAAAGATTAGTAATTGAAGATTAAAGATCAGTGAATTCTGATGTCAAAAAATTCTAACTAATCTTTAACAACCAATCTTTGATCTTCTAATTAAGTCTCTTGGTCAACTGCTCTTCCACATTTTTAAACAGTTGTATGGGTTTTAACGAGCGCCAGTTCATTTCATCCAACTGGCCGCCAAAGTTGATGTAATAATCAATGTTGTTGCGCTTAAACTCTTGTATCACATGCTCACGGAAGTTGATGCCGGCTATCCAGCCGTCCTCTACATCTTCAAACCACTCCTCGTAATAGCTATCATCTGATGAATGAAAGTTTAAAACGTTTTCGCCTATCAGTATAAAATGGTTTATGCCATTATCCATCATTAGCTCCAGTATCTCCCGCTTCATCAGCATGATATCATTATTAATGGCATCGTTCCATTCGCCAATAAACTCTATTATAGCATATGAACGTTCATAATCTGCAAACAGTACTTTCATGTACAAAGTATTTGAGCCAAACGAATCCCATTGCGGGTGCAGCAGGTAATTATATACCTGCTTATCAAACTCAAACTCATTATACTGCGTAGCATAAAAAGGTGAATACTCATCTTCTGACGCTATGTAGTCATCCCTCCATTTATAATATGGCTCTATCTCGTGCATTCCTTCTCCTAATTCAAAATTAAAAAGTCAAAATTCAAAAAAGCAGATTATTCGCTTTTGAATTTTTCTACAGCTTTGCGAACACTTCCGTATTGCTCCAATAAATTAGCTGCTGTTTGTTCATCTACTCCCGTTTCACTCATGATCATGCGTGTACCTCGGTCAACCAATTTATTGTTGGTTAACTGCATGTCCACCATTTTATTACCTTTTACCCTGCCCAGCTGTATCATAACTGATGTGCTTAGCATATTCAACACCAGTTTTTGCGCGGTGCCTGCTTTCATACGGGTGCTACCGGTTACAAACTCGGGGCCGGTAACTACTTCAACCGGGTAATTTGCCTCGGCAGCAACAGGACTGCCGCTATTGCAAACAACGCAACCGGTTGCTATTTTATTTTGATTAGCTGCCTTTAAACCGCCAATCACATAAGGGGTAGTACCCGATGCGGCAATACCTACCACTACATCTTTTTCATTGATATCAAACGCCTGCAAATCTATCCAGGCCTGGTTAATATCATCCTCGGCAAACTCCACTGCCTTGCGTATGGCTCCATCGCCACCGGCAATAATACCTACCACCCAATCAAACGGAACACCAAATGTTGGCGGGCACTCTGATGCATCAACCACACCTAAACGGCCGCTGGTTCCGGCACCTATATAAAAAAGGCGGCCACCAGCCTTCATCCGGTCAGTAATTACTGCAGCTAATTGCTCAATTTGGGGCAAGGCTTTTCCAACCGCTAGGGGTACAGTTTTATCCTCATCATTAATATGACGAAGTATTTCGCCCAGGCTCATTTTCTCCAGGTTGTTGTAGTGCGAGTCCCTTTCGGTTGTAGTTTGCATCGAATAGTATTTGATTTGACAAAATTCGGTAAAATTCCTGAATTGATATGATTATTTTACCTTACTAAATAATTAGTAATGCTTGCAATTACGTAAGTTTGTATACTACAATGAAAAGAACTGCAGCTATAATTTTCAGGTCGACCATATTGGTATTGGTGGGTATTGCTATTGGCCTGTTAATAAGCGATAACGTATACCAAAACCCCAACCTCGGCTTTTCGTTTAGCGATAGGGATAAAGTATCAAAAACCCTGCAGTTGGTGCGCGATACCTATGTAGATTCGGTTGATGCCGACAGTATAGAAGGCATTACTGTTAACAACCTATTGCAAAACTTAGACCCACATTCCATTTATTTACCGCCAAGGCAAGCTACCATAATAAGCGAAGGGCTTAATGGTGGCTACAATGGTTTTGGTATAGCCTATATTTTGCTTCGCGATACTTTGTTTATTACCCAGGTTTATCCCGGTGGTCCGGCAGCAAAAGCTGGCTTAAGTGTTGGTGATAAAGTTATTACCATTGCTAATCAAACTTTCTCGGGCACCAGCCTTACTATCGATAAGGTTGAGCAAGCTTTCCGCGATAAAAAAAGCGATCAGCTACAACTTACGGCATTATCTGGCAATAAAAAAACTGAGCAGCCTTTTACACTCAAAAGGGAACGTATTGAATTAAGCAGTTTAGATGCCGCTTACCTAGTTGCCCCTTTAACCGGGTATGTTAAAATAAGCAAGTTTGCAACTACTACTGATATTGATTTCCGCGCAGCGTTAGCCCGGCTTAAAAAGCAGGGTATGCAAAAATTGGTGTTAGATATCCGTGGCAATGGCGGGGGGTATTTAAATACGGCTACAGCTTTGGCTGACGAATTTTTGCCTAAAGGGAAACTAATTGTTTACACCAAGGGGCAACACGAGCCGCGTACCGATTATTTTGCTACCGACTCGGGTAATTTTGAGCAAGGGAACTTAGCCGTATTGATTGATGAATACTCAGCTTCGGCAAGCGAAATAGTGGCAGGAGCCCTGCAGGACCTTGACCGTGCCACCATTATTGGCCGCCGCTCTTTTGGCAAGGGCTTGGTGCAGGAACAATTTCCGTTTGGCGACGGATCAGCTATTAATTTAACCGTGGCCAGGTACTATACCCCATCCGGGCGATCTATACAAAAATCATATAAAGGCGGCAATGAGGTTTACCGCAATGAATTGGCCGAACGGATGCGCAAAGGCGAACTGTTTTCTGAGCAAAGCAATTATAACGATACACTATTTACCCGGCAATCGCCTTACCGTACCCGTAAAGGGCGCAAGGTTTTTAGTGGTGGCGGCATAATGCCCGATATTTTTGTACCTGCCGATACTACACAAAATACTTTGGTAGTAAGAGAGTTAATGGCCAGGCAATTATTTACTGCTTATGTGGTTGACAATATGCAAGGCCTATTAAGCAATTACTCAACTGCCGATGCCTTTTTAAAGCAATATACAGTTAGTGATAAAGATTTTATTGATCTTATAAAATACGCTTCGCCTACCCTACAGAGCAATGATCCACGCGAGGTATTAGTATCTGCACCATATATCAAAACTTTACTCAAAGCAAATGCTGCCCGTTTTAAATGGGGCGACGAAGCTTATGTAAAAGCTATCAATGCTAATGATGTGGTATTGAAAAAAGCTGTTGAAGCGGTAAGGTAGTTAGAACCATGATTTATAAGCTTAAAAGATTATAGGATTTAGATTGTCCTAAATAATCATAGGCATCCTAAAATCCTATAAATCTTAGTTTAGACAATTACTTCTGCCTAAACCAAACCTGTATAGGTGCCCCGCTAAAGTCAAAATTCTCGCGCAGTTTATTTTCTATAAAGCGATAGTAGGGTTCCTTAACGTATTGCGGTAAATTACAGAAGAACGCGAACATAGGCGATGAGCCGGCTATTTGCGTAATGTATTTAATTTTAACGTACTTGCCTTTTAATGATGGTGGCGGATAATGCTCAATAATTGGCAGCATCACCTCGTTTAGTTTGGAGGTTGATATTTTACGCGCACGGTTATCATATACCTGCTGGGCTACATCTAACACTTTTAAAACACGCTGTTTTTCGGTAACCGAAGTAAAAACAATAGGTATATCAGTAAACGGCGCGGTTTTTTGCCTGATCATGTCTTCAAAAACCTTAATGGTTTTATTGTTTTTTTCAATCAGGTCCCACTTGTTTACTACCACCATGATGCCTTTTTTATTCTTTTCGGCCAGGTGGAATATATTGATGTCCTGCGATTCGATCCCTTCTACCGCATCGATCATCAGGATGATGACATCTGCTTCTTCAAGGGCCTTAATGGTACGCATAACCGAGTAAAATTCGATATTCTCCTTAACCTTGGTCTTCTTACGCATCCCTGCAGTATCTATCAGCATAAAATCATGCCCGTACTGGTTGTAGTGGATATGTATCGAATCGCGGGTGGTACCGGCTATCGGGGTAACTATATTGCGATCCTTGCCAATTAACGAGTTGATGATGGATGATTTACCAACGTTTGGCCTGCCTACAATGGCAAACTTAGGGCGGGTATTTTCTTCTATTACCTCGTCCTCAAAATGTTTAACAACTTCATCCAATAACTCGCCCGTGCCTGAGCCGGTCATAGACGATATGCTGTATATTTCGCCTAAGCCTAAACTGTAAAAAACGGTAGCGTCAGATAACTGCGCGTTATTATCCAGTTTGTTCACTACTACAAATACCGGCTTTTTGCTGCGGCGCAATAGTGATGCTATTTCATCGTCCAGGTCGGTTATACCGGTAGTAACATCCACCAAAAATAAAATTACGCTGGCTTCTTCAATAGCTATGATAACCTGCTCGCGTATGGCGGCTTCAAATACATCGTGCGAGTTGGCTACATAGCCGCCGGTATCTATTAAAGTAAATTGATGGTTAAGCCACTCGGCAGTACCGTAGTGCCTGTCGCGGGTTACACCGCTAAAATCATCCACAATAGCTTTGCGGGTTTCAGTTAAACGGTTATATAAAGTGGATTTACCTACGTTGGGCCTGCCAACTATGGCTACTATGTTACTCATTTTAAAGTTGTAAGTTTTGAGTGATGAGTTATGAGTTCAACTCAAAAACTTTACCACTCTGTAATATCAGTTGCAAAATTACGAATACTCAAAACTCATAACCCACAACTTATAACTATTTATTCGTACCCAAATTTTTTCAGGTAATTTTTTTTGCTGCGCCAGTCGGGTATCACTTTAACAAACATTTCCAGGAAAACTTTCTTCTGGAAAAAGTCCTCCATATCACGTCGCGCGTAGGTACCTACTATTTTTAGCATTTTACCTCCCTCGCCTATGATGATGTTCTTTTGCGAATCGCGCTCCACAATAATTTCTGCGCTGATACGATGCAGCTTTTCACCCTCCACAAATGCGGTTACAATAACCTCGGCGCTGTAGGGTATCTCTTTTTTGTATTGTTTTAATATTTGTGCCCGTATCATTTCCGACGCGAAAAAGCGGTCGTTCCTGTCAGTCAACAGATCTTTATCATAATAAGCCGGATGCTCGGGCAAATGCTCAATGACAAAGTTCATCACCGATATGACGTTATGATCATGCAGGGCCGATATAGCAAATACCGCTACCGGATTCAACTTTTCCTGCCAAAAATCAACTTTGGCTTTTACGGTTTCTTCGTCGCTTCTATCTATCTTATTGATCAATACAGCTACAGGCGCGTTGCTTCCCGCCAGTTTTTTCAGTACATCGGTTTCGTCATACTCCTCGTAAATGTCAGTAACCAATAGTATAAGGTCGGCATCTACTATTGAGCCGTCAACCTGGTGCATCATGCGCTCGTGCAGCTCATAATGAGGTTTGATAACGCCGGGAGTGTCCGAGAAAACTATCTGGTAATCATCGGTATTAACTATACCTAAAATACGGTGGCGGGTGGTTTGGGCCTTAGGGGTAATGATAGACATTTTTTCGCCAACAAGCGCGTTCATCAACGTTGATTTACCCGCGTTTGGCTTACCTATTATGCTTACAAAACCTGCCTTATGACTCATTTAAAAATAATTAAAATATTATTTGGACTGCAAAGAAACGAATTATATCTTTGCAGTCCAATTTAAACGGAATGTAAATTACATTTTTAGCTTAAAGAGGCCACTTTTACAGTTATGCGCTAAAGTGGAAATACCATTAAAAAACAGTGCGGGATGGAGCAGTTGGTAGCTCGTCGGGCTCATAACCCGAAGGTCGTAGGTTCGAGTCCTGCTCCCGCTACCTCAACAAGTTAAAGCCTCAAGTCGAAAGATTTGAGGCTTTTTTATTTAACTTTAATGGGCCGTGATAACGCCGAGCATAGGCTAAAATAGCCCAAATAACCATTGCAGCACTATGTAAGATACATAGATAGTTGACGCCAGGAAAATTAACAGTACCGCTAATATGAAGGCAATAATACCATTACCGCTGCCCTGGTGCCTGCCTTCCTGGTAATGCTCTTTTAGCAGCTTAATGTTGCGGGTATTGGCTTTAAAATAAAAGTCGGTGATGTAGCCCAGCAGGGGGATGGCGCCAAGAAGTGCATCTATGCAAACGTTAAGCGTCATTAAAATCAATACTTTCCTGCTCACGCCGCCGTTTTTGGCAATTACATACAGCAGCGCTGCTGATACCACAAAGCCCGAAACATCTCCGGCAAAGGGGATGAAATTCAGGATAGGATCAAACCCAAAGCGAAAATTTGTACCGGGGAAACGGAATTTATCGTCCATTACGGAGGCTATCCGCTCAACCCATTTTAACTGCCCTGTTAGTGCTGTGTTTTTTGGTAATTGTTTCATTGCTATTATAGGAATGAAACAATTACGAATTTGTTTTGTGAATTTTAGGCGTAAGCTTTGGACAGAGCTGATGGCTGGGCCTTCGTTGGTGTTATTACCAACGAAAAGACGAAATCAATAAACTACGGGCATAGTCGTCCGAAGTTATAAACTACGGGCATCGGGTTTAAACTAATTAATGATTAAAGCAACGAGATCATTGAGATACCTATAATGTGATTCAAATTTTTTTTATAATTTAGAAAAAAACTATTTAATAAAAACTTAATTTTATGGAAAAGAAAAACTTAACAGACATTTTCGAAGGTTTAAAACAACAGAGCGGGGCAGAGAGTAACGAGGCGACGGTTTCTTATCAAATTAATTTTACTGCAGATCAAGCCAATAAGGATGCCATTCTGGATAAGATGTTGGCCAAGCTAAAAGAAATTGATTTGAAAGAGGGTGCGAATTGCATATCTTGCCATACTTGTGGAAGTAAAACTTGTAAGTGCATGTAAAATTCGCACCTGCTAAGAACAAGTATGAAAATCTGTTTAATAGGAAAATATCCACCCATTCAGGGAGGCGTAAGTAAGTCGACATTCATCGCGAGTCATGATCTGGCACGTAATGGGCACAAAGTACATGTTATTACAAATTCTGAAGAAGTTGAACCTGCATTTCGCCTGCTACTTTCACAAGAAGATATAAGAAAAATTGACGCAGTATATGGTGATGGATATGTAAAGGTAGCTAATATTGATCCAATTAACAGTCGTGAGTACTCACATATTCCTTATTCGTCATCATTTGAGACAAGGCTTTTTGGGCTGGGATCAGACCTTTTGGCTGAAGGAGATTTCGATGTAATCATTGGATGGTATTTACAGCCTTATGGTTTCGTCGCCTCAATTCTCTCTAAGAAGTTTAATATTCCTTTAATGTTGATGCATGCAGGAAGCGATATTGGACGACTTATAAAGCACCCTCAACTATCAAAATCTTATGAATTCGCTTTTAGTCAAGCCACTTTTGTTATAAGTCAAAAAGAAAGTCCTACATGGAATATTTTAAGAGAACACGGAGTTCAGGAAAGTCAATTATTAGAAGTTGAAAAAGGAAGAGTTATGCCAAAATATTTTTCGGGGCAGCATAACCCAATCGATTTAGATATCCTATTACAAAGAATACCTACTTGGATTGCGTCTTCGGGCATGACAGACTCGTTGCAATCAAAAATTCTTGAAGCAACGTCAAGAAAATTTAACCCTGAGCTACCCACTGTGGGAATTTATGGAAAGATAGGAGAAGTAAAAGGGAGTTTTGACTTAGTAAAAGTACTTTCTAAAATCGCTGAGGAGGGCGTTCTGTTTAATTTTTGTGTAATTCCGTTAGGGTACAGCTTTACCCTCAATACATTTTTCACAGAGATTTGTGAGTCACGGGACCTGCTCGAGCGTCTTTATGTACTTCCGCCTGTTCCTAACTGGAAAATACCGAAGGTGATTGCAGCATTCGATATTACTTGCTTTTTGGAGCGTGACTTTGATATAGAGTTTCACACCCCACAAATTCCATTAGAGATATTGGCATCTGGCTCCTGTTTGGTTTGTTCTAAGGAAATAATTCAAAAGATGTTTTTTAAGGAAATTATAGCTGATGGCATTAACCTTGTAGAAATTGAAGATCCTAAAGATATAAGCAAGTTTGAGCAGAAATTAAAGGCATTGATTAAAAACAAGGTAGAGGTTAGCCACATAGCACGGAGAGGTAAAATAACTTACGATACGATCGATGCAAATTCACTAGATCATAGTTCAGTTGCAAATACCATCGAGTTAGGTTTAAAATTGTTACCTAAAAAGAAGAGTCTATCAACTTTAGAGAGGATATTAGAGTATAAAAATGACTTTGTAATAGATTGCTTTCTAAAACAATACTCATTCACGCGCGACGAAGCAAAAGATATTTTCCAGGAAACTCTGAAGTGGCTATACCTTTGCGGGCATTCATATACTGAATCAAATGTGCCTGCACCCAGTATTTTTGGTGGAACAAAAATTATCGACGAAATGTGGCACACATTTATTTTGTGTACAAAAGACTATTATGACTTTTGTGAGAAGTACATAGGAAAATTCATTCACCATCAGCCTTCAACAATCTACGAAAAGGAAGAGTTAAAGCGTGCCTATCTTTTAAACCCGCAAGAACAGGAAAACAAGCTTGACTCTGAATTCCGAGAACTTATGTCATACGTTTATGATCTTTTAGGTGAAGAAACTACAGTAAAGTGGTTTGATACGTATCAATCTAAATATAGCGTGGATAGAATCAATTCTGCTAAAGTTTAATCGGAATGGATGATATAAAACTTTATTGGGAGCTGTACGAAAAGTGGTTCTCCAATGAAGCGTTGCTAAATGGCTTTTACAACCCTTTAAAATTCTTTATTACCGGTACGTTCGGCAATATTATTGATATTGGATGTGGACCTTCTCCTCATATTTTGGATATGTTAGATTCAAAGTATAATCTTTATGCTCTGGATAAAGACCAATTGCAGTTAGATGCTCTAAAACGACGCATTGTGGGTCATGGTTATCCTGAAACTAGGGTGAAATTTCAGCTTGGCGAATTTGATACCAACAAATATCATTCTATCGAATTTGATGGAATTGTTTTGTCAAATTTGCTTCATTTCATGTCATTGTTTGAATCATCAAAACTGATAAATCAATTGGAATTGCATATTAGGTCTGGCACACTCATTCTGGTAGTTGTTCATTCTGACAGGCATCCGAAAAACGCATATAAAAACGGCAGTGATGATTATTTTAAGCACTTTTATAGTGCAACTGATCTGGAAGCGCTATTTCCGGATGAGCTTTATGATTACCTCTACATTTCTCAAACTGTCTCATTTCCAGACAATAGACAAGTCGGGTTCTTAAAAGACTGGATTAAAACTTTAGCAGAGTCAAAGCAAATGATGCCTGACAAAGAATCCATTCAACAACTTCAACTTGATTATTTAAACAAAGCGGCTACCGCAAATATTACCCTTTTAGCCCGTCGTAAATAGGTGAACAATTTATTCTAAACCTATGTGTCTTTGTTGATGTTGTTACCAACAAACGGACGGAATATTTTCTTAAGGTGTGATATGAAAGTTCATTGTTGGTGATATCACCAAGATGGGTGGATGTAAATTATTATAAAAATTCTATATGTAATTAATAATTAATTAGCTTAGTGAATTGATTTTCAAACTACACAGTTTTAAATCAGCAGTAAAACCAACTTATCATGATCATTTCTAAAATTGGCATTGTCACCATCATCTTCTTCATGTTTACTGGATTATATCTTGGATTAAGCGGATTGTGTAAGATGTATGTAGAGGAGCAGATAGCAAAGCTGGATACCCAACAAGATAATCTGAAAAAGCAATTAATAAAAAGAACGATAGACGACCTTCCGGCATTCGAAAATCAATACGATTACCAATATTATATAACTGTTAGGAAGTATGATGATATATTTCCTTTGGTGGTGGCTATGCCCAGTTTCTTGGGCTTGGTACTTACTGCTATGTGTTTTGGGATGATTGGTTCTATGGTCAGCATCATTTTAAGGATTGTAAATGATCAATATTCTAAGGAAGATGAAGTCAAATATATTAGCGAACCTGTGCTGGGACTTTTTACTGGATTATGTGTACTTGGAATATCCTATGTTCTGCCGACAATTTTGGTTTCTAATTCAGACACAATCCGACCGATCACTCTAATGTTCTTTGCTTTGTTTTCGGGTATATATTCTAAGAATTTTTTTGAACAGATAGGTACACTATTTCCCCAATTTTTAAAATCCGACACTAAATGAGATCTTGTTTAACTTTTATTTTTCTGTTAATCTCATACGGCGCATGGGCGCAAACGCAGCAACAGCAAAAACGCATTATCAATACCATTAGCGACAGCCGTATCCCTAAAGAATTAAAAGACAAGTTGACGGGGCTTAATACGCCTGAAGAACTTGAAAAATTTAAGTATACTAGTACAATTAACGAGATGTCTAAAGATACGAGTATGCCCGGAATGACAATAAGAACGGTGCGCAATATTAGTTTTAAAGAGGGTCAAATTGTTGGGGAAATAAAGTCCACTAAAAGTCATATAGGTTATACCAACGAAACAGAGACAATCTATGTAGAACTATGTATTATGTATTGTTGTAAGGATAAGAATGGACAAGAAAAATGCACACAGGATTATAAACTTTACAAAGAATGGATGAAACACCCCGAAAATTGTCTTAACAGCAGAACCACCGTCTGTAAATAAATCTGACCACTAAAATAAAAAAAATGGCGTTTCCTACACCACCCCCCACACATCAATCAATACCTGCTTTGCTTTGCGCATACCGGTAGCAATAAAAACAGAACTCATCAGCCAGTTATATTTGGGGTTGCCGGTTTCAAACAAGGGTATGGAGCGGAAATAGTATTCTGAGGCATCTACCTCCTCGCCTTTGGCTAACCGCTGCATTACTTCGGGCGGGCCGTGGCGCAGGCCGGTATTGGTTATAGTAATTAAGTCGCCATCGTCTGTTTGCAGCAGGTACCGGGCATCAATTTCTACCACGCCATCCGTGCGTACCAGCTGCCAGTCGTAACCGCCTGCTGCTACTGTGCCTTGTATGTTTGGCCCTTCAAAAGTTCCGCCGGTTATGGGTACTACTTTGCGTATGCCTTTGCCGGTTTCGCCAATTTCCTGTACGCCGCCGGTAAGGTCTACACTGATACGAAACGCAAATTCTAATTGGGGCTGCTGCATATTAATTGAGTTGTTGTTCAAATTTAACTTTTGCCAGCTTTGGCGATAGGATATGGAATACTACGGTTGCTGTTAAAAACAATGTTCCGCAGCCAATAAATATAAGGCTGTAACCGCCCTGTAAATTATTGGCCACTTTATATCCCTGCAATAACATACCCACACCCTTTGCCGCCAGCATACCACCCACCGCGCCGCCAAACCCACCAATCCCCGAAACAGAACCTACTACGCTTTTCGGAAACTGGTCTGACACCGTAGTTAGCAAAACGCCTTTCCATATAGTTTGCGAGCCAGCGGCAACAGCCACTATAAAAACGCTCGTCCATATATCGTGGCTAAATTGTATCAACGTTACCGGCAGCACCAATGCCACACACATAAACATGGTGGTTTTGCGGCTGCTGTTCACCGTCCACCCGCGTTTTATAAAGTAAGACGACAACCACCCGCCCGAAATAGAGATAACGGCTGTAATGGCATAAAAAACCGTCATCGGGAAAGCGATCTCTTTTACCGTAAGGCCATTACTGGTCAAGTAAGAAGGCATCCAGAATAGATAGAACCACCAGATACAATCTGTTAAAAAATTAGCCAGAAAATAACCCCACGTAGCTTTTTTGGTGAGTAGTTGTGGTATAGATGCTTTTACCGCGTTTTCCGTTGCAGCGGGTTGGCCCGAGGTAATGTATTCCAATTCTTCGGCGTTTACCTTTTGGGTATACTGTGGCTTATGATACAGAAAATGCCAGGCTATCACCCATACCAAACCCAATGCCCCGGTAACAACAAAAGCCGCCTGCCAACTGTAATGATTAGCTATCGACAACACCAGTGCAGGGCCTATTAAAGGGCCCACCGTTGATCCGCTTACCATAATACCGGTAGCCAGCGACCGCTCCTTAACCGGGAACCAATCGGCTATGGCTTTAATAGCTGATGGGAAACTGGCTGCCTCAGCAAAACCTAAGGCTCCCCTGGCACCCATAAAACCAGCTGTTGTTTTTACAAAGGCAGTAAACATGGCAGCCAAACTCCACACAAAAACCGCAATACCGTAGCCCATTTTGGCACCCACCTTATCAATAAACCTGCCCGACAAAACAAAACCTATGGCATACATCAATTGGAACCAAAATACGATATCGCCATAGTCCTTCTCGGTCCAATTAAACTCACCCTCCAGTATAGGTTTTAACAGGCCAATGATCTGCCTGTCGATATAGTTAATGGTGGTTGCCAGGAAAAGCAAGCCCATAATGGTGTAACGGTAATTGGTGCGCATGAATGTGGTTAGGTTATGGGTTTAGTGTTTTTGGTTTAATGCTTCCAGCTCAAAGCCTGCAATTTTTTTGTAGCGTGATGATATGGCATCCAGTTCTTCCTGCGATATAACATCGTATAAATTTTTAAAACCATTAGGGGCTCGTTCCTCCACAATTTGCATGGCTTCTTCCGGGCCCATTTTGCGATTCTGTAAAACGATGTTGGCTGTCGCGGGCAGCCTGATGGTCTCATAAGCCTTTAAAGCCGATGTAATGTCTTCATTTCGTTCCAGGCAATCAGTTAAGCATTCGGTATCTAAAATGGCTTGTGAGGCTCCGTTTGAGCCGATAGGATACATAGGATGCGCGGCATCACCCAATAAAGTAATCCGGTCATGGGTCCATTTCGGCAACGGGTCACGGTCCGACATTGGGAACTCATAAATAGCTTCTGAATTTTGAATCAAAGACGGCACATCCAGCCAATCAAACTCCCAGGTTTCAAACTGCTTTAATAACTTGTCCTTGTCGCCCCTGCGGTTCCAATCGCGTACCATAATGTTTTCTTCTTCGCTCACCTGCAGATCGGCTATCCAGTTAATGAGCTGATTACCGTTTTCGTCAGGTTTGGTTATAGGATAAGCCACAAACTTTTTGCTGCGGCTACCCGCCATGATCATAGATGAACCCGACAGAAAAGGCTTGGCTATAGTAGTACCCCTATGCAGTATAATACCCGAAAATTTGGGGATACCCTCAACAGGATAAAACTGTTTACGCACTACCGAATGGATGCCATCGGCACCTATCAAGGCATCGCCTTCAACAGTTACTTGCTGATCATTTTTTTTGTCGATAAATATGGCAGATACACCATTGGCTGTATTCTCGCAGGATTGCAGGTGGTAGCCCGTCAAAATTTTTTCGGCACCTAATATCTCTTTAACTTTTTCAAGCAAAAGCATATGAAAAGTACCCCTATGTACCGAAAACTGCGGCCAGTGGTAACCCGCGTACATTCCACGCGGCTCGCCCCATATTTTTTGCCCGAATTTGTTAAAGTAATTCAATTCACTGGTAGCAACGGCAAATTCGGCCATGGCATCCTGCAAACCTAAATTGGTGAGCACGCGTACAGCATGAGGCAACAAATTAATGCCTACGCCAAGCGGTTTTATTTCGGGAACCGATTCATAAACCGTTACCTCAAAGCCCGCTTTATGCAAACTTAAAGCAGCCGTTAACCCACCGATGCCGCCACCGGCTATCAGTATTTTTTTATGCTTCATAAGCCAGCCGCTATTTGCCTAGCAATTTAAAATCAGGAATTGCATTTACAAACGAAGATGCGTTTTCAACCGGTCCGTTTACATATTTCGGATATTCCGGATATGAGCAAAGCAGGTAGCCTTTTACATTTTTATCGGTACCAATGCGGCCCTTATCGTCAACCACCAAAGTTTTGGCAGGTGCTTGTTTTTTCTCCACCCATGACATTAATAGTTCCAGGTTATCATCACCATTTGGCGTGGCAATATTTTTTGGGGTGACAGGTTTACCTTCGCCGTTTACGCTGTAGCCTTTGCCACTTAAACCGTGACCACCGTGAGGTACCACAAATAATCTGGCAAATTCATCTACTTTATTTCTTCCCATTTTATCAATTACCGACTGATAATAATCTAACTGCGCGCCATTTGAGGCCAAATTATCCATCAAGCCACTGGTGATGATAATTTTACCGCCTCTTTTTTGAAATGCAGAAAGGTCAGGATTGGTAGCATCCAGCCAGGTAGAAATTTCTTGCCTGCGTTTGGTCCATTTGCCATCTTCTACATAATCAAGCGAATTGGCTTTAGTATCCTGCATTAAAAAACCCGTAACTCCCGCTATGCCCAAATGGGTAAACAAACGCGCATTATCCGCCGCGCCTTCCTGGCCTTTAAAACGGGCGTTAGCAATCAATCCCATATCTGCAGGAGCAGTATTAGGCAGCCACATACCAAATGATTTTACCCCATTTGCCAAAGGCGATTTCCAGGTATACGGGCTATAAACAAACTCCAAAGTTTTTATTTGGCCGTCGGTCAGCTTTGCATTTTCAGATGCATCTGCCGGGTCTGGGTCCACTCCGTTTGGTGCTCTTAAAGCCTTCCATGGGTCTTTAGGACCAATGCCATCTTTAACGTTAAAAATGGCACGTGCAGCCATATAGTTGTTGATCATGCCATCAGCAATGCCGTCAAGCGCATCGGCCTGGCGCATAAACTCGGCTGTAATAGCTTTTACTTTTGCAGGGGTTACCCAGTTATTTAACGCTTTTTCCTGTATGCGGATAAGCACCGGGGCCAGCATCAAAGTTGAGTTATTTAGTATTGGAACATTAGCTATTATTCCATCATAATCTGCCGGGTAACGTTGCGCAACAGTAACTGCTTCACGCCCGCCTTGCGAAGTACCTACATAATAATTGTATTGCGGCTTTTTGCCGTACACGCGTTCCATGATATATACAGCGGCATCATGCGTTTTTTTCATTTGCATGTAGCCCAGGTTTTTTATGGCTTCGTCATTCATTGCCCAATCATCACCGCCGGAAGGTCCGCTGGCTAAAGGTTTAGCACCCGGGCCCATACCGCCTGATTGGTGGCCGCTATCGCTGCCATAAAGTACAAAGCCTTTAGCCAATGCAGAACCACGTGCACTTACGCCAAGTGATCCGTTCATGCCGCCGCCGCCTTGCTGCATACCTCTCTGTGACCAGCTTGATGGAAGTATCACTCTGAAATTAATTGGCCAGCCTTTGGGGTCAACCGACATAATGGAGCCTTCAACGATGCCGTGTGCCGGGGTTGTGCCCGCAGCCTCAACCCAGCGCGGCTCGTATAATACTACCGAGCCAACAGGCTCGCCAATAGCTGATGCGGGAATAGAGCGCCCGGCTTTTTCAATATCAGCTTTACTGATAGTAATGTTAGTTGTTTGTGCGAATAATGAGCTGCTTAATAGCATAAAGCAGACTACTTTAAGTAAAGTAATTGATCTTATCATAATAATAGGGGGTGGTTTACAGACACAAGATAGTGATATGATATAATTTAACAAAGAATATTGTTACAACCCTTTTTATTTAACCTTATTTTTTGTTTTGCGTATTAAAGTAAAAGAGTGTATATTAATACTACCAACATTAGCCTAATTAACTAATTATATATGACTGCCGCTACTGATCTAACTCGTTTAATATCAAACGATAATTTCGATTTAGATCTATTTATCCAATCATCGCCTGACATGATATGCATTGCGGGATACGATGGTTTTTTCAGAAAGATCAATCCGGCGGTATCAAAAACATTGGGCTATTCTATCGAAGAACTCCTTTCAAGACCCATAAATGATTTTGTTTATCCTGAAGATAAAATTGCTACTATAGCAAGCAGGGAATCGGTAAAAAGATCTATCCCGCTCATCAACTTTGAAAACAGGTACGTAACTAAAGCCGGCGATATTGTATGGCTGTCATGGACATCAATAGGTATTGAGGAGCAACAAGTAGTATTTGCCATTGCTAAAAACATCACACATAAAAAAAAGCTTGAAGAGGACAGGAACTTATTGCTCACTAATTTGACAAAGATCAATAATGAACTTAAACAGTTAGCTTATACTTCTACACATGACCTGCGGTCGCCGGTAAATAGTTTACTATCTACACTTAGCATGATTGAAGATAAGCGGGTTGGCAATGACGAAGTTGCCGAACTCATTGATATATTAAAACAATCAACCGAGGGGCTGCGTGATACTTTAAATAATTATGTTGATGCACTGATAGCAAAAAAGAGCTTGAATATAGAAGTAAGCGAGGTAAGTTTTACTGGAGCGTTAAATAAGGTACAGCGATCATTAAGATCATTAATAGCTGATACCAAAACCCATATAGTTGCAGACTTTACAGAGGCAGATTTAATAACTTTTAATAAAGGTTATCTTGAAAGTATATTCCTTAATTTAGTTTCAAATTCTATTAAATATGCCAGGCATAATACCTATCCCCAAATATCTATAAAAAGCCAAAAAACCGATGGCATAGTTAGCCTGACATTTAAAGATGACGGGCTGGGGTTTGATATGGAAAAGGACAAGGACCGTATTTTTGGCTTTAACCAAACCTTTCACGAAGGTAAGGATAGTAAAGGAATTGGCTTATATCTGGTGTATAACCATTTAATAAGTCTAGGCGGCCATATAGCTGTTAATAGCCGCATTAATGAAGGTGCTACATTTACTATTACTTTTAAGAATGAGTTGTAAGAACATGGCTCATTTTGTGGCTGCCAATAATAGTTAGAATTATGGGGAATTTTACTCAATGTGGGAAATACTTCCCCACTTGCAGCCTGTCTTCTCCTCAAAATTAGCTTTAAGTTAAGTTGGATTGTTTTTTGCGTACTGCTAAATACTTATTACAGGTAATTATTTATGCGGTCAATATATTTTATTCTTTTAGCTTCTATATTATTAACCGGTTGTTTGAAAGCCGAGATTGCCCCTTCTCCAATAACTACAGCTACAACAGCAAAAGCCGAAATAAAAACCACTAAAACTGATACCGTTAAAACTGTTAGCTATAGCCCTGACACCGATACCTCAAATCCTGATTATTGGTTTAATGGCACAAACGGAACCGCGATAGTACAGGTTACTTGCAAAGATTGCGATGCCATAGCTACTATTGGTGTTACTACTGTTCCTTTTATATTTAATGCTGCCGGTGTAGGTGTATTAAAGTACACCCCTATTACAGGTTTACCAATTCAAATAGCCGTTTGCCCCGGAAGTACCAAGTCAATTAAAGCTGAAATTTTAGATAATAAAAACTCAGCTTTATATTCTTATGCGGGAGTGATTACCGGCAACTGGAGTGGTGCTTATACTATAAAGTAAAACTACTTTTATTTCCTTACACCCTTATCCTTCAGCATCTGCCCAATATCCTTAGTCATAGCTACAGAGGCTTCTATCTCTTCTTTACGAATAGCTACACTTTCAATATTAAAGCCAAAAGGGATATTACGTTCCATGCAAAATGCAGTTAATTCTGCCGCAATGTCTAAACATACCTTTACTGATTTTTCAAGGATATTATCTGATGTTTTCAATTCTTCCTTTAACTCATCCGGTACGTTTATACCCAGCCACTCCATAAATTGTAATGTTTTTGCCGAGCCACACGCAGTTAAGGTAAAAATAACTGTCGGGAATTTTATACTTCGTTTGTTACACGTATTGGTAAGGTCTTCAATTACCTGTTTGGCATAGCCGATATTAAACACGCATTGCGAAATAAAGTAAGATACCCCACAACTCATTTTGTCCAGCATACGCACATCCTCGTCTTTTAACGCTTCATGCCTTTCGGGTATAGTTATGGCACCAATTACTGATGTGTCTTTATGTTTGCTCCAAATTTTATAGGCTTCTGGCAAGCTTGTTTTTACCGGAAAATCAGGTGCAGGCACACCTACAAAAATGGGATAAAATTTATTTTGATGCAGTTGCTCTAACCAGGTTGATAATTCTTCGGGCGAAAATTTACCGGCAGGGCGGTATATTATTTTAGGGATATTTAATTCACCTAAATATCCTGAGGCAAAATCAAGCGGATCAAGCGCGTTCAAAAAAGGGAATGGCCTTTCTTCATCGGTACGGGCCGATTCATCCTGCACGTCATATACTATAAGCGCATCTATATCAAGAGCAGAAAGTCGTTCAATTGTTTTTTGGGCGATCTCTGCAACACGCTCTACCGGAGTTTGCGCTTTTGGAGGGGTGATACCATAAATTAGAACACCTGATTCTCCGGACTGGACCTTTTCTAAAAACATAATGATATGGAACTATTAGCTTATTGCAATAATTTGTTAGTTGGCCCGCAAACTTAATAATATCATTTTACGATACCTTATTTTCTACTTAGATTTTTAAAATTAAGAACTGTGGATGTCTAATCCGCTTTCTTAATTGATCATATTATAATTGCACGGCAATTTGTTCGCGTGCTTGCCTGGCCGCAGCTACCATGTTTTGTAACGCAGCTTTTGTTTCGGGCCATTTACGTGTTTTCAATCCGCAATCAGGATTAACCCATAAGTTGCGTGCCGGCAGCAGATCTGCCGCCTTTACCAAAAGTAATACCATTTCATCTGTACCCGGCACCCTTGGCGAATGGATATCATATACACCCGGACCAATTTCATTAGGATATTCAAAATGCGCAAATGCCTGTAACAATTCCATTTGTGAGCGCGATGTTTCAATAGTTATTACATCCGCATCCATTGCTGCTATCTGTTCAATAATATCATTAAACTCGCTATAACACATATGGGTGTGTATTTGTGTATGGTCTTGTACACCGCCGGCTGTAATTCTAAACGCGGTTACGGCCCAATCCAAATAATGTGTACGCTTTGCCTTACGTAACGGCAGGCCCTCGCGAATAGCGGCCTCGTCTATCTGTATAATGCCTATACCTGCTTGCTCTAAGGCTACAACTTCATCCCTAATAGCAAAAGCAATTTGGTTAGTTGTAACATTACGCGGTTGATCATCGCGTACAAATGACCATTGCAAGATAGTTACCGGGCCGGTCAACATACCCTTCATAGGCTTATTGGTTTGCAAGGCGGCAAATTTGCTCCAACGTACGGTCATATCTTTAGCACGGCTAACATCGCCATAAATAACAGGCGGTTTTACACAGCGGCTGCCATAGCTTTGTACCCAACCGTTTTTGGTGAATAAAAAGCCATCTAATTGCTCTCCAAAATATTCCACCATGTCATTGCGCTCAAATTCGCCATGTACTAATACGTCAAGCCCTATCTCTTCCTGCCACCGTATTGCATCTATTGTGGCTTGCTCAATTTGCGCCTCATATTCCATAATAGTTAGCTCTCCCTTTTTTAATTTGGCACGCAGCTGGCGTATATCGTCGGTTTGCGGAAATGAGCCTATTGTAGTAGTTGGGAACGAAGGTAAATTAAAACGCTCTTGCTGTAATTGTTGGCGAATTGAGAAAGTGCTTCTCCGTGTTGCATCATTTTCAGTTATTGCCGCCACACGATCTTTAACTGCCTGCTTATGCACTTTTTTTGATGACCTTCTGGCGTCAATAGCTTTTTTATTGGCCAACAGTAAATCATTATTTCCTTCAATTATTTGCTTCAGGTCGTTAACCTCCGCCAACTTTTGCCTGGCAAATGCCATCCAGTTTTTTATGTCCGGGTCAATTTCTGTTTCGATATCCAGATCGATAGGACTGTGTAACAGCGAGCATGACGGAGCAATGATCACCCTATTAGCACCTAATTTATCCACCGCTTTATTGATCAGTTGCAACGAATTTTCATAATCATTTTTCCATACGTTACGGCCATCAACTACACCTAATGAAAGTTGAAGATGGTTAGGTATCAATACTAATATTTCTTCCAACTGTGTCGGCGACCGTACCAAATCAATGTGTAATGCGGCTATAGGCAGGTTTATAGCTAACAAGGTATTATCAAGCAATCCTTCAAAATAAGTAGCTACTAAAATTTTGATGCCGCTTACCCGGTTGGCAATTGTGCGGTAGGCAAAATCAAAAGCTTCCTTTTCCCCTTTTGAAAGATCGAGTGCCAAATATGGCTCATCTAATTGTACCCATGTAGCCCCTTGCTGTTTTAAACGGTTAATGATATCTATATAAACAGGTACCAATTTTTTGATCAGATCAATGCGTTCAAAGCCTTGCTCCTTTTCTTTACCACAAAGCAAATAGCTTACCGGGCCAATTAATACCGGCTTAGCCTTTTGTCCAAGTATTTCTTTAGCAGTATTATATTCATTAAATACTCTTTCATTAGAGATGCGGAACTCCTGATCCGCTGTAAACTCAGGCACTATGTAATGATAGTTAGTATCCAGCCATTTGGTCATTTCCATAGCTGTAATATCTAAACCATCTTTTTGATAACCACGGGCCATAGCAAAATACAGGTCTGTTTCACTGTTGCGATGTATTTTTAACACAGGCGAATATCGTTCTGGTATAACACCCAGCAATAAACTTGTATCCAGTACCTGGTCATAAAAACTAAAATCATTACAAGGTATTAGGTCAATACCGGCATCAAGTTGCGTTTTCCAATTATCCACTTTGATAGTATGGGCAACATGGTTTAATTCATCGATACTGATCTTGCCTGCCCAATATTGTTCACAGGCTTTTTTAAGTTGTCGGTGGCTGCCAATGCGTGGATAGCCCAGATTTTGAGTTAACATTTTTGTAGTTTTTAATTCGACACAAATCTATTAACACAGACTAATTAACTTATTAATTTTGATAATTAAGTATTATAATCTATAATTGTAAATTAATAAAGAATATTAATCCATCACCTTAATTAAATCATATTCTTAAAAGAAATTTATTCTATGGAAGGATTAGATGATACAGATATTCAATTACTGAAACTACTGGCCGAAGATTCGGAAATAACTATTAAAGACCTGGCGGCTAAGGTACACCTTTCGCCTTCGCCGGTTTTTGAAAGAGTGAAAAGATTAAAAACAAGCGGCTATATCAAAAAATACATTGCTATAATAGATGCCGAAAAGCTTAATTATGGTTTAATTGTTTTTTGCAATATCAAACTCAAACAACATGATAAAAGTATAGGGCATGAGTTTGTAGCCGATATACTTAAATTGGGCGAGGTGGTAGAATGCTACAATATATCAGGCGATTTTGATTTCCTGTTAAAGGTTTATGCCAAAGACATGAAGCATTACCAGGATTTTGTATTTAATAAATTAGGTGCCGTAAAAAGTATAGGAAGCACGCACAGCACATTTGTAATGTGCGAAAATAAACACTCCCATAATATTAACTTTTAGCCAATTCGCTCAATTTTGATATGTTTGGGGCCATGAACCAGCCACCTGTCGCCAAAAACTCTGTTACCCGTATACTTACTGCAAGCCTCATCGGCACTACTATTGAGTATTTTGATTTTTATATTTATGCCACAGCAGCTGTGCTGGTATTCCCTAAATTGTTTTTCTCTGCGTCTGATCCTACTTCGGCTACACTAGAATCATTGGCCACATTTGCGTTAGCCTTTTTTGCCCGGCCATTGGGCGCGGCTCTGTTCGGGCATTTTGGCGATCGTAAGGGGCGCAAAGCAACATTGGTTGCAGCTTTACTAACCATGGGATCATCAACCGTTGCTATAGGGCTTTTACCCGGATATGCCACTATAGGTATTGCAGCTCCTATATTATTGGCCGTTTTTCGTTTTGGACAAGGCATAGGGCTGGGTGGCGAGTGGGGAGGGGCTGTATTATTAGCTACAGAGAATGCGCCGCCAGGTAAAAAAGCCTGGTATGGGATGTTTCCACAGCTAGGTGCTCCTATTGGATTTATACTATCAAGCGGGACGTTTTTTATACTAAGCAAACCCATGAGCGATAATGATTTTATAAGTTATGGTTGGCGCATCCCCTTTATTGCCAGCGCGCTGTTAGTTTTGGTTGGATTATATATCCGATTAAAAATAACTGAAACGCCTGAGTTTGCCAAAGTAATTGATAACAATCAACGATCAAAAATGCCCGCTGCTGATGTGTTTATTAAACATACCAAAGCAATTACATTAGGAACTTTATTTACTGTTACTACCTTCCTGATATTTTATTTAATGACTGTTTTTACCTTAAGTTACGGCACTACGGTATTAAAATATAGCAAAAGTGATTTCCTGATCATACAAATGATATCTATGCTTTTCCTGGGTTTAGGCATCCCCTTGTCGGCAGTAATAGCTGATAAATATGGGCGCAACAAAATGCTTGTAATTGCAACCATCTGCATTATGGGCTTTGGATTGTTTTTTGCACCATTGTTTACTACCGGCAGCTTAGTTATAACAGCTTTATTTTTATCGATGGGAATGTTTCTGATGGGCCTTACTTATGGACCCATAGGTACTGCGCTGGCGGGCATTTTCCCGGCAGCAGTGCGCTATACAGGCTCTTCGCTGGCTTTTACCCTGGCGGGTATTTTTGGCGCATCGCTTACACCTTACCTGGCAACTACATTGGCCCACAATTACGGTTTAGCATATGTGGGATATTATTTAACGGTTGCAGCATCCGTTTCGCTTTTGGCTTTATTGGGTGCCAAAAAAATGATGGCATAGCAATCCGTCAGCTTTGCTACTTTATTATAAAAACCCTTAAATCAGGCCTCTAATCAGCTATTTTTTTTAAAACTAATTTTATAATTATTTGCAAATAAGCCAACTGTTATGTTAAATTGCGTACAAACCAATTAAATGAGTTGGCGTTACAAGGTGATACCTAATAAACCTTACTTTAACAATTTCATGAATTTATATACCATAAGGCTTTTTATTTTATTATGCGGTTTTGCCTATACCTGTCCGGTATTGGGCCAAAGCAACGCCGATAACCAGGCGGTAATTGAAAATACAGTAACCGCGTACCAAAAAGCTATCGGGTTACACTCTCAATTATATCGTGGTGCTATATATGAGTTTTATGACGTTCGTAGTATCAGCGGCCCATATTTTAAAGACACTATTCAATTGGTAAATGGTAGTGTTACCTATTATGGAACATCCTATAAAAATATCCCTTTAATATATGATCTGAACCTAAAGCAAGTGGTAACCTTATTGTATGATAATACCACTAAATTCACTTTATTAAGCGAAGGGATATCAGATTTTGATTTATACGGACACCATTTTATAAGGCTGATACCAGATGAACTGAATAAAAAAATGGATGTTGGTTTTTATGACGAATTGTATAGTAGCAATAAACTTCAACTCCTGGTAAAGCGATCTAAATCAGGCCAGTTTGAGAGCCTTACCGGTAAGAGAGTTTATTACTCACAAAACTCCTACTATATCAAAAAAGGCGCAACCTATCACAGTGTAGGCACTAAAGGCCAGGTATTAAATCTGCTTGTTGATAAAAAGAAAGAGCTTAAAAAATATATAAAGGACACCGGGATTGATTATTCAGATGATAAAGAGCGGGCGATGGTAATGATACTTGCTTATTATGACCGTATTACTAACTAATATGAGATACTTATACTTATTTGCATTATTATTTTTATTGAGTAAAGTGTCATTAGCCCAGGGTATTGATGGCCCCCAGGTTAGCGTTAATTTTCAACAGGCGAGTATTGAAACTGTAGTCAGCGATCTTGAAAGCAAAACCGGATATCATTTTTATTATCCCCCTGTTGTGTTTGACAGCTTGAGGGTAACACTGCAATTAAACCAGCAGCCTTTAAAACGTATTTTGGATGAAGCCTTTAAAGACACCCGTTTCCGTTATGCCATAACAGCACAACAAGAGGTGTTTTTAACTAAGGACCGCACTATACAAACCAACTTAGCCGGGGGCTTTTTTGATGCTAAACCAACTGTAGACAAACCTAAAACCGATCAAAAGCCAGCGGCATCCCAGGTTTTTACAACTAATGAAAAGGAAACTCAAATACCCGAAGCAACTGTTGAAAATAAGATTTATGAGATTGGTATAAAAACCAACCAAATAGGAACCGGCACTGCTACTATGGCAGGCTACATAAAAGAAGCTAAAACCGGCGAACCCATAACAGGTGCCAGTTTATATATACCTAGCCTTAAAACGGGCGTAAGCTCTGATGAGTTTGGTTTTTATTCAATAACATTACCAAAAGGTAAACATACTATTAATATAAGGTCGCTTGGTAGCCGCGATACCTACCGCCAGATATTATTGTACAGCGATGGCAAATTAAATATTGATTTGCAGGAACAGATACAGAGTTTAAAAGAAGTAAAAATATCTGAAACCAAAATAGCTAATGTTAGGGGTTTGCAAATGGGCACGGTGAAGCTGGATATAAAAAGCATCAGAGAAATACCTGCTGTATTTGGCGAAGCCGATGTTTTAAGGGCTATGCTGGCATTGCCGGGTGTTCAGTCTGTTGGCGAAGCAACTACCGGATTTAACGTGCGGGGTGGTGCGGCAGATCAAAACCTGGTATTGCTTAACGGGTTAACTATTTATAATCCGGCTCACTTTTTTGGCTTCTTCTCGGCATTTAACCCCGATATAGTAAAAGATGTTGAATTACATAAAAGCACCATTCCTGAACGTCTTGGGGGGCGCTTAGCATCGGTGCTTGATGTTAATAACCGCGAGGGTAATCAAAAAAAATTTACCGGATCTGCAGGTATTGGATTATTAACGAGCAGGCTAAGCGTTGAAGGGCCAATAATTAAAGATAGAACATCATTTATATTTGGCGGACGTACAACTTACTCAAATTGGTTGCTTGATTTATTACCAAAAGCTTATAAAAACAGCAGGGCCGCTTTTTATGATTTTAACCTGGATATAAGCCATCGTATTAATGATAAGAATAGCCTGTACTTATATAGCTACTTAAGTAACGATAATTTTAAATTAAATAGCGACACCACCTATAGTTACAGCAATAAAAACGCTGCCCTAAAATGGAAGCATAATTTTAGCAATAAACTATATAGTGTTGTAAGTGCCGGGTTTGACCGCTATCAATATGGCATTGGCAGCACAGTTAACCCTATAAATGCATACCAGCTTAATTTTAACATCAATCAATCTAATTTTAAAGTTGATTTTAATTATTATCCTAACAACAAGCATAGTATAACTTTTGGCCTAAGTTCAATTTATTACAAATTGAACCCGGGTGATATAAAACCAGTTGGCGAACAGGGGCTTACTGCACCCAAAACAATTGCCACACAATATGGCCTTGAAAGCGCGTTATATGCCGGCGATAAATTTGATATTACTGATAAGTTAACCGTATCAGGAGGGGTGCGTATACCTATGTATAATGTACTGGGCCCAACAGAAGCACGTTATTATGCAGCCGGTTTGCCAAAAACAAGTTCAAGTTTGCTAAGCACTACTAATTACGGCAACAATCAAATTATAAAAACTTATATTAATCCCGAAGTAAGGTTATCTGCAAGGTATAGCATAACCAGCGACCTATCAGTTAAAGCGGCATATAATACTATGCACCAATATTTACACCTGCTTTCAAATAGTACGGCTATTTCACCAACGGATGTTTACCAGTTAAGCGATCATAACATCAAGCCACAATCGGGCAGCCAGGTTTCATTAGGATTGTATAAAAATCTAAAATCAAACACTGTTGAATTATCGGTAGAAGGATATTACAAACGTATTAATAACTACCTTGATTATAAAAGCGGCGCATCGCTGATACTTAACGAAACTATTGAAACTGACGTGATAAATACCCGGGGTAAAGCTTATGGTATTGAGTTTATGATACGTAAAACCGCAGGCAAACTAACCGGAATTATGAGTTATACCTATGCCCGCACATTTTTAAAACAAGATGATCCGAACGTATTGCCGCTAATCAATCAAGGGGGGTATTATCCGGCTAACTATGATAAGCCTGATAACTTTACTTTAACAGGCAGCTATCATATTTCGCACAGGTACAGTTTCTCTCTTAACATAATGTATAGTACAGGTAGGCCAATAACTCTACCTATTGCTAAATTTAATTATCAAGGGTCGCAAAGGGTTTATTACTCTGACCGTAACCAGTACCGTATACCTGATTATTTCAGGGCCGACCTTGCTTTAAATATTGAAGGTAACCACAAAATTCATCAATTAACTCATAATTCATGGACCATTGGGGTTTATAACATTACCGGGCGGCAAAACGCTTACTCAACCTTCTTTACACAACAAGGTGGGATAATTGGCGGTTACCAGCTCTCTATTTTTGCTGCACCTATACCATTTGTTAATTATAATATAAAATTTTAGGCAGGATGAAAAGGGTGAAATTTTATATTGGTTTAATGCTTGGAATTTCAACTTTTTATAGCTGCCAAAAGGCAATTGATTTGCAAGCCACAACCACCAATGCTAATATTTTGGTAGTTGAAGGTTTGATAAACGTTGCCGACTCTACCAAGATAAACTTAAGCAGAACGGTTATTATTGGAAACAAAACCACAGCCAATCCAGAACAGGGTGCTACAGTAACAATTGAAACTGCCCAGGCAACAGTTGCTACTTTAAAAGAAATATCAAAAGGAACGTATGCCTCGCCTATTTTAAATTTAGATAAGACTCAAAAATATCGTTTACGCATAAAAACACGTACAGGTGGAACTTATTTATCAGACCTGGTTGATGTTAAAGTGACGCCGCCTATTGATTCGGTTGGTTATACCGTTAAAAGCGATGGCATACAGGTGTATGTCAACACGCACGATGATAGCAATTCCAGTCGCTATTATTTGTATAATTTTTCTGAGACATGGAAATTCAATACCATGTATTCTTCTGGTCTTATAGTACAGGGGAATCAATTGAGAGACCGAACAGCATCTGAAAATATAACTACATGCTTTGCAAGTGCACCTTCAAATAGAATTGTGCTCAATTCCACAGTCGCCTTAATGCAGGATGTGGTCTATCAAGCTCCTATAACTTTTATTGAAAGTACATCAGAAAGAATTTCTATCAGGTATACTATGTTGCTTACGCAAACAGCTATAACCAAGGACGCTTATATTTTTTGGGAAAACCTAAGAAAGAGTACTGAAGCATTAGGCAGTATATTTGACGCGCAGCCCTCGCAACTTGTAGGTAATATTCGTAATGTTGTTAATGCCAACGAACCGGTTATTGGATACATAAGTGCGGGTACAACACAAAATAGAAGAATATTTATCGATAAAAGAGAGCTTCCATCGAATTTTAAAACTCAATACCCATATGGGTGTACAATGAATGTAGGTGACTTCAATCCTTTCTTTTTTTTAGGTTCAAACAATCCAAATGTTCCTTTATACTATAAATATGATGATCCGGCGGGTATCGCATACTCTAATAAACAATGTTCAGACTGTACAATAAGAGGAACTCTTAAACAACCTGCTTTTTGGAAATAATGTTATGAAAAACAAATTGCCGTATATATTAAAATCAACTATAATTTTCTTTCTGCTTGCACTTGCAAGTGTAAATGGAAATGCCCAGGTATTAGATGTACTAAAAAACAATTTTAAGCAGTATAATGACCAGGTATTGCAGGAAAAAATATATGTACATACCGATAAAAGCTTTTACCTAACCGGAGAGATATTATGGTTTAAAATATATAATGTTGACGCGGGGTTGAATACGCCGTTAAATATTAGCAAGGTAGCTTATGTAGATGTTTTAGATGAGGCTAACAATGCAGTATTGCAAGCAAAAATATCATTAAATAAGGGTGCAGGGAACGGATCATTTTATATACCGGTTACTTTAAAAAATGGCAATTATAAGCTAAGGGCCTACACCAACTGGATGAAAAATTTTGGCCCGGATGTTTTTTTTGAGAAAGCAATTACATTGGTAAATCCCCTAACTGAACTTACTGATGCTCCAAAAGAGATTACCAAACCTGCCAGTATCCAGTTTTTTGCAGAGAGTGGGAACCTACTTGCCGGCGTAACCAGCACTGTTGGTTTTAAAGCTTTAGGCAGTAATGGTAAAGGGGCTGAAATTAATGGTGTAGTTATCAATCAGCGCAATGATACCGTCGCACGTTTTCAATCATTAAAATTTGGAATGGGCAGCTTTGCGTTTACCCCCGAGGCCAATAGCACTTATAAGGCAGTGGTACGTATTGGCCGGGATAATGCACTTATAAATGATTTGCCAACTGTTACAGCAAAAGGATACACTATACATGTAGTGGATGCTGATAAGCAACAGCCGGAATTAAAAATAAGTACGCGTGGTAATAATAACGAGCCCCTATATCTTTTTGTACACAGTGGGCACCAGGTAATGCTGGCGCAAAGTATAGTAACCAATGCAAATGGCGATGCCTCAATATCCATCGACAAAACAAAATTAGGCCAGGGCATTAATCATGTCACCGTGTTTAATAGCGCAAGGCAACCTGTTTGCGAGCGACTTATTTTTAACCGGCCCAAATTGCTAAACTTATTTGGCCAGGTACAAACGCAATATAAAACCCGTAGCCAGGTTGATATTGCGGTTTCAACTAACAATACCGTGGGTAAGCCAACGGCGGCCAACATGTCTGTTTCCGTATTTAAATTAGACTCGTTAAATAATGCGGATGACGCGGATATAGCCAGCTATATGTGGTTAGGATCTGAATTAAAGGGCAATATTGAGTCTCCGCGCTATTATTTTGACGTAGTGACATCTGAAACTGATAAAGCACTGGATAATTTGTTGCTGATACAAGGGTGGAGCAAGTTTAAATGGACCGATGTTTTAGATAGCAAACAAAAATTCACTTACTTACCTGAGTATGATGGGCATTTGATTACCGGCCAGTTGAACAATGCAGCCGAAAAACCAGCTCCGGGTGTAATTGCATATTTGGGTGTAACCGGCAAACGACTTCAATTATACGGAGCAGTTGCCGATTCGACAGGTAAGCTATTATTTAATACCCGTCAGTTATTTGGCCCCGGCGAAATAGTAGTGCAAACCAATACCGAAAAAGATAGTAGTAAATACAATATAACTATAAAAAGTCCATTTTCTGAGCAATACGCTACCTCAAAAGTACTATCATTTGGTTTAGATAAAAGATGGCAAAAAGCGCTTGAGAATACCAGCCTTAACATGCAGGTGCAAAATATTTATCTGCCCGATAAATTAAAACAGTACGTAGACCCAATGGTGGATAGTGCGGGATACATTGGTACTTCTAAAGTTAAATCGTACCTGTTAGACGATTATAGAAGATTTATTACCATGGAGGAGGTTTTGCGGGAGTATATATTAGAGGTTTTGGTAAGTGTTAGGAAAAACAGAGTGCATTTTAATCTGCTCAGCCCTATTGAGCTATACAAGGACGAAGACCCGATAGCTATATTGGATGGGGTTCCTATTTTTAATTTGGATAAGCTTTTTACAATAGATCCATTAAAGATCAGGAAATTGGATATGGTTGACCGTGAATTTTATTGGGGCCCTATCAGAACAAATGGTGTAATAAACCTAACATCATATAAAGGTGATATGGCAGGATTTGAAATTGACCCACGGGCAGTGGTGCTTGACTATGAGGGTATGCAACTGCAGCGTGAGTTTTACTCGCCGGTTTATGAGACGGAACAGCAACAAAAAAGCCGCGTACCCGATTTTAGAAATGTTTTATACTGGGCTCCTGATGTAAATACAGATGCACAAGGCAAGGCAAAAGTTTCATTCTATACAGCAGATAAGCCAGGTAAATATGCAGTAGTTTTACAGGGTTTAACAAGTGATGGGCAAGCGGGCAGCTATAACTCAACATTTGAGGTAACTAAATAGTCTACATAAAACACCAATATAAACTTTAGTTATATGAGTCATATAAAAATTTACATTGGTTTAAGTATGGCTATTATACTTTTTTATAGTTGTCAAAAGCCAATAGATATAAAAACCACAACTACCAATGCTAATATTTTGGTTGTGGAGGGATTGATAAATATTGCCGACTCTACCACAATTAAACTAAGCCGAACAGTAGTTGTTGGCAATAAAAATACTGCTAACCCCGAGGGTGGTGCAACTATAAGTATTGAAACTGCCCAGGCAACAGTTGCAATCTTGCAAGAAAAGGCCAAAGGCACCTACGTTACCCCGGTTTTAAATTTAGATAAAACCAAACAATATCGTTTACGCATAAAAACAGCTATTGGCAAAAACTATTTGTCAGACCTGGTAGATGCTAAAGTAACCCCACCAATAGACTCACTAGGCTATACATTTAATGATAGAGGTATGCTGATATATCTTAATTCGCACGATGACACCAATAATAGCCGATATTATCTTTACAATTTTACCGAAACCTGGATGTTTCATGCTGATATTGAATCACGCTATATTACTAATGGAACTAGTTTAGTGCGCAGAACACCGCAGCAAGAGGTATATTATTGTTTTAACGATAATACTTCAAAAACTGTAATAACAAAATCAACAGTTGCCCTTGCCCAGGATGTAGTTAACAAGGTACCCATTACAACCATAGATTATTCATCAAAAAGATTGCAAGTGCGATACAGCATTATGGTTACGCAAACCGCATTAACAAAGGATGCTTATTCATTTTGGGAGAATATGAAAACAAGTACAGAAACATTGGGGAGTATTTTTGATACTCAACCATCAACAATACCCGGCAACATCCATAATATAGCTGATTTAAACGAACCTGTTATTGGCTATATTAGTGCTGCAACTACACAATCTAAACGAATTTTTATTGATAAACATAATCTTCCTTCAAAATTTAACTTTTTATCAACAAACCAATGTGAGGTTGATACTGCCTATAATGCTCAATTAAGCAAGCTTATTAATCCAGCTAGCGCCTATAACTTATATACTATAGAGTCAATTTATGACCCTATTAGTATGTCAATTATAGGTTATGAGTATACCACCAAAAGTTGTGCAGATTGTACCCTTACCGGGAAGGTAAAGAGACCCACATTTTGGCAATAAACGAAATCGTTTATGAAACACTTAAAAATATACTTGTATATTCTAACTTTTATTGTTGCCGTTTATAGTTGCCAAAAGCCAATAGATATAAAAGCTACTACTACTAATGCTAATATATTGGTGGTAGAAGGATTGATCAATGTTCAAAACGACTCTACAAAAATTAAACTAAGCAGGACGGTAATTATTGGTAATAAAACGGTAGCTAATCCCGAAGGATTAGCTACCGTAAGTATTGAAACCGCACACGCAACAGTAGTTACATTAAAAGAGATAGCAAAGGGCATTTATGCTTCGCCGGTTTTAAATTTAGATAAGACCCAACAGTACCGTTTACGGATAAAATTGGCCAATGGCAAAATCTACTTGTCAGACCTGGTTGATGTGAAAATAACCCCGCCTATTGATTCTATCGGTTATACAATAAAAAATAACGGCATACAGATTTATGCCAACACGCATGACGACACTAATAACAGCCGCTATTATTTATATAGCTATGCTGAAACATGGCGTTTTAATGCGAAATTTTTTTCTTCTCATGTATCAAACGGAAGTAGCTTGGGTAGACGCACACAAGCGCAATATGTAGATGAGTGCTTTGGCAATGGTGAACTGTACAATATTATGCTTAATTCAACAACAGCTTTAAGCCAGGATGTTACCTATCAATTTCCTTTAGCTTTTATTGATGGCACATCAGAAAAAATAGGTATCAAATATTCTATACTGGTTACTCAAACAGCTTTAACAAAAGAAGCCCATGCTTTTTGGGGAAACTTGAAAAGAAGCAACGAATTGGGCGGTATATTTGATACACAGCCTACACAGCTTATTGGTAATATTAAGAATGTTGCCGATGCAGCTGAACCGGTTATTGGTTACATAAGTGCAGGCACAACACAAAATAAGAGAATATATATTAATAAGAATGAGTTGCCTTCAACTTTTAAAATGGAATATCCGTATGCGTGCAGGATTGATTCGGCCGGAGGCGCTGATGTGCAATCTCTTCTTGTTCCTTTAAATAGCCCTTATGCTACATTAGGGTTTGTAGATGGAAAATATGGATTTACCGAAAAACCATGCGGAGATTGTACCACAAGAGGCACTGTTAAGCAACCTGCTTTTTGGAAATGATGAGATGAAACACGACTACGATCAGTGTAAAACATAGAAGTGATGAGATATATAAAATTTTATATAAGCTTAATAGTGTTAAATATAGGTTTTTATAGTTGCCAAAAGCCAATAGATATAAAAGCCACAACTACCAATGTTAATATTTTAGTGGTTGAAGGACTGATAAATGCAGGCACCGACTTAACCAAAATTAAATTAAGCCGTACGGTAATTATTGGCAACAAAACCACTGCCAACCCCGAGGGTGGTGCAATAGTGACTATTGAAAATGCGCAGGCAACAGTAGTTACGTTAAATGAGATATCAAAGGGCACCTACTCTTCGGCGGCAATATTAAATTTAGACAAAACCAAACAATACCGTGTACGCGTCAAAACCGCTAATGGTAAAACTTATTTATCTGACCTGGTTGATGTGAAAATTACCCCGCCAATAGATTCTGTTGGTTATACTATTAAAAATAATGGCATACAGATATATGCTAACGCGCATGATGATAGTAATAATAGCCGCTATTATTTGTATAACTATGCTGAGGCGTGGCAGTTTAACGCTAAATATTATTCTTCCTACATATCAAACGGAAGTAGCGTAATACCACGAACCTCGGCACAATTAGTAAGTTCATGCTATGCCGAGACAGCCACAGCTAATATTTTTCTGAACTCAACTGCCGCTTTAACCCGGGATATTTCTTATCAGTTTCCATTGATATTTATTGAAGGTACATCCGAAAGAATATCTGTCAGATACAGCATTTTAGTTAATCAAACTGCTTTAACAAAAGAGGCTTATGTGTTTTGGGAAAATCTTAAAAAAAGCACTGAATCATTAGGAAGCATATTTGATGTACAGCCTTCGCAACTTACTGGCAATGTCCATAACATTGCTGATCCAACTGAACCTGTAATAGGTTATATAAGTGTTGGCACATCACAAAGTAAACGCATATATATCAACAAACGAGACCTTCCATCAAGTTTTATAACTAAATACCCTTATAACTGCAGAATAGATACCGCGAAGTCCCCCGGTGATGTAGCCACCTATGTTGTTTCATTAACTGCCGGCACTACTCCGTTAAACCCAACCGGAGCACCTGATCCACCGGGTTTTCTTTACACGGATAGAACTTGCGCTGATTGCACAATAAGAGGAACTTTACAAAAACCGGCTTTTTGGAAATAACATGATACACAGCGAAATGATGCGGCAAATAAATTTTTATATTGGGTTAATAACGTTAATTATGGCTTTTTATAGTTGCCAAAAGCCAATCGATTTGAAAACTACAACTACCAATACTAATATTTTGGTGGTTGAAGGTTTGATAAACGCAGGCACCGACTTCACCACAATTAACCTTAGCAGAACAGTAATTATTGGGAATAAAACTACTGCCAACCCCGAGGGTGGCGCAACAGTAACAGTTGAAAATGCCCAGGCAACGGTAGCTACATTAAAAGAGGTAGTAAAAGGCAGCTATTCCTCGTCACCCACTGTTTTAAATTTAGATAAGACCAAGCAATACCGGCTGCGTATAAAAACTGCCAATGGAAAAACCTACTTGTCTGACCTGGCTAATGTGAGAGTAACTCCACCGATAGATTCAGTAGGGTTTACGGTTAAAAACAATGGCATAGAAATATACGCTAATACGCATGATGACACCAATAATACCCGTTACTATATATACAATTATACTGAAGCATGGCAGTTCAATGCTAAATATTATTCTGGTTATGTATCAAACGGAAGTAGCCTAGTCCCACGGCCCACGGCGCAATCGGTGTATTCATGTTATGGAGCAACTACCTCAGCTAATATTTTTCTTAATTCAACGGCAGCTTTAACCCGGGATGTCGCTTATCAATTCCCTTTAACTTTTATTGAAGGCACATCAGAAAAAATATCTATCAAATACAGCATATTCGTTACGCAAACTGCTTTAACAAAAGAGGCATATGCTTTTTGGGAAAGCCTTAAAAAAAGCACCGAAACATTAGGAAGTATATTTGATGTGCAGCCTTCACAGCTTATTGGCAATGTTCATAATATTGCTGATGCCTCTGAACCGGTTATTGGTTATGTTAGTGCGGGTACTACACAAATTAAGCGCATATATATTAACAAACATGAGTTGCCAATAAATTTTATAACAAAATACCCCTATAACTGTAGGATAGATACAGCTGAAACAACATCTATCCTTATTCCTTTATATAGCCCTTATATCACTATAAACCGAGCGGATCCATCCCCAGGTTTTCTTTACTCAGATAAAACTTGCGGTGATTGCACCATAAGGGGAACGGTTCAAAAACCTGCTTTTTGGCAATAGTAAATAAATAAAGCCTTATATCTTTCGATTGAGGCTTTATTGTAAATGATATATAAGTACTATTGCTCCGCCACAAAAGCATTTACTGAATAAACTAATAAAAAGTCGGCTTGAGTGTGATCTGGATATAACTCTTGCATTTTTTGCATAGCATCTTCCCTGCTGATAGCGTTGGCTACAACGCCTTCAAAATCGGTAATATACTTTAACTGCTTATCAAAAACAGAAACATCAGCGGGTTTACCATGGCCACCATATACTGTTGGTTGGCTTTGGGCAAAAGTGCTTTTAAATTCTTGCAGTTGTTTTTTCCAGTTTTCAATATTCTCCTGTGATATAGCTAACCAAGGGTGCACGCAATTGTAGATAAAATCGTTGGCAAAAAACGCGTTAAGGTCTTTACTAAAAATAGTGGTCAGGTGTTCGCATTCGGCAGCACTGTAATCACTGTTAAGTTCTAATATGGCACCTTCTGCCAATTGCAATTGTTTACTGTTTAAAACACTTATTTGGCCTTCATAATCAAAACCATTAGGATTAGTAGCCGATTTTGGCTTTAAAGCAGGTTCTTTTTCCAACCATCCTACACTTTCCATCCAGGTAGAAAAGTTGATGATATCTTTTTTTATCTCATCTGTAGTAACCACTATCTGTACATCCGGAAACTCCTGTTTCATCACGTTCATACCTGTGTAATGATCAGGGTGGCCGTGGGTAATTAGCATATGGGTAACTGGTTTGCCCTCTGCCTTTATTTGGTTAGCCAATTGGGTAGCTTCTTCACTGTTGCGAAGTCCGTCTACCAATACAATACTTTTATCGTCAGAAAAAATATAAGCGTTTACCGTTGCTTCAACACCATGATAAACTTTTAAATTAATATTTGCCATTGTTTTTTGTTTGGCGCAAAAGTAAATAATGAATACCTATTAACTAATTAAATATCGAATTATTAGTTGTTTTGCAAAATTTTAAGCAACTCAAATACCCCTTTTTGAGCATTCTCTGTTGCGCTGTTGGTAACAATAACGTAGGCTTTATTTTTAATGCCATTTATTAAAGTGTAACAAAAGTAGGTGCCCGCTGAACCTGCATGCTCTGATAATTTAATATCCTTTTCAACCTTGTTCCCCCAACCAATTGCGTATTCTTTTAATCCATAATGCAAAAAGTTGTAAGTGCTTGATTTAAGTATATTGCCATTGCCTGCAATGCCTTGTAAATTAAGCTTTATAAATTTTATATAGTCAGGCAAGGTCATGCAGATATCACCAGCGGGCTCTGCCAGGTTTAAATTATAACTAGTGTTGCCCTGCACAGGAGTAAGTTTGTTATTTTCTATCCAATGTCCCCATGGTTCATTTACTGATAGTTTATTTGGCCAACCAAATTTTGCCTTCAGGTGTAGTTTACTGTTAATAATTTTTTCTACCAACACTTCCCATGTATTACCTGAAACTTTTTCGAGCATTGCCGTTGCTATAGAATATCCGGCATTTGAATAGTTATAAATCTTATTAGAATTTACGGGAATTTGCGCTATCAGATAGGCTGCAAACTCTTGCCTCTTTTGAGCTTTATCCCCTTTAAAAGATGGTAGTTTTTGATATTCGCCACCACTTGTATAGGGCTGTATTGTTGCCCTGTGTGACAATAGATCTTGCAAGGTTACCTGGTAGTAGGTAGGGTTAGCTTGCTTTTTCCATTCCGGAAAAATATCAAATAATTTAGTTGACCATTTTATTTTATTTTGCTCTACTAAATAAGCTGCAATAAACCCCGTTATAGCTTTGGTATTTGATCCTAAATGAAAATAATCAGTTTTTCGTGCGGTATCAGATTTTGCGCTTTGCCCCAATTTATGGTAGCCTAAATATTGCTCCTCAACAACCTTATCTGCCGATATAACAGCAAATGCCAATTCAGGTATTCCATATTTTATCCGTAAACTATCGGCTATTTTTATGTGCTGAGCCGTACAAGTCAGATAAATCATTGATAAAACTATTGTGTATAAAGCTTTTCGGTACATTCTTTAAATTTAGAAATAATCTTGATTATCATGGTTGCAGCAAACAGCTATTTATCTGTTTGTCTGCTTTTTAAAATAAAGCGTGTAATCAACTGCTTCTTTTTGTGCTAAATGCAGGCCGTCCCTGGTTTTAAACGTGGTTGGCGGTACAGGTATAAATTGATGCCGCGGAAAATTTATAGCAACCAACCCCCTTGTTAAAGTTGCCTTAGGCGATCGCTGGATAATTGGGTTTACAGGCATTTCAAAAAGAATAACCTTACTACCCCTTGCTTCAATTTTTTGCACCAATTGCTTTAATGTTACAATGGCTTTATTGGCCAAAGCAGTATCGCGTGTGCTGTGATCTTTTATTTGAATAGTCAATAGTGGTTTAAACAACCGTTCGGGTAAGTAAATATTTCTTGCAGCTATTTTATTGCGCCTTTTCAATCCAGGCTTAGGCTGTACCGATGCTTTTACTTGACCGATGGCCTTTTTTATTAAAATTACCGGTTGGTTTTCTGCCCTCAACGCGGGGAATATCCGCTTAAAAAAAACATATACCGGAGATTCAAACTCTTGAGAAAAAGATTCAGATTTTGGCCGTTGGATAACATTGATCTCAATAAAAACGGTTTTAGGTATTGTTTTACGGCTTAGCAAAACTGCCCCGCCATCATATATTGACATGCCGGATAGCGCAAGATTATAAAAACCGGGAAGCGAATCGGTAGGTATCCTATAGGCAAGCGACGAACCCAGGATAACCGCATTATAGTCGTAGTGGCTGTATATATATTGATCAGCCTTTATCACGTTTCGCTGAAAATCAGATTGCGCGTATTTATCATCAGGCTGAGTGTACGTAGCCGCAATATTGAATAGCGCAAAAAGAATGGCAAATATGACAAGGCTTCTTTTTATCATCCCTAAAACTGAAAATAAATAAATGAGCCTTTAGGTCCGCTGTTTAAGGCTATCATCGCCAGCAAAAAACCATAGCCTATATAATTGTACCTGTTTAGCCAAGCAGAAAAGCTTTCATATTTTTTAAATAGATAAATAGCATGGTAGATAATAACGGGTAAACTGTAGATCAATATCAATATAATGCCATCTGTATTTATGGGATAATTTGTGTTTACACGTATGGTTTTAAAATACTCCAATACTTCGGCAAATGGCAGTTTAAATAACAACCATAGCAGAGATACTATGATAAAAACAGCTATTACTTTAATTGAGTAAATAAGTAAGTTTACCTTCCTTTTTTCAAAAACATCATTCCACAACCTTTCTATACCTAAAAGAATACCGTGGCATAGCCCCCATACCGCGTAACTCCATGCGGCTCCATGCCATATCCCACCCAGTACCATAGTTATCAGCAGGTTTAAATAAGTACGTGCTTTTCCCTTGCGGTTACCGCCCAACGGGATGTATAAATACTCTTTTAAAAAGCTGGAAAGCGATATATGCCATCTGCGCCAAAACTCGGTAATTGATGCGGATATATAGGGAAAGTTAAAATTTTTCATAATGTCATAGCCAAATAATTTGGCAAGGCCTACGGCTATTAGAGAATACCCCGCAAAATCTGCAAATATTTGAAATGAATAACCAAACAACATAGCGATCAACTCGGCCGAGGAACAGGTTTTTAAATAAGGAAATGCCAGTTTTTGAGTGAAGACAGAGAGATTATCGGCAATCACCATTTTTAAAAAATACCCCGTCACCAGGTTTTTAAATGCCGAAGTAGTATCGATACCCTTTATTGATTTTTGTTTGATCTGGGGGTAAAATTCGTAAGCCTTTAAAATAGGCCCGGCAATTAAATGCGGAAAAAAGGAAACAAAGAACAGGGTTTTACTAAAATGCTTTTGTAGCGATCTATCTACCAAAATTTTATCATGGTGCTTATCTGCATATACATCAACCAATAAACTTATGCCCTCAAACGTGTAAAAGGAAATCCCTATTGGCAATGGCATCAAAATTAAAAATTGCCCAATACTGGTGTTGGTATCTAAAAACGTATTGGCAAAAAGCGGCGAATATTTAAAAACAGCAAGGATTAGTAGGTTAAGCGTAATGCCAAGGGTTGCATAAGTTTTGCGCCAATGTGATTTACCATAGGCAACCCGGTAACTGGTTAAAATATTTATACCTGCCGAGCATAACAACAGCAATAACAACGCTGGGGCCTCATAAGCATAAAATACCAGGCTTGAGATAATTAAAACCTGTACTTGAAATCGTGAAAAAACGGGTAAATAATATACAAACAGCGTTATTACCAGTAGGGCAATAAAAATAAAACTGTTGAATAGCATTGACTAAATGTGGGGGTTAATATATAAAATACAAGTTTACTATAAAAACAACAAAATTGTTGCATAGGCATTGCACACCCCATAATTTACTTAATAATGGGGTATATAAGTAAGATTTAGGTACATATATACTTAACTTAGGATAAGATTAAAAGTTAAAGCGACATTTAATTTTTTTGGCTATTTATAGTCAGAAAAAGTTTTCGCATATTTACCCATTACCATTATAACCAGTTATATATATTCTTAAAATATTAAACCAACCCATCATGAGAACCATGAATAAATTATTTACATTATTATTTACTGTATTAACAGTATCAGCGTCGGCACAAGGCCCGGCAACAAAAAGCCGTGTAGTTCATAATGATCCTTCTAAATTGAGGGAACAAGGCAATGTACACCGTGGAGCAGGTACCATGGCTTTTGGCGGATTGCTTGGTCCGCAGGATGTAACAACCAACTTAGTGTGGCTGCATGCCGGAAAAATAAACGGAAAATCAGGTATTGGCCATCATTTCCATAACAATATGGAAGAAATGTTTGTGATCTTGACCGGTGAGGCAGAATTTACCATCAACGGCCGCACATCATTAATAAAAGCACCTGCTATAGTCCCTTGTCGTTTGAACAATTCGCATGCTGTTTATAATCCCGGCACCGAGCCTGTTAAATGGCTTAACTTTGGAGTAGGCATGGTTAAAGGCCGTAGCGATAATTTTGATCTGGGTGACACCCGTGTAGGTGCTGCATTGGATCCGATCCCGGTATTTATATCAGGCAGGTTGGAAAAAGACAAAGCCAGAGCCAATGCCACATACGGTACCGGTGTTTTACAACGCCGTATTTTTAGCACCGATGTTTTTAAAACCAATTGGGACCATGTTGATCATATTGTAATACCGGCCGGCACAACTACTGCTGCACGTACCATGGATGGTATGGAAGAAATTTATTATGTGGTAAAAGGCTCAGGAACAGTTGATATTAATGGCACTAAAACTCCTTTTGGAGCTGATGATGCTACCTATGCTTTAGTAAATGAAAAAGTAACGCTTGCCAATACAGGAACTGATGATGTGGAATTATTAGTTGTTGGTATTGGAACCTCCAAAAACCTGGTTGCTCCTCAACGCGGACCAGGTGGTCCCGGCGGTCCGGGTGCTGTAGGCGCCGCTGCCGGTGGTGCTCGCCCAGCTGCAACTGCTGCTGCCCCAGCAACTCAAAAAGGCATGAGCTTGCAAATGGACTTTATTGTTAATGCTGATAAAGCTGCCGAATTTGAAAAAATGTACACTACTATTTATGTACCTGCTTTAAAAGTTCAAAAAGGATATCTTTCATCTAAATTGTTGCGCATATACAATGAGCCAACTTCAAGAAGAATACAAGCTGAACAAACTACCTATAACTACCAGATACAACTGTTTTTTGATACCGAAGAAAATCGTGGTGTATGGACACGCACTAAAGAGCATAATATAGCATGGCCTGCCGCTACAAAATTGGCTAACGAACGCTACAAATGGCGCGGTTATGATGTAGTTGATGACGATAAACAATAATTTTCAACCTAATTAAGTGGATATTACTTAGCCGCGCTAAACCCGTGCGATAACCAATTCACGGGTTTATTCATTTTTATAACCAATAAAATTATGAGATTTAAAACTTACACAATTACCGCGCTGATGCTTTGCTTCGGTGCTTATTTTGCCCAAGCCCAAAATAAGGACATCCTTCCTTCTACATCATTGGTGTACCCGGGAGTTAATGGCAAACTAGTTTACGTTGCAGATACACTTGGCAACCGCATTCCTGACTTTTCAAACGCGGGTTATAAAGGTGGTGGCGTTGCCATCCCTTATGTACCCAATAAAGTTACCGTTTGGCCTGTAGCCGGCGATAACTCGGCTAATGTACAAGCAGCTATCGATAAGGTATCAGCTATGCCCTTGGATGCATCAGGTTTCCGTGGCGCGGTATTATTAAAAATGGGCGAATATCCATTGGATAAGCCACTTTACATCCGCGCATCGGGGGTAATATTGCGTGGTGAAGGTATGAGTGATATTGGCACTATACTATTTGGCCGCACCGTTAAACCGATGACTCGTGCCGCTTTAATTAATATACAAGGCGAAAAAGGTGCAGCAGTTGATGAAGCTACCAAACAAAAAATAACCGATAATTATGTGCCTGTAGGTGGACGTACATTTAACGTTGCTGCAGCTAAAGGATTTAAAGTTGGCGATAAAATAATGGTACGCCGCTATGGTAACCAGGATTGGATAAAAGCTATTGGCCAGGATAGTGCCGCTGTAAAAAATAACAGGTGGCGTCCGTTTAATATCAACTATGATCGTATCATTACCGAGATCAAAGGCAATACCATTACCGTTGACGCGCCAATATTTACCGCTATTGAAACCAAATGGGGTGGCGGTGATATATTTAAATATAATGACGAACGTATTGAAAACGTAGCGGTTGAGAACCTGCGTGGTATATCAGAATATGACCCTGCAGTACGTACTACCCGTTATGGCAATATGGACCGCCCTGATGGAAAACCTACTGCCGTATACAACGGCGAGGAATATTTTTCAGATGAAGCCCACTATGCCAACTTCATCAATATTAACAACGCTAAAAACGCATGGGTGCGTAATATGACCGCTATGCACTTTGTAAATAGTGTTGTACAGGTTGCTGCTACTTCAAAATGGGTTACTATACAAGATTGCGAATCATGGGAGCCGGTATCACAACGTATGGGTGCCCGTCGCTTTATTTACCATCTGCAAGGCCAGCTTACTTTGGTACAACGTTGCTTCTCGCAAAAAGGAAGACACTCGTTTGTATTACAGGGCGAGGGTGCAAGTGGTAACGTGTTTTTAGATTGTAAAGCAGTTAACCCATACTCAACCAGCGAACCACATAATCATTGGGCAAATGGTGTATTGTATGATAACGTTAAAGCTCCGTTAACAGCACGTTTTTGGGATTATATCATCGGTTGGGCAGGTGCTAACATTGTAATGTGGAACTGCGAAGGCGACTTCCTGATACAAAGCCCTCCAACTGCTAAAAACTATTCGTTTGGACACATTGGTACCGCATCGGTTATTTACAATGCGCCGTTGCAAGATCTGACCAAGCCACGTGGTTATATCGAGTCGTTAGACCAGCATGTTACGCCACGTAGTTTATACTTAACGCAATTGAAAGAGCGTTTAGGTGTTGAAGCCGTAAAAATTAATTTACAAGGCGCGGCAGCTACTCCTGATTATTAATAATTAAATAAACACACTTTTATAATAATCTTGGTTATTTTTGGTTTTAAAACCAATTAGTAACCAAGATTTATTTATTTACTATGAAACTGAAAAATACTTTTATAGCACTTGCTTTAGCAGGTATATGCTTTAGTACTACATTATCCGCCCAAACTATTTCAAAAGATGAGTTGATCTTTTTAACCTCTGAGTGGAAAGGCGAACGTTTTCCTGATGGAAGGCCAAAGCTTCCGGATGATATATTGGAGCGGGCAAAACACATTATGATAGATGATGCCTGGACCGTGATGAAAAACGCGGGTTATTTAAACCAATACGAAGGCAACTGGAAAATGGTGAACGATGAGGCGATGACAGGCCGTGCAGTTACCGCCATGTATTTACCCAGCCGCCCCGACCTGGAAAAAAGCATTAAGGATAGAGGCGCTAAACAGGGCCGTAAAGGCAATACCAACTCATGGCCAATAGATGTATTGGTTAAAGGTGACTTATACGTTGCTGACGCGTTTGGTAAGATCAGCGATGGTTCTATCATGGGTTCTACCCTGGCTAATTCTATCTATAGTAAATCAGGCAATGGCGTGGTGTTTGATGGTGCCGCCCGCGATTTGCAGGAAATAAGATTAATGAAGGGCTTTAATGCCGCTGTACGCGATTTTCACCCTTCATTTACTGCCGAAATGGTGTTGATGGGTTTGAACACAGCTATCCGCATAGGAGGCGCTATTGTGTTGCCGGGTGACCTGGTTATTGTGCAAAAAGAAGGCGTACTATTTGTACCGGCGCATTTGGCAGAGGAAGTAATTAGCACTGCTGAATTTGTGGTACGTAAAGATAAGTTCGGTATCGAAATGGTACGTACCGGCAAATACGGCACCGGCGAAATTGACAGCCAGTGGAGCGAAGAAATTAAGTTAGCCTTTTTAAAATGGCTGGATGCACACCCCGAAGCCGGTAAAATGACCAAAGCCGAACTGGATAAGGTGATGAGTAAGAGAACCTGGTAAATAAATTATTACCAACATAATTAAAAGGCTCCGTTTACTCGGGGCCTTTTTTATGGTTAAGTGTCAGCCAGATTAGGGTAAACTTAAAGGTGTATTAACCATGACCTCGTTTGTAACGAGCCCTTAATGCGCGATAAATAAATATTATTTATAATAGCAGGAAATAGTTAAGCCAATTGTATAAATCCTATTTCTTTACTTAATGCCTGGGCTCTTAAATCGTTTGATGCCTTTTCTAATACATCTTTTACGCATACATAAACATAATCATTGTCATGTGCTGACTGTAACCTCATAATAAGTGCCCTGTTCCATGCTTTTAACGCCATTACGGGTGTGGAAGATGAGGCCATAAGCCCGGCGACACCATTTGGACCTAACAGGCAAGTGTACTTTACGCCATCCCAAAAAAGAGTAGGTTTAAGTAGTTCGGCGGGCCCCATGAATTTTCTGTGTACAATAAAGTCTGGATCAATCTGGATTTCAGTCATGGCCAGTATACGGCCGAACTCATTAAAAGGTTACCTAGATGAATTAAAATCAGCTTAATCACCATTGATTTGAACTGCCCGGTGTAATTTGCGATGAAATAGTTGAGGGAACAAAAAAAAGGATCACCATCTGCCAAGTTTATAATATGCAAAAAAAATTCCCAAAAAATAAAAGATAAAATTCATATACTGAAAAATACTCTTTAATTTGTCGTTCTTTAAATCTGGCACTTACTATGTCAGGGAATCTAGAATCATAAACTTTTATGGCGAAAACGTTTAAGACTTGCATGTTAATTGATGATGATCCTGTATCCAACTTTATAACTAGCAATATTATCTATAATAATGACTTTGCTGAAACTGTTGTCATCAGCGAACACCCAGGTGAAGCATTAGCTTTATTAAAAGAAGGCAAGGTAGATCCCGACATTATATTTCTCGACATCTTAATGCCTTGTATGGATGGTTTTTTATTTCTGGACGAATATGCTAAATCAACTATAGACAAAAGTCGCACAAAGATCGTTATGTTATCATCCTCAATAAGACAGATTGATATTCAACGTGCCGAAAAAAATAAATACGTATCAAGATTTATATCAAAGGCGTTAACAGCAGAGTTATTATTAGACCTTGCTAATTTTTTTTAATTCCTGAAGTAGTGTAACATACTGCCACTTGTGATAAGCGATTTTATCTAGTAATCTCCTGAGAAAGGAAGTAAATCAATATTATTCTGAAATAAAAAAGTGTATTGTATACACTAACTATAATTAATTATAATTAATTGATATGCAGTTAGTTAACTTCAATAATAAATATTTATAGAAAATTACTTAAACAGAAAGTATGGTTAGGTGTTTATTCTATGTTTAATTAACTGATTCGAATTTATGACACAAGATAAAGATAGGCAAGAACTATTGGAGGACGCCCTAACTTTTGGAAAAGTCGAGGCGCTATCAGGTTTCTCTATTGAGGTGTTAGTTGAAATAAGTCACCTAAAAGATCCTTTAGAAGTCCGGGATGCGATCAGGAAAAAAGTTAAAAGATTTTATGAAAATTAGCATTTTTAACCTGATTGGAACGCTTATTGTATAGATGCGATAGTTCCCTATTTATGAAAACTACAGATACCTCACTTCAAGATAAGCAGATAATTTATTTTATTATCTCAAATACTACAAATCATGGTCATGAGAAGAAATTTGTTTGGCCGCCATTACCTGATATATCCATGGGTGAAGAATTTATCCAGGAAGTAAAGGCCTGGCATTACCAGGTAAAAATTTGGATTCAGGACAACCCAAATCGCTTTAAAAGTGCAGTAAATGGAGTATACACACCTATTTCTACACATAAACCATTAACGATTCTGCGTCATAAGCCAACTGGTAATGTCGGGTGTTTTGTGCAGGATTATAATCATTCAGGTAAAAGGATAATTCAAATTAAACTTAATGAAGGCGGTTCTTATTTTGCAAACTCATCTGAATTTGAGGCTGCATAATAGTTATAAGGGTAAAAGAAACACTGCTTTAAGCCGGTGTTTAAATTATAACAGTATATAATATATCTGCCTAGACTTGTTTGTATAATAACATCAAATAATTGCTAACAAATAATTAATAATATAAATGAGTACACAACATCCATGGCACCGGGTTTCACCGGGTGATAATATTCCTGAAACAGTGAACGCGATAATTGAGATACCTAAAGGCTCAAAGGCGAAGTATGAAATTGATAAAGATTCGGGGTTGTTAAAATTAGACCGAGTACTATTTTCGTCGGTAATGTACCCGGCCAATTATGGCTTTATACCGCAAACCTATTGTGATGATAAGGATCCTTTGGATATATTAGTACTTTGTTCTATTGATGTGTTCCCGATGTCAATAATTGAAGCAAAAGTTATCGGCGTAATGCACATGGTTGATAATGGCGAACAGGATGATAAAATTATAGCCGTTGCTAAAAATGATATGTCTGTAAACTATATTAACGATCTTAATGAACTGCCGCCGCATGCAATAAAAGAGATCGTAAGATTTTTTAAGGACTACAAAAAGCTGGAAGGCAAAAATGTTACCATTGAGCGCCTATTAGGGAAGAGCTATGCTCATAACGTGATAAACGAGGCTTTGGAGTTATATGAAACAGAGTTTCTCAATATACCAATAAAAAGGTTGCAATCAGAAACAACCGAACTAGGCGCTGCTTAAAATATAAGCCAAGGCTTGCGCATCTAGGGTAATCTATTAAACCCGGTTACCAATAACCTATCAATTGCTAAAGTTAAAAGCTTCCAATCGAAAGATTGGAGGCTTTTACTTTTTGGCCATCAATGCAGAATTTAGTTAACGTAGGTCTGTCTCTTTAAGATTAAGAATGTAAGTTCAGCTTATGGTCAATATTATCAACGCACCATTAAAGTCAAACAAAAAAGCCTCAAATCTTCTCGATTTGAGGCTTTTAATTTATCGATATAGCTTATACTATTATTTCAAATAGTTAACGTAACCTGTCATATTAGTACGCACCTTGTAAACGTTTTTGTAGCTTACAATGTATAGTGTTTTCATGTCGTTATCGCCAAAGCAAAGGCTAACCGGGAATGATGGTGTGTTGATCATACCAACAAATTTGCCGTCTTTATTAAATATCTGTACGCCATAATAGGTACAAACATATAAGTTACCGTCTTTGTCAATAGCCATACCATCAGCACTTGATGATTTACCTTTTCTGTCCATCACCGCGTCGATCAGGAACAGTTTGGCAAACTTACGGCCGTTTTTAATGGTACCGTCAGGATTTACATCATAAGCCCAAATGAAGTTGTCTTTCTCGCTTTTTACAGGGTACCAGCTTTCATCATCATAGCAGTTGTTAATGTAAAGCGTTTTACCATCAGGAGATAACACAATACCGTTAGGCATAGCAAACTCGTTAGGCGCAGTTATACGGGTTACTTTGCTGCCATCAGGCGATACATAATAAACTGCACGGCCCGGCTGGAACTTAACAGGCTCCATAGTAAACTGAGGATCGGTAAAGTAAACACCGCCTTTAGCGTCGGTTATTACATCATTAGGTCCATCGATAGATTTACCATCATATTTATCAGCAATAACGCGTACAACCTCACCTTTGGTAGTCATTTCAACCACACGGTGACCCATCATATCGCAAACTATTAAGTTGCCATTTTTGTATGGGTATAAGCCATTGGTTTGCATTTTACCTGAAGTGATGTAACGATAGGTGCCGTTAGGATCCATTTCAACTGTAGCGCTTTTTGCAGGGCTCGCACCGAAATCCTTGTCAAAAAACATGCTCGAGAAATAAACTTTACCGTTCATCCATTTAGGGCCTTCGCTAAAAATTAAACCCGGTTTGGTTTTAGCACCATCAACCAATAAATCAATTTTAGCGTCAGCAGGGATAATTGCTTCGTAAGCAGCTTTTGCAGCAGTTGCTTTTTCTAAATAGTCAGCACGTGCAGGCCAGAAGATGTCAATCGCATCGCAACCTAAATCGCCAATCTCAGCACCGTGTACCAAATTAGCAGGTATACGTACCACATCGTTAGCTTTCATGGTTTGTTTGCCATCTAATAATATCTCTTCACACTGTCCACGCAATACAAACATAATTTGCTCTTCAGGATGGATGTGGTGTTTAAAGGTTGAACCCGGATCCATTGAGATAAAGCTCAACTGCGTGTTTCTACCTGATAATAAACGCGTATGCGCGCCTTCAGCAATGTTAGTTAGCTGAATATCATATAAGTCATAAACCTTGTTAGGCGTGACGTTAGGTGTTAGGGTAGCTTTAACATCAGCAACTTCGGCAGGGAGATCTTTTACGCCTAATTTTTGCAAATAGTCTAAACGTAAAGGGCTATATGACTGAACTAATTTAGCACCCGCAGCACCTGCAGTAATGGCACTTTTGGTGCCTTTTTCCAAATAAACAAAATCTGTTTTTGGAGTAGCGCTGTTCACACCATCAGGGCCTTGTCTTTTTAACGATACCATTTTGCTAACTGCACCATTGATAGATATATCAACAGATCCATCCATTACAATGGTAAAACCGTCAGACGGTAATACCTCTTCAGGTACCTTAGCGTTTGGAGCCAACTGCAATACAGCTGTCATGTTGCCGCTGCCCCAAAATATTCTGGCTTTAACACCCGGATAAAGCTCTACGCTATCCAAGCTGTTAAGAGCGGTTACTTTAGCGTCTTTTAGGTTTGAAGCGATCTTGTTATCAGGCAGGTCAGAAAGTTCTCTAACTTTCAAATCATACTTACTGATAAGCTCATCGTTTGTTTTTTGCCATTCGGTTCCCTCGCCAGGGCTTGAAGTTTTACACTTCGAAAACGTGATTACCGTTGCGGCTAAAATTCCTGCAAAGGCAATTTTCCTGATTAATGTCGATTTCATGCTAGGTTTTAATGTAATTGATCACGAAAATTACTCATTTACTTTCAGCTTGCAAATTTCTTTTTTAAAACGTTACATCTAAACAAAGAAGCCCTCCGATAAAAATACCGGAGGGCTTCATTTAGATACGATATATTACATCTTTTCTTTTTCCTTTTCTTTATTGATATCCCTTATCTGCTTAAAAATATCATCAGCATTTTCATCGGCCAACAGGATGTTATAATCCTTCCAAAATTTTTGGTCGCTATCACTTTTATGTTGGTTAATGTTTTCGTTACGCCCAATTTTAGAGTCGAATGATTCCTTTTCTTTCATGTCAACAGCGGTTATCTGGTAATTATATTTTACATGGGCAACATAATCATAGTCAAGGTAAATACTTTTAATACTTAGCGTATTATCTCCATCTACATTGGCCAGTACCCATTTATTATTAACCTGCTGGTAGCTTACTTTTGAACGATTGGTTAGCAGTACCGCTTTAATATCATGCTGCTTTACCAATGATTTTTCTAAAAATCCTCCCGCGCTTGTATTTTTCAATCCGGCAGGGCTTAAACCATAATCAAAATATATAAAGGCGTTTGTTTTGGTATCAATATACATTTTGCCCGTATATGTCCTTACCTCTGCGCCCGGCTTTCCTGTAAAATCAATTTCATAGGCCCTTAAACCATTTATCTCGGTAACACGCTCTACTTCAAATTTATGATTTTCTAATCCCACTTCACTTAAAAAACCACTTGCAGGCAGGTGATTTACAACATCCTGCTCAAAAACAGAGTTAGGCTTTTGCACAAACTCAGCCGAGTTAAAGTCGCGATCGTTTTTTTCGCTTCGTGCCTTTATCAGCCTAAAAATGTCTGCATGTTTATCGGCATAGCCAAAATTATAAACATCAAAAACCGCTTCTGATAATTGCAAAGGAGCCTTGTCTTTATTGTCTTTAAAGGCGTACATCCGATAAAAACCACGCAAAATATGAGCGTGGTTAACATAATTTTCGGGTATAAGGTTAATGGCTTTGCTGATGATCTTATTGGCATCATAATAGGTAACCGTTACTTCACCCAGCTCAGTATTGTTTTTTTCAAGAACGATGTTAAGTTGCTCGCCTACTTTTATGCCTGAGATAGGAAAAATTTGACTTTTAAAACCGATATGTGATATTTGTAGGGAATCGGCCTTATTAGCAGCAGGTATGGTTAAAATAAACATACCCGACGAGTTGGTTGACGTGCCTATACCCTTTTTACTTACGCTTATACTGGTTAACGCAATAGGTTGTCCATCTGAAGTTACTTTACCACTCACAACAATGCCTTGCTGCGCATAAATGGGATAAGCCAGCAAAAGCAGGGCTAAAAAGCTAATTGTAAACAAAAACCTATTTTTCATAACACTATATTTTGATTATCAGGCTACCCAGATAATGTAAATTAAATACGTTAACACGCCGCCCAAAATCCCCACAACTAAACCACTTAATCTTTTTTTCTTCAAAAAGAGTAGCATTACCAGTCCGCTTAATGATACTACAGTTAAAAATATTGCCGAAACATCAATTAACCATTTCCATTCACTGCCGCTATCACGGCCTTTATGCAGGTCGTTAAACACAGCTGCCAAACCAAGCTTAATTTCGGTTAGCTGAAATTTTCCGTCTTGCCTGTTTATAAAAACATCGGCACTATAGCCCGGCCCTTTAAATGCTACAGAACATTCATTATCACTTATCAAAAAATCGCTTACATAACCCTTGATGTTGTAGTTTTTACGTATCAGTTCAACTATCTCCAGCTTTTTTATTTTTGAAGTGTCGGTGCTATTAACCCAGGCTAAAGGCACTTTACCCTCAATATTTTTCTCTACTTGCTTACCGTCAAACCACTCGGCATGATTTAACGTGATGCCTGTTATTGAAAAAAACAGCACTATAATAAAGCTGAACATAGATAGGTAAATATGCAGCCACCGCGAAAACGAAGCCGTGCGCTTCTCCCATTCGGGTTTGGCTTTTTTGGCCTGCTTTACAGCTCTTTTTTGTGGCTTGCTATTAGTTTCCATCTTCCTTTTTTCGGTAATCTAAAGATGCCGAAGCTACTTCAGTATTTGCCGGCAGATCAATATGCTCTGGTTTTTTGGGGGTAATTTCCTGGGTAATTAATTGATGTGTGCCGTGTTCGCGTGCTACTTCAATATAAACGGTATAAGTGCCTTCTTTTACCAGGTTACCTTTATCGTCCTTACCATCCCATTTTAAGGTATACTTACCCGCTGACCGTGTTGCGCTGGTTGTTGAACTTATACTTGGGCTATTTGCGTAAAATTCATCCCTGTAAGTAGCATACCATGAACGCATATCAGTTAAATATTTAGGTTTATTGTACCATAACGCGATTTGTTTTACCGGCTTTTTATCAGCATCAACAACCCATACCGCCACAAATGGCCTTAATGCACGAAAGGCACGTACTGTTGCCAACTCAAGGTTGATTGCCAATTCATATTTAGGGTCCCAAAGTTTATCTTTAGCATTAGTGCTAGTTGGTTTACTTGCTATCTTGTTTTCTGTAAGTTCGATATTTTTCCACCCTTTGCTTTCAAACTGTTTACCATCGGCAGTGATTAAAAAATACTCGACACCCTTAACTGATGCTACCAATTTTTTGCCCTCTTCTAAGCTTAGTACGTTTAATGCAGTTGCCAATGCACCTGCATCGGTAGCGTTATCAGCAACAACAGTGGCACTTATCACATGGCCAGCTGGTATACCAGTGCGCGGGTCAACAATATGTGAATACCATTTGCCATCTATTCGCTCGCCACGACGGTAGTTACCACTTGTTGCAATAATTTTATTACTTATTTTTAGTTTTGCTACCGGTGCATCATTTTCGGCATCGGCTTTTGGATCACTTACTTGTATTTGTTCTACGTGTTTACCACGCACTAAAATATCGCCACCAATATTTATAACCAAACCGGTTACACCCGTAGCAGACATTGCCGCGTTGGCAGCTTTATCCATAATATAGCTTTTGGCAAATGAGTTTAGCATCAAAGGCGCATCACCAATGTGATGGGCTGTACGGTTTTGTTTGTTTAAAATGTATTGCTGCTGCTTTACAGTGCTAATAGCATTGGCTATGCTTGTTGCCGAAGGCAAAGTGTTAGATTTTGCCGCTTCTCGCCACAGTTTTCCAACTGTTTCAGCAGCCGGGTTAAGCGCACCGTTAGTTTTAGCACGCCATTGCTCAAATAATGAAAGTACTTCATAAAGATCGGGCGAAATCACTTGCGGCTTTTTGGCTGTAGCTACCCAATGATTAAACTCACTTGACGGGTCATATCCGCTAAGTATTTTATTTAACCGGTCTATTTCTGCAAGGGCTATATTTTCGGCCTTTGTCGCGTTAACTTCGGTATTAGCTGCAATTTTTATTTCCATTGATGTTCCCAATACATTTTCATAGTTGGATACATACAACTTACTCTTTAAGGGCAACGGAGACATAGCACTGCTTAAAAGTGCCAAAACTATTAACGCGCCTGACAGTTTTTTTAATGCGCTTATCATTTATAATTAATTTAGGATATACTCAAAAATATCTATTTTTTTGCCAAAATATATTTGCCCCAAAAATCTGTAGCCGCAAACATATCATTACCACCGCCAGGACCGCCAAATCCGCCGCCACCCGGACCGCCGCCGCCAGGACCACCGCCGGCAAATCCACCGCCACCTGCACCACCACCGCCAAAGCCGCCGCCGCCGCCAAAGTTACCACCGCCACCGGGACCGCCTGCCCCACCGCCGAAGTTGCCGCCACCGCCACCCATGCCAGCAAACATACGTGCAAAGTCGGGCATTACCATGCCATTTACTTTAATGTTATAAGCAAAGGATTTACCATCTTTAATGTTCAAAAATTTTAGTGGTATAGCCAATTCATAGGTATAGTTGCCTTGTTCATCATAACCAATGGCCGCTTTAACACCGTATTCATTATAAACGGATATTAATGAATCGGTGATATCTTTAAAGCCAAATACTTTTATCTCTTTTGCCGCGGCAAGCGTTTGTTTACGGTTTGCTGCCAACGTAGCCGAATCGGGCGTGAAGTTTCTGAAACCGCCGGGGCCGCCACCACCCGCACCACGGGTAAGACCCCCACCGCCTGCACCACCACCGGGGCCACCTGCGCCACCTCCAGGAAAACCACCACCAGCCATGCCGCCCATAGTAAATTCTCTGGGTGCTACTACCGGGAATATTACATTAAATCCATCCTTGGCTTTCTTTTTACCATCGGTATTTATAGTAAATGTTATGCCGCCGGCTGCAATTTTATTACTGTTTTGTAAGTCGGTTGATTTAATAACCAGGTATAAGGCTTTGTCATCATTGCTTACAGTATAGTAAAGTTTAGTTGCTTTATTATAAGCTTCTAAATCGTTCCACTCTTTAAGGCTGCCATCTATTTTTACTTTCTCTGCTGCCCATACGCCTTTTTCGGGTTGTTCGCTTTTTACTTTATCATCCTGCGCAAATAATTGTTGCGAGGCAAGGAGTGCAATTGCTATGATCAAATTTGTCTTTTTCATTTTATTACTTAGTTACAATACAAATAAAAACTATAGCATATACACTACAACCTATCCATAGACCAATAAGGCAAATGAATCGATGAGTAAGGCATCGGCCATTAAATAAAATCACACAATTTAAATTAAGGTTTGTTGTAATTATTACTGATAACCAATTAATTGTGTGTTATGAAAACGTTAGCAACTATTTTACTTGCATTAAGTGTGATGGTATTCATTACCTGCAAAAAGTCTAACCAAACTCCGGGTGATAATCAATTACCGGATGCCACTATAAAAGATGCTATTTTAACCCAGGGCTTAAGTTACCCATGGGATATTTTGTGGGGGCCCAATAATAAATTATGGATAACCGAACGGGGTGGCAAGATAAGTACCGTTGACCCTGCTACCGGAACAGCCACGCTAATGTTTACTATCAATGAAGTAGTTTCGCAAGGCGAGGGTGGTCTATTAGGCATGGTGTTGCATCCTGATTTTAGTACCACCCCCGAAGTATTTGTGGCTTACAATTACATGAAAAGCGGAACCTACACCGAAAAAATTGTAAAATTTACCTATAACGGTACAACACTAATTAACCCGGTAACCTTATTGGATAATATACCTGCTGCTAATATTCATAATGGGTGCAGATTGGCTATATCTCCTGATAAAAAATTATTTATCAGTACCGGCGATGCATCTGTTACCAGCAGGGCACAAGATAGGGCTAGTTTGGCCGGCAAAATACTGCGTATTAATCTGGATGGAAGTATCCCGGCCGATAACCCAACCGCGGGCAGTGCATTATGGAGTTTGGGGCATCGTAATCCACAAGGATTAGTTTTTGTTGGCAATACACTTTATAGTTCGGAGCATGGTAACAGCACCGATGATGAAATAAATATTATACAAAAGAACCGCAATTTTGGATGGCCCAATGTTGAGGGGCTTTGTGGCACAAGTGAATCTGCTTTTTGTACAACCAATAGCGTAGCCGAACCTATTTATAGCTGGACACCAACCATAGCACCATCAGGTATTGATTATTATAATAATGATGCTATCCCCCAATGGAAAAACTCCTTATTATTGGCCGTTTTAAAAGACTCGGAATTAATACAACTTAAACTTAACTCGGCAGGCGATAAAGTTGATGCTATAAACGTATTTTACAAAAGCACCTACGGTCGTATGCGTGATGTATGTGTAGCAGCTGATGGTAAAGTTTATATTATTACCAGCAACGGTAGCAATGATAAAATTATAAAGGTGACTAATTAGCTATTTAAAACACCCTTTAATTTTATCAATAAAACCGGTTCTGTTCTTGCTGTCAATTCCGCCCAATAAAAATCCGTAGGGCTTTAATGGCTGAAAACGATCAAAAACAATTTTCATCATACCAAATACAGGTATGGCTAGTATCATACCCGATACCCCCCATATTGCCTCGCCAATAACAATACTTAATATGGTAAAAAATGGGTTAAGGTTAACCTCGTTACCAACGACCAATGGTTGCAGTATGTACGATTCAATAAACTGTACCAAACCGTAAACTATCAAAATACCTACAATCAATTTAATATCGCCGCCCTGTACCACGCCCATTAAAACGGTAAGTATAGTTCCTGTTAAATTTCCAATAAAAGGTATCATCTCTAACGTGCCACAAAGCACAGCAAAAAACAAAGCATAACGCACCCCAACTATTGAAAAACCAATGCCATACATGATCCATAAACTTATTACCATTAAGGCCATACCTGTTAAATATTTTTGTGATACTTCGCTTGCTTCGTAAACAATTGTTGTGGTTTTTTCCTGCTGATCGGCCGGGACAGCTTTCATTAAAAATTTCATTAAATGGCTCCTGAAACACATCATCAGGAATATGTATACCAGTATTAAAATTACATCTAACGCTATGCCCAGCAATATTGATGGTGCTTGTGCCAGTATATCGCCCGGCCCCGCTTTTTTTATCATTTCTTCCTGCTGTGGTTTTGCAATGCCGGTGTAGTTAGTAACTGCCCTTTGAACATGATCAGCAACCACAGACAGCCGGTGCTTTATCTGGTTAACATCATCCATTACATTTGATAACTGCCATGCCAACAGGCCAATTATAATTGCTAATGTTAACATTAACGTTAATATACATAATGTAGTAGCTAATGACCTGCTTACTCCCCTTTTCTCCAACTTTTTACTCAATGGAACCAACAACATAGCCAGCACCAATGCAAAGGCCAGTGGCACCAACAACCATTTACCAAAATGAAGTATAACTGTACCGCCAATAATTATAAATACTATTAAACTTGTTTTAACCAGGGTAGGCGATTGATCTTTTATCATAGCATATTATATAACGGCTCATCGGTATAACATTATTAACCTGCTGTAGTTTTAAATACCCTGTTTTAACCACTATAATTTGCTTCTCATAATAATGCATTATTTAAAAAATTATATATTTACCTATTAAATAACCAGTTATGACCCCTATTAAAAAATATTTACAGCTAGTTTTACTAGTTGCTATCTTATTTTCTAGCTTATTTGCTAACGCGCAAAAGTTTGCACCATTTCCTGTTATGCAGCAGAATTGGAGATATGAGTATAAACCTTTCCAGGTAGTTGGCAATTTATATTATGTAGGCACCTATGACCTGGCTTGCTATCTTATCACTACGCCCCAGGGGCATATACTCATAAATACCGGGCTAAGCGAAGAAACGCCAATGCTAATAAAACATATAACCGACCTGGGTTTTAAAGTTGCAGACATTAAAATTTTATTAACTACCCATGGCCATTATGACCATGTTGCCGGCATGGCCGAGATCAAAGCGTTAACTAAAGCAAAAGTAATGGTTAATGAATATGACGCACCAGTGGTGGAAGATGGTGGAAAATCTGATTATGCCTTTGGCGAGAAGGGAGCGACATTTGAGGCTGTAAAAGTAGATACACGGCTGCATGATGGCGATGTAATAAAACTTGGTGGTATGGAATTGAAAGCATTACACCATCCAGGCCATACCAAAGGTGCTACCGGCTTTTTGTTTGATGTTAAGGATAAAGACAAAACTTACAAAGTATTTATAGCCAATATGCCTACTGTACTTGATCAAACAAACCTGGTAAATATGCCTACCTATCCAAATGTGAATAAAGATTATGCATCTACATTTGAAAAAATGAAAGCTGTACAGTTTGATCTTTGGCTGGCATCGCACGCTGCGCAGTTTAACCTGCATACCAAACGTAAACCCGATGATGTTTACAACCCCGAAGTTTTTAGGGACCGTGCCGGATATGATGCCGCTATTACCAGATTTTATAATTTATATTTAAGAAAACTTAATAGCGGTAAATAAGCTACTTACGCAACATATAAAAGTGCATATCGGTGCGGGTGACAAAACCTACACTTTCATAAACGTTAATTGCCCGGTGGTTATCGTCCCTAACATGCAAAAAAGGGATGTGTCCATCCTGGATAATTTGTTTGCACAGGCTAATTAATAATTGCTTTGCATAGCCTTTGCCGGTGTGTTCAGGATGCGTACAAACGGCGGTTACTTCAACGTAAGGTAATGGCGCCATACGCTGCCCGGCCATGGCTACTAATTTTTCATTTTCAAATATGCCCTGAAACGACCCGAAATCTATAGTACGTTCCCGAAACGGTCCAGGTTTAGTTAGTTCGGTAAGCTCCAGCATCTGTGGTACATGCTCATTTGTCAAATCAATTATATCAGCATTTACTTGCCCCAAAGTTCCGTAATGAACCATTTGTAAACAAGGTACATGCCTTAACAATTTCCAGTTATTAGGTATCGAAACCCTATAAGGCGAAACAAAAGAGACCAACCCATCATGAGTAATTAAATGATAAAGTTTATCAAAGTTTTCTTCAGTATTATTATCAAACCCAACAAATGGAGCAACATCTTTATCAAAAAATTTTACGCTGTCAGTACCATAAGCCAAGTTACTATTGCCCGAAATTAAAGCATACCATGCAGGATTATCTAAAACGTGTTCCATCATCATATATTGGCTAATTCGATCCAAACTGGTGCATGGTCACTTGTTTTTTCCCATCCCCGTACGTTACGGTCAACCCCACCTTTCAATAGGCGGTTGCTTAATTTGGGGCTAAGTAAAAAATGGTCAATACGCAAACCGGCATCGCGGCCATAGGCATTACGGAAATAATCCCAAAACGTATATATTTTTTCATCAGGGTAAAGTTTACGTATAGCATCCGTCCATCCTTGCTCAACCAATTTCTTAAATGCTGCCCTGGTTTCGGGCCTAAACAAGGCATCATCCAGCCAGCGTTCGGGCTTGTAAACATCCAATTCGGTAGGCATAACGTTATAGTCGCCTGTTAATACAACAGGATCGCCGCTTGCAAAAAGCTCGGCCGCGTGGATAGTTAAGCGGTCAAACCAGCGAAGTTTATAATCAAACTTAGGGCCGGGTGCGGGGTTGCCATTAGGTAAATACAAACAACCAATGGTTATGCCATTAACCATTGCCTCAATATACCGGCTATGCTCATCTTCAGGGTCGCCGGGCAGTGCGCGCCTAACTTCTTTAATATCTGTATTTCGTGCCAGGATGGCTACCCCGTTCCAACTTTTTTGCCCGTGCCAGATAGCATTATAACCGGCATTCAGTATAGCCGCTTCCGGGAATTTTTCCTGTGGCGCTTTTAGTTCCTGCAGGCAAACTACATCGGGTGCAGTTTCATCCAGCCAACGCAATAAAACCGGCAGCCGGCCATTAACTCCATTTACATTATAGGTTGCTATTCTCATATTAAAACTGACAGGCGTATCATTATATTGTTTCGAGTAAATATAATCTTAAGCAATTATCAAACATAGTTTACTATTAGATATATTGCTAAATAGCACGTTACCAAAAACTTTTATAGCTTATAAATGTCATACTATCATGAAAAATATATGTTTGATTTTAGCCCTGGCATTTATAGTAGCATCATGTAATAATACAGGCAATAAAAGCGAGGACACTTTAGCAGATACGTTAACTGATACCTCTAACCGAACACCAAATGCCCATGCCTTGTGCTTTCTACGAACAGAAGGAAATAATAACCAGGATACCACCAGTATTGAATTGGTTATAAAAGATAATAAAGTAACCGGATTAATGAATTGGATGCCTTTTGAAAAAGATAGCAGAAAAGGAAAGCTGAACGGCACAATTAAAAATGACACTATTGATGCCGTATGGAGCTTTATGCAGGAGGGTATGACAGATACTATTAATTTAAAATTCACTATAATAAATAACCAACTAATGCAAAAGCCCTTAATATTAAATGCAACCACCGGGCGCCAACAAACCGATGATACTGCAGGTTATACTCTCGCTTACCGCACAAGTGATAAAATTTATAAATAAGGTCGGGTTATTTCTTAAATTTAGCTATCAATCATTCCACACAATGAAACAGAAATTTCATTACGCCACTATCTCTGAAGCTATTGAGCAATTACGCCAACAAGGTTTTACGCTAGATTTTAATTTAAAGGAAAATAGCCTTAAAGTTAATGAACAGGAATATTCGGCTGATGAATTTGAAATAGTTGATCTTTACCGGTATGAGGGCCCTTCTGATCCGGCCGATGAAGCTACCGTTTATGCATTGGCATCTCCCAGCGGCGTTAAAGGCATTTTAGTAACAGGCTATGGTGCGACATCATCTGATGAAGCTGCCGAGGAAACATTGAAAAGGCTACATTATAAATACCATCAATCTATACGTAAATCATAACCAACCCCTACACTATTAATACTTCTGTTAGTAGTAACAAGTTTTAATATCAGGTATTAAATATTAATTAATAATATATTAATTAAAGTTGTAACATCATAATTTCTAACACATTATGCTTGCAGTTACAAGTTATTGTAGTATTTTAACCAAAATTTTACAAAGCCTAAGCCCGTATAGAATTTAATTTCTAGCAGGCCTCATTATTTCCAATTCATAATATGAAGAATGAAGCGAATACATCCGTCTTGGTTATAGACGATGAAGAAATGGTAAGAGATAATATTGAAGATATATTGGTACCCCGGGGACAAACCGAGGAACAGGATATAATCAGCAATGCAGCCAATATCTTGTTTGACGCACCCAAACCTTTGCTTTCGCCTCGTACACGTAATATTCCTGTTTTTACAGTTGATAAGGCCTCTAATGGTATGGAGGGTGTTAAACGTGTAAAAGAAGCACTTGAACGTGGTACACCATATGCGGTAATATTTTTAGATATGCGCATGCCCGGCTGGGATGGCCTGGAAACAGCCATGGAAATAAGGAAGTATGATATTAAAGCCGAGATTATATTTATTACTGCCTACAGCGATAAATCAATAGATGAAATTATAGAACAAGCCGGACAAAACGTAGGCTATCATTGCAAACCTTATGCGCCCGAAGAAGTAATACAATTAGCTACAAAAGCGGTAACTGATTATAATAAGTTACGCAACCTGGAGCATTTAATTGAATCCATATCATCTATAGGCTTAAGCAAACAACAGCTTACCTCGTTACTAAAAAACATATTGGAGCAACTAGCCATGTCTTTAGAAACAGATATGGCTTTGATTGGCAAATTAGATAGTGAATTTGCTTATGAAAAAATATTATCCATTGGGGCCCTTGAAGAAAAAATCAATTTGGATGCTTTAGTAGAGCGGGTAAAAGGCCTTAAGTTGGATAAAGATGAAGTTATCCAGATAGACGAGTTAGTGCTTGCGCAAATGGATACTTACTCGGTTTTTGCAGTGCTTAAAAAGCAGGAGAAGCTTAAAACCGAAAAAATGTACTTACTAAAACTGTTTGTACAAAATGCCGCACAAGCCATACGCAATGCCGAACTTAATGAACGGTTGATAAAAGAAGAAAAGCTATCAGCCGTAGGGCAAGTTATTGCTATGGTAATGCATGACCTGCGCGCCCCAATAAAAAACATTAAGCTATTAACACATATGCTGCGCGAAGATGGCAATGACAGTGAAATAGTTGACTTTATTGACCGTTCGGCAGAACAAGCTTCTGAAATATTTGAAGACTTTTTAGCTTTTGTAAACAACACTCCTGCTAAAAAACTACCGGTTAATTTGAATAAAATAGCCGATGAAGCCATAGAACAAGCAGAAATAAATGAGCATGCCTCTCAAATAACCATCAGCAAAAATATACCTGAAAACCTGGTTATACATGGCGATGAAAGTAAGTTAAGAAGAACTATTGTAAACCTGGTGAATAATGCTGTTGACGCATTATATGATAACAAAGTTCCTAATGCATCAGTAACTATTACTGGCTTTGTAAAACAAAACAATGTTGTTATAACCATTAGCGATAATGGGCCGGGTATAACAGAAGAAATTATAACCACCTTATTTGAGCCTTTTGTTACCAAAAACAAAAGCAATGGCACCGGCCTTGGATTAGCCATTGTTAAACAATATGTTACCGCACACGGCGGAGACATTGTAGTTAGCAATAATAATGGTGCAACTTTTACTATTACCATCCCGTTATAAGCAACTTTTATACCGTTGTTACTAAATGCAGAACTTAAAAACCGATTCACAGCCCGATAACTTGAACCAGGATCTTGAAAAATATAAAACCCTTATTAAAGCATCAAACATTGGTGCCTGGGAATACTATTCAGGTAAAGATTTTTTTTGGTGTAATGACACCTATTTTTCTATGCTGGGCAGAAACATTGCTGACTACAGCATTACCGGCAGCAAAAATTTAGATACAGCCTGGAGTGATCTGATTCATCCGGAGGATAAGATAAACGCAACAAAAAAATTTGCTGATTATCTTAAAAATCCGGTAGGGTTGTATGAAAATTATTTCCGCATGAGCCATGAAAATGGCAATTGGGTTTGGATATGGTCAAGAGGAAGCATATTACAAGGTGTGCAGGATAATTCGTCGCCAATAATAATTGGTACTCACATAGACATTACTGAACATAAAGAAGCAGAAGAGTTAGTAGCACAGGAGCGTATTTTATTACGCACCCTTATTGATAGCTTACCTGATATCATATTTGTTAAGGATGCCGAAGGAAGAAAAATTATTGCTAACCGTGCAGATGTTAAAAGTATGAGCGCATCATCAGAAGCAGAAGCAGTTGGTAAAACCGATATTGAATTATATCCAAACGAGATAGGTTTGCGCGGATATGAGGATGACATGAACGTATTGAAGCAGGGAGTATCTATATTAAATAAAGAAGAGTTTTTTTTAGACGAAGCAGGCAATAAACGCTGGATGCTGACCTCGAAAATACCGGTTATTGATGAGAACGGTAAAATTATACGCCTGCTGGGCATCGGGCATAACATTACCTCACGCAAACAATCTGAAGAAACTTTAAACAAGTTAAACCAGGACCTGTATGCACAATCAGAAGAATTAAAAGTACTGAATGCGCAACTTACCCAACAAAAAGAGCAGGAACTGGAAAAAGCCATTGCACAAGGTAAATTTGAAATAGCATCAGAGGTATTACATGATATTGGTAACGCCTTGGTGGGCTTTGGTTCATATTTGAACCGCATAAACCGGTCTATTGAGTTAAACAACCTTGATACGGTTAAAAATTTAGCGGTATTTTTAAAGATGCAACAAACTGCATTGGCAGGCGCCATTGGTACCGATAAAGCTGCCGCGTTGGTAAGTTTAACCGAAAATCTGGCCAATACACAAGCAACAAACCAGCAAGAGGTAACCACTTCTATGAGTGAGTTATTAAATATTATTACCCACATTCAAGAGATATTAAATATCCAAAGGCAACTTGTTAGAGACCATGGCACAGGTTCGCAAGAACGTAAGCCGGTTAATTTGGGGAATTTGATTGATAATTGCCGGTCAATGCTTTTTGCAGCACTTGACAGAAAGGGTATAGAACTTAAATTGAATATACAAACTGGGCTGCCTATAATTAAAGGCGACCAAACTAAATTAATGCAGGTAATATTAAATGTGCTAAAAAATAGTATTGAAGCTATTGATATTGATCTGCCTGAGAAGAAAATAAGTGTTACTGCCGTATCTGCAGATGGCAATATTGAATTAATAATAACCGACAATGGACAGGGCTTTACCCCCGAAATGGGAAGCCGCTTTTTTGAACGGGGATTTACCACCAAAAAAACAGGTACAGGCTTGGGCTTATACAATTGTAAATCAATTATTGAAAGCCATGGTGGTTCATTTACCATTACCAGTGATGGCGTAGGCCAGGGTTCAATAACCGCTATAAAACTTGTCCTTGATGCCGTAAATTAAGCTATAGACATAATTTAATCTTATCACCGCGTCATATAGATATAAACTATATGCCATCAATTATTGTGATTAGATTTTAGCCATTATGCTATTATCTTTGTAAAAAAGAAAAACACGATAATATTATGATGACTATAGGACAAAAATTTCCCGCTTACTCAAAAACTGCGGTGGTTAGCTTAGAAAAAGGCAAAGAGTTTGAAACATTAACTTCTGACGAGTTAGTAAATGATGACAATGTTTGGACAGTGATGTTTTGGTGGCCCAAAGATTTTACTTTTGTTTGCCCCACCGAGATAGCCGAATTTAACAACAATTATGGCGAGTTTCGCGATCGTGACACCCGTTTAATTGGTGCTTCAACCGATTCAGAATTTGTACATGCAGCCTGGAGAAAAAATCATGATGATTTACGTGATCTTAAATTCCCTATGCTGGCTGATACTTCAAAATCATTAGCAGAAGAATTGGGCATTTTAGAGCCTAATGAAAAAATTGCTTACCGCGCCACTTTTATAATTGACCCTACCGGTATTATACGTTGGGTATGTGTAAATGACCTAAGTGTTGGCCGTAATGTTAAAGAAGTTTTACGCGTACTGGATGGCTTACAAACAGACGAACTTTGCCCTTGCAACTGGGTTAAAGGTGAAGAAACTATAACTGTTTAATAAATTAATTTTCCGAGCGTCATTGCGAGGAACGAAGCAATCTCTCTGATGAGACAGGCGGTTCCTTTCAGTGACGTTTTGGTTTAAAATATTTACCATGAGCGAAACAACCGATATTATACAAGAATTGCTAACCGGCATTGGGCTGGATAAGGACCATAGAACAGATGCGTTGGACCTTTTAGAAAAAGGCGAATCGCGTTACGTGCGTGATTTGAAGTTGAACTTTACAAGTACCCTAACTTCAGAACATTTATCTGCGAAAGAATGCGCTTTATTAGGCTTAAGTACAGCTATCAATAATAATAATAAGCCGCTTACTTTATATTACACCAAATATGCAGAGGAGCAAGGGGCGGATGCAGCCGAAATTGCTGAAGCGGTCGGATGCGCTTCGTTATTAGCATCAAACAATGTTTTTTACCGTTTCAGACATTTTACGCAAAAGGAAAAATATACCCAGATACCTGCACGCATACGTATGCAGTTAATGATGAAGCCTGTTACCGGAAAAGAATTTTTTGAATTAATGAGCCTGGTAATATCTGCAGTAAATGGTTGCGAAATGTGTGTAAATGCACATGAAGATTCCCTAATCAAATTAGGCACTACCGAAGAGCGCATTTTTGATGCAGTACGCATTGCATCATTAGTTACCTCGACAGGTAAAATCATCTACTAAAATTAACTGATCATATAATAAAAACGCCCCGAGTGATCGGGGCGTTTTTTGTGGGTTGTTGGCAAACCCCTTATATGCCTGTACCAAAAGGCACAGGCAGCGGAGACCTAGTAAATTTACCAAAAACACCAAGTGTTTTATATTAAGCACGCTTACAGTGCATTAAAGTATTTTTTGGGCAATAATACAATAAATTTTCTACCAATGTATGGGTAGCCCCTTATAAAACAATACTTTTAACATTTTTTAACCAATCAGTAAAAAACACCACAAGTACAACAAATAGCACCATAAACCCTGGCAATATACCCGTATCTTTGAATTACAATGAAAACGGTTATTCCCATATACGATATTTGCACCCTATCAGATCGCCAAAAAGATGATATACTGATAAACCGTTTTGCTTCATACTTAAAAAGCCACCGCAATCTGCATTTGGCGCACAAGCATTCATTTTACCACCTGGTGTTTTTTACTAAGGGCGGTGGCATGCAAACTATAGATTTTGAAAATTTCCCGGTAAAACCCCATCAAATTTATTTTATGATACCGGGCCAGGTACATAGCTGGGATTTTAAGGGGGATGTAGATGGTTATATTATTAACTTTTCTGCCTCATTTTTCCAGTCGTTTTTATTAAAAGCAAATTACTTAGAGGATCTGCCTTTCTTTTCGGGCACCACAAAAGATGCTGTTATTGATATCCCGCCGCAATTGCACGATAAGGTAATTAGCCTTTTTGAAGAGTTAATGGCCGAGAATGAAAGCGCTAGCCCATTGGGGCTGGATATGGTTAAAAGCTTAATGCTGCAATTATTTATAGTGGTAGCCCGACTAAATAATGATGTGGCAGAATCTGTTGTTCCATCTTATAATTACACCCTGTTGCGCAGCTTTAAAAAACTGATAGAAAAAAACTATATGCACCTTCGTTTGCCTAAACAATATGCCGAATTGTTGTACATAACCCCCAATCATTTAAACGCACTTTGTAATGATGTGCTGGGAGTATCGGCAGGGGAAGTAATACGTAACCGGATCATATTAGAAGCAAAACGGTTATTGATCAATAATGATATGACTGTTTTAGAAATTGCCAATCACCTCAACTTTGCGGATAACTCCTACTTTACCAAATTTTTTAAAAAACTGGAAGGCGTTACACCCGAAGAGTTCAGAAAAAAATCAAACAACTATGGACACCTCAATTAAAATTATACCCAATATGGAAGAAGTATCACAAGGCTACGCTGCATTACACGCCAAATGCCCAAAATGCCGCAGGGGAGATATGTTTGCCAACAAAATGTATGGCTTTTCATCCCAAAAAATGAACGAGTATTGCCCGCATTGCGGCTTTAAATTTGAAATTGAGTTGGGTTACTTTTATGTGGCCATGTTTGTAAGCTACGCCTTTAATGTAGCGCAAATGGTAACACTAGCAGTAGCTACTTATGTATTAACCGGCAGTAATAACCCGTGGGTATATCTGGCTATCTTATTTGGCTGCGCGTTTTTACTGGCGCCATTTAATTTCCGCTACTCAAGGGTGGTGCTGCTATACTGGTTAACACCCGGGGTACGCTACGAACCGCATCGTGCTAAAGATGATTATAAAAAGTTTGTTCCATAAGAAAAGCAACCTTTAAGGTTGCTTTGTACTATCTTTCACCTGCTTGATGAGCTTCAGTTTTAATATGATAAATATAGCTGCACTAAAAACCCCGGCCAATACATATTCATAACGCCCGGTAGTGAAGCCTGTATAAATGACATAAAAGCTTAGTAGAATAATAATATTGTATGATACGTTTAGGGCTACCTTGCCCCACATATTAGGAGTTATTTTATTAGGCATATTAATAATTTAGTACACGTCTAAACTTGGGTCGATATCTTCTTGCCAGGCCAATATACCCCCAAACAAGTTATATACATTTGTAAAGCCTTGTGCTTCTAACTGCATAACGGCAGCAGCACTGCGTTTGCCGCTGCGACACATAATTACTACTTCTTTATCTTTTGCAATTTTATCCGTTTCAATTAAAATGCCGCCTAGTGGTATTAGTTCGCCACCAAGGTTTGATGCCTGGTATTCAAAATCTTCCCTAACATCTATCAGTTGAAAATCTTCGCCTTTATCTATCTTTTCTTTTAATTCCTGTACGCTTATTTCTTTCATGGTATTAAGTATTAATAGTCAAATGTAGGTATTTTGAATTAATAAAATGTTGATGCAAATGATGCTGCGCTTAACACTTACTAAATAATACAACTTGGCCTAAAGGTAGAGAAGCAATGCCTGCTCCCGATTACTAAATGGACCGATGATAAGCGGCTAATTTACAGCAAGGGCGATAAATATTAACCGTATTTTTTGTAACATTAGGCACGCAAAAGCGTTTATTATAAGTTATAACTATAAATCTCGTAATTGGATGGATAAAATTACCCAGTTCTTCTGGTTTTGTTCCGGAGCACATATTGATACTTTAAAAAAATATCCTATTGAGCATAATAAATATGTGGGTATAGGGGCCACTATATTTTTCACCGCGTTATTCGCGTCTTTATCTGGCGGGTACGCCATGTACTTCGTATTTAGCGGTAGCGCGTTTGCCGTTGCCTTTGCCATACTTTTTGGGTTATTATGGGGTACTGCCATTTTTAATATGGACCGTTACATAGTATCCAGCATTAATAAAGAGGGTACAACCAATCAGCAAATAATACAGGCATCGCCACGTATTTTGTTGGCTATTATGATAGGTATTGTCATATCGCGCCCGCTGGAGTTAAAGATATTTGATAAGGAGATACGCCAAAAGTTAAAAACTTCATACCTAAAAGGGCAAAACCGTAAAATAGATACCCTGCAGAAAACTTACCAGCAAAAGTATGGTATGGAGCTTAGTAAGAATTTGGAGCTTAAAAAAGAAAAAGACTCGTTAGAAAAAGATATTAACCGCTCGCGCTACCAGTTGAACCAGGAAGTGTTTGGTGATAAAACCAACCAAACCTCTGGCATCACAGGATATGGCACTTATGCCAAACAGAAAGAATCGGTGTTAAAAGAAAAAGAGAACCGACTAAAAACCGTTACCGAGGATGTGGGAAAAATGGAGCAATACCTGGCCCAACGTAAAGATTTTGAAGGATTGAATAACCTGCGGCTGTTTACCGAGAAGCAACTGGATAGCCTGGCAAACGTGGCCGGATTTAGCGACCGTAACTGGGCATTAGGAAAACTATCTTACAACGAGGATGGGTCGCGGGATTTAGATACCTACCTGGCTATATCATTTATAGGCTACCTGTTTATATTATTTGAATGTTTGCCGGTATTTGTAAAGCTGATGTCGCCACGAGGGCCTTATGATGTAGCTATGGCCAAAACACAGGAGGCAGATATACATTACGCCGAACGGGATAAGGAACGCGATATAGCTATAACCGACAATGTTTTCGACCATCATTTAGATACCGACATTTCCCATCGAAAGCGGGTGATAACCGAACAATCAGAAAATGGCCGGAGAGGACATAGATATAAATAATATTTCAACCTTTAAGATTAGCAAATGGTCTTTTACTAAATTGCTTTTTAAACAGACTGATTAAAAGTGCTTCGACCTGTTCAGGACTATCGTTTGGTAATTCTTTCCAACAAACTAATAAATCTTTTGAGTTAGAAAGCTGCCAAATATATCTTCCTCCATAGTGCCCTATCTTTTTGCCTTGACCGAAGGCAAAATATTGTCTCATGCGTTTTTTTAAACTTGTGGCTTTTCCGATATAAACAACTTTAACTTTATCTACCCAATTCATTTCTAATTCCTCTAAACTTACATTAGGATCTTTTTTCTTAAAAAATCCACCTGTTCCAATTTCTAAATAGCTGGGCTTTGCATGAATGTTCAGAATTAAATAAACACCTTTTTCTTTGGGAATCATGGAACTATCAATAAATAATTCTCCTTTAGTTTTAAATCCTTTAAAACCTATTTCCTTTAAATGGTCAATGTCATTAAAATCATTTATCATAAGCTATATGAATGATTAACATTATATAACCTTTTTTAAATTCTGATGGACACGATGGAAGAGTTTGCGTTTCGCAATTAACGATTCTATAAGAAGATACTTTATTTTGCTTAGTAAACTCTTTAATTTTATTATTAATCAAATTGCTAAACAAGTCATCATTCTTCAATTCTGGCTGACCAGGCAGATATATTTCTGTAAATCGATGATATAATTCCATACCCTTTTTATAAAGTTAAAAAATGGGCATGATAATCAAATATATTTTTTCGTGCGAAATTACAACCCCATTTCTTTTTTCAAGAACTGCCCGGTAAAGCTCTGTTTCACCTTGCATAAACCTTCGGGTGTGCCGGAATATAGAATAGTTCCACCACCTGAACCGCCTTCGGGCCCGAGGTCAATTACATGATCTACCACCTTAATTACATCCAGGTTATGTTCAATTACCAATACGGTATTCCCTTTATCAACTAATTGATATAATACCCCTAACAGCACATTAATATCTTCAAAATGCAAACCCGTGGTAGGCTCATCTAATATATAGAAAGTGTTGCCGGTATCCTTCTTAGAAAGTTCGGTGGCTAGTTTAACACGTTGTGCCTCACCGCCTGATAGTGTGGTTGATGCCTGCCCTAAACGGATGTAACCCAAACCCACATCAGCCAAAGTTTTCACCTTACGGTAAATAGATGGGATATGTTCAAAAAACGGCGCGGCGTCTTCAATGCTCATATCCAGTACATCATTAATAGATTTGCCTTTGTAGCGCACTTCTAAAGTTTCACGGTTGTATCTTCTGCCACCACATTCCTCGCAGGGCACTTGTACATCCGGCAAAAAATTCATTTCAATAACACGAAGGCCCGCACCTTTACAGGTTTCGCAGCGGCCCCCTTTTACATTGAACGAGAAACGTCCCGGTTTGTATCCACGTATACGTGATTCGGGTAGTGCTACATATAGGTTACGGATATCTGAAAACACACCGGTATACGTTGCGGGGTTTGACCGTGGCGTGCGGCCTATAGGTGTTTGGTCTATCTCAATTACTTTATCAATATGCTCCAGCCCTTCAATCTTTCCGTAAGGAAGCGGTTGCTTTTTAGCGCGGAAGAAATGATGATTTAGTACCGGGTACAAAGTTTCAGTAATTAAACTTGATTTACCACTGCCCGATACCCCAGTTACCCCAATAAATTTACCTAACGGAAAATCAACCGATACATTTTTTAAATTATGCCCGGTAGCTTTTTTAATGCTTAGCGTTTTACCATTGCCCTCTCTTCGGGTTTTAGGTATGCTTATCTCGCGCTCGCCGTTTATGTATGATGTGGTTAATGTATGTTCTTTCATTAATTGCTTTGGCGTACCCTCAGCAACCACCTCCCCGCCATGTACTCCGGCTGCCGGGCCCATGTCAATCACATAGTCGGCTTCCAGTATCATGTCCTTATCATGCTCCACTACCAATACGGTATTACCCAGGTCGCGTAGGTTTTTTAGCGCGTTTATTAAACGCTCGTTATCACGCTGGTGCAGGCCAATACTGGGCTCATCCAAAATGTACATAACATTCATTAACTGCGAGCCTATCTGCGTAGCCAACCTAATACGTTGCGCCTCTCCGCCTGACAAAGTTTTGGCCGTACGGTCCAGCGTTAAATAACTTAAACCAACATCCAGTAAAAACACAATACGTGCACGTATTTCTTTCAGTATCTCTTTGGCAATAACGTTCTGGCGCTCGGTTAGCCTGTCTTCCAGATTATTGAACCATGCCTGCAGGTCGTTAATATCCATGCAAGCCAGCTCGAAGATGTTTTTGTTATCAACTTTAAAATGAAGCGACTCCTTTTTTAGCCTTGCACCTTCACATACCGGGCAGGTACGCAGCACACGATAGTTTTCCATATCGTCCATACCTTCGTCTCCCCTGCGCTCCTGCTGCTCTTCCAACATCCGAATAATACCATCAAAACTTATCTGGTAGCTTTGTACGTTCCATTTGTTATACTCTACTGCAACCGTAAGCATTTCATTGCTTCCGTTCAGTATGATCTCTAAATGTTCCTTATCCAGTTTTTCAATAGGAACAGATAGCGAGAACTCATACTTTTTAGCCAATGATTTCAGTACCTGGAAAATCCAGGTTTCGCGGTACTCGCCGAGCGGAGCTAAACCGCCATTTAAGATGCTTAGTTTAGGATTTGGGATAACCGAAGCCTCGTCTATCTCAAAAATATAACCCAGCCCATTACACTTTTCGCAGGCGCCATAAGGTGAGTTAAAGGAGAAGGTATTAGGTTGCGGCTCATCATAGGATATACCCGAAATAGGGTCCATCAAATACTTACTAAAGTAAGCTACATTATTATCCTTGTCCGCTATGCGTATAATACCTTTGGCAATTTTTAAAGCTGCCTGTATAGAAGTATATAAACGTTTGCTGTCTTTTTCGCTTACTACTAAACGGTCAACTACAATATCAATATCGTGTATCTTGTAACGGTCAACCTGCATTTTAGGTTCAACATCGGCAATGGCACCGTCAATCCAAACCTTTAAATATCCCTGCTTGCGTATCTGTTCAAATAACTCGCGGTAATGTCCTTTACGGGCTTTAACCACTGGTGCCAAAATATTTACCGGCTGACCATCAAACCGCTCAAAAATGGTTTTCAGTATTTGATCCTCGGTCATACGTTCCATCTTCTCTCCGCTCACGTACGAGTAAGCCTCGCCGGTACGCGCAAAAAGCAAACGCATAAAATCATATATCTCGGTAATGGTACCTACGGTCGACCGTGGGTTTTTACTGGTAGTTTTTTGCTCAATAGCGATAACAGGGCTCAAACCAGATACCTTATCTACATCGGGCCGCTCCATCCCGCCCATAAACTGGCGCGAGTAAGCCGAAAATGTTTCCATATAACGGCGCTGCCCCTCGGCATAAATAGTATCAAATGCTAAGGACGATTTACCGCTGCCGCTTAACCCGGTGATAACAACCAGTTGGTTACGCGGAAAAGAAACATCAATATTTTTTAAGTTATGTACCCGGGCTCCGTAAACTTCAACTTCACTCTGCTCGCCCAGGTCTAATGGTTTTTCATTCATAAATACAATAACTTACTCATTAAAATAAGCCTGCAAAGATACGCAAAAAAAAAGTCCGGTTTGCCAATTGGGCAAGCCGGACTGTAAGTGCTCCGTAAATTTTTTGTGCTTAATTAACCGCCAATAATTGCGGTAATGGCTGGTACGCGTAAAGCGCACTATAACCATATTTAACCGGCTGGCCAATAATTTCTTTCATGGCAACCAGGTTATATACATATGCACCGGTTTCTTTATTCAGGTTCATCCTAAAGTAATTAACTTTATTTTGCGCCCGCATAGCTTTTGCAAGCTTTACCGATCCATTATTATAAGCAGCAGCGGCTAATGTCCAGCTGCCAAACTCGTCATGCAGTTCATTTAAGTACTTACATGCAGCAATAGTTGCTTTACGAACGTTCAATCGCTCATCTTTTCCTTTGCCTACCTTTAAGCCATAGCTGCGCGCAGTGCCCGGCATAAACTGCCATAAACCCCTTGCGCCTTTTGGCGACGTTCCCTCTTTTAAACCTGACTCCACCAACGGAAGGTATTTAAAATCATTAGGGATGCCGTACTCTGCCAAAATTGGCTCAATAATAGGAAACAACTTCTCTGCTTTTGAATGCAACAGGTTTGTTTGTGTATTTTGATAATTATGCTTTTTAAGTGTAAGTCGCATTTTACGATCTACTTTTGCATTATTACGCGGAAGGGCTTCATCAGCGAAACTATAGTATTTTGCAGCATCATTTTTTACGAAAATTAACCCCGAAACATGATGTGATTTTGTTGCACTTTTAGTGCTGTTTTTAGTGGTGGTGGTACTGCAAATGTTAAGCTTAAAAATGATAGCCAGCACCAGGATTACGGAGCACGTAATTAAGGATTTGTTGATCATTTTTTTTATCTCCATTAAATGTACATTAAGTAAAATGTTAAACAAAGGTACGTTATATTAGTCAGATTGTCAAACACTTAACCTTAGCTTAGTGTTTTGATTATTTTAAAATAGTTTAAAAATCACGGTTTAAAGTGGTTTAAAGTGTGTTTTTAGACTCCTACAAAAACTTTAAAAAAGCCATGAAAAACCGGCAAAAAACAGTACCTTTGGCCCTCACGCTGCGAAAGCGCAAAACAAAAAAATATGGTATTTAAAAGGCCAGAGAAGGGCCGCGACGGTCAGTCCGGCAGATCATCAAACAGAGCCCCGAAAGGTGGCGATAACGCGAGAAAATCCTTTTCCGGATCACGCGAAAAATCATCAAATAATTCAGACCGATCAGAACCCAAAAAAAGATATGGCAGCGATGCCCCATCTGGCGGCGAAAAAAGATATTCTTCATCATCAGACAGAAAGCCTTACGCAGGCCGGTCAGACGGTGAGAACAAAAGCAGTTTTTCCGGCGGATCATCTGATAAAAAAAGCTTCACACCAAAAGGCAGGCCTTACACCGGCCGCCCATCAGGCGATGAAAAAAGCAGTTTTGGTGGTGGCTACGGCGATAAGAAAAGCTTTTCGCCAAAAAGTAAGCCATATTCTGGCAGACCAACAGGCGATGACCGTGCCCCAAGAAGTTTTGGTAACAACGAAGGTCCAGGCGAAAAAAGAAGTTTTGCGCCAAAAGGCAAATCGTCTTATTCAGGCAGACCATCTAACGATGAACGCCCGCCGAAAAGCTTCAGCAACGATTCGGGTAAAAGACCATTTTCAAAAGATAAATTCAATTCAGACAGGCCTTCTTCGGACAGACCTCGTTCAAATAAGTTCGGTGATAAACCATCAGGAGATAGGCCAAAAAGAAACTTTGATAGCAAACCTCCACGCGAAGGTGGGTTTAGAAAAAGCGATGCCGATTTTATAAAGGACAAGCCTTATACCCGCCGCGAGAAACCTACTTATGATAAAATAACCGTTGATCGTGATGCGCCGGTAAAAACACTGCGCAGCAAAAAACCTACCCAACCTAAAGATGATGGCCTGATAAGGCTTAACCGTTACATAGCCAACGCGGGTATCTGTTCGCGCCGTAAGGCTGATGAGCTGATATTGGCTGGTGTAGTTTCAGTTAACGGCGAGGTTGTTGCAGAATTGGGTGCTAAAATAGACCCTATAAAAGACGAAATACGCTATAATGGTGAAACATTAAAACGCGAAAAAATGGTTTATGTATTATTAAATAAACCAAAAGACTATATCACCACTACCGAAGACCCGCAGGAGCGCCGTACGGTTATGCACCTGGTTGAAAAAGCCAGCCGCGAACGTATATATCCTATCGGACGATTGGACCGCAATACTACCGGTTTATTATTAATGACTAACGACGGGGAACTAGCCGATAAGCTTTCGCATCCGCGCAGCCAGATCACTAAACTTTACCAGGTTGAGTTAAATAAAAGTTTAACCCAGGGCGACCTGAACAAAATTCAGTTTGGTTTGGAGTTAGAGGATGGGCCAATTAAACCCGACGCGGTATCATACGTAGCAGGTGCGTCCAAACGCGAAGTAGGTATACAGATACATAGCGGAAAGAACCGTATTGTTCGCCGTATGTTTGAACATTTAGGATATGAGGTTGTAAAACTTGACCGCGTAGTTTACGCGGGACTAACCAAAAAGGACCTGCCACGCGGTCGCTGGCGCTTTTTGGATGAAAAAGAGATCATCCAGCTAAAACATTTAATAAAATAACGAAAACGCTTTCCGATAAATCGGGAGGCGTTTTTTTGTTGGGATTTAGGTAACTTGCAGTACCGGATTAAACCAATACTGTTATGAAAAAGCTGTTGTTCATCATCATGCTGGCCCTGCCCGCGCTTGGCATCGCACAAAAAAAGCTACCCTCAACTTACGACCTGGTGATAGGAACCTATACCAAAGGCGAAAGCAAAGGCATTTACGTATATCGCTTTTATGTGGAAACAGGCAGACTGGCCTATTTAAGTCAAATTGAAGATGTAAGCAACCCGTCCTACTTAACCGTTAGTGCCAATAATAAATTTGTTTATGCGGTAAATGAAAATAGTCCAAACGGCTCGGTAAGCGCGTTTAAATTTGACGCGGGTACCGGAAAACTGGAATTGATTAATAGCCAGCAAACCGGCGGCAGCCCGGCGCATATTAGTATTGATAAAGATCAAAAAAATGTGTTTGTATCTAATTACGGATCAGGTAGCCTGGCTGTAGTTCCTATCAATAAAGATGGCTCATTAGGTACACCTACACAAACTATACAGAGTGAGGGCAAGAGCATAAATGGCGCAAGACAAGCTACACCACATGTACATTCGGCTACCTTATCGCCTGACGAAAAACATTTATTTGTTGCCGACCTGGGAACGGATAAAATAAATATATACCGTTACCGTGATTCGAAAGTACCGGCGCTAACACCAGAGAACCCCGCGTTTGCAAATGCCAAACCAGGTAGCGGACCTCGACATATGGATTTTTCGCCTGATGGACAGTTTTTATATGTAGTGAACGAATTGACCGCAACCGTTACGGTGTACAGTGTTGATGGCGCTAAGCTTACAGAAGTACAAACCGTGCCCATGACTGATGAAAATTTTAAAGGCAAAGTTGGCGCGGCCGATATTCATGTATCACCTAACGGCAAGTTTTTATATGCCTCTAACCGTGGTGAAGGTGATGAAATTGTGACTTACGAAATAAGCCCTGTGTCGGGGCAATTAAGGCTTATTGAACGATTCCGTACAATGGGAAAAACTCCCCGCAATTTTATTATTGACCCAACCGGAAAATTTTTAATAGCAGGTAATCAAAATAGTAATACAGTTAACGTTTTCGCTCTCGATCCGAAAACCGGAAGGATATCCCCAACCCGAAACGCAATTAATATTGATTCGCCGGCGTGTTTGAAGTTGGTGCCGGTAGAGTAGCTTTACTTAATCAAAAAGTAAAAATCATGGTTTACACTTTTTTACGTCTATTTATATTAAATATTTGATTATCAATTATTTATAAATAATTTAGCCAAAAATGTGTTAAGTTGTGTTAACCCCAATTTGACACTTTCAGTTAAATATAAAGCATAAAAAAGGCCTGAACTAATGTCCAGACCTTTAACCTTTATCCTTTTACCTTCGCTTAACTACTTGTTCTTGGTAAAACTATAAACTACATATCCTGTAGTATTATTCATAGTTACCGGCGATTTCAAGGTCATTGATTGTCCGTCGTTATCATTAATAACTAAACGGTAACCATCGGGTACATTTTTAGGTGCATCGCCCTGGTATATTTTTTTAAACTGGAACATGGTACCGGCCGCAGGATCATTAACTAACGACCAAAAGATAGTTTGCGACGTACCGTTGTTTAAAGTGTACACACCATTGCCGCTATTGGTTAATTGCCAGGTACTGCCAACAAACGCGCTTGGCGCGGCCTGGTCAAACACGGTTGATACCGAGCCTGCAACTAAGCCTTGATAAGTAACGGTGTTTAATGTCCATGTGCCCACAAAACGTGCCCTGGATGCGCCTGTTAAAGCCGCTGGCACCGAGCATTGTGTAACTAGTAAAGCAAAAGCTAAAACTGGAATTAGGAATTGGAATAATCTTTTCATGACTGTAGATATTATTTATATAAAATAATATTACATAAACAATGCCAAGAATATTGACTTATAATACGTTGGCTTTATTTTTTTCAATTACCTCAATATAATAGTTTTCATATTGGGGTAATATCTTGGTCAGGTCGAACTCTTTAGCACGGGCAAGCGCATTTTCCTTAAAAGTTGCCAGGCGTTTTTCGTCCTCCAAAATATAAATGGCTTTATCGGCCATGCCTTGTATATCGCCAATATCTTTTAAAAACCCGGTTACACCCTCTACATTCAATTCCGGCAAACCGCCCGCATTTGTACTTATGACAGGCACTTTACAGGCCATAGCCTCCAAAGCTGCCAAACCAAAGCTTTCTGATTGTGATGGCATCAGGAAAAGATCAGATACAGAAAGTATTTCTTCAATAGCATCCTGCTTTCCTAAAAAGCGTACATCATCAGTCACATTCAAATCGCGACAAAGCTGCTCGCAGTCTGAACGCTCGCCACCATCGCCTACCATTAATAGTTTGGATGGTATTTTTTCGCGCACTTTGGCAAATATTTTTACTACATCTTCTGTACGTTTTACTTTACGGAAGTTGGATGTATGAATTAATATCTTTTCGTTGTTAGGAGCTATAGCTTTTTTAAAGTGATCTTTAGCTTTAAGACTAAAACGGCTCAGGTCAATAAAATTTGGTATCACCCTGATATCGTTCTCTACCTCAAAAAACTCGTAGGTTTCCTGTTTCAAATTTTCAGATACAGCGGTTACACCATCTGATTTATTGATAGAAAACGTTACTACCGGCTTGTAGGTTCTATCCTTGCCTACTAAGGTAATATCGGTACCATGCAGCGTAGTCACAACCGGGATATAAATACCGTAGGTTAATAATATCTGCTTAGCCATAAACGCCGCCGAAGCATGCGGAATAGCATAGTGCACGTGGAGTATATCCAATTTTTCAAACCTCACCACATCAACCAAACGACTGGCCAATGCCAACTCATAAGGCGGGTAATCAAACAATGGGTATTTAGATACAGATACTTCGTGGTAAAAAAGATTCTCGGAAAAAAAGTCTAAACGGGCAGGCTGGTTGTAGGTGATAAAATGCACCTGGTGACCATTGTCTGCAAGGGCTTTACCTAACTCGGTGGCAACAACCCCGCTTCCGCCAAAGGTTGGATAACAAACTATTCCTATTTTCATTTATATAACTTGCTGTGAGCAGAGGCAATTGCCCCTATAGTTTTGTAATACAAGTTTAGTAGCAATTTATGGTAAAAGTGTTAATAGTGTGTAATATTACTGTTGGCATTATAAGCAGATTGTCATACTCATTAATACTCCCCAATAGACAACATTACCAGCGTACAGGCATATTCGGTTTCAATACCTCTTTCATTTGCCATACGACGCAGTTCGGCATTTTCGGTACCGGGGTTAAATATAATACGCTTTGGATGAGTGGCTAAAATATAGTCATACAAAGGCGGTTGATTTTGCGGGCCCACATATAAGGTGATGGTGTCAATATCGCTGTGTATCTCTTCCGGCTTTTCAATAGGTATGCCCGCCACCTCGCCGCTTTTTAAACCAACGTTTACTATGGAATAACCACTTTGTGTTAATCGGTTAGCGGCTGCATAGGCATATCGCCCTGCGTTTGGGGTAGCACCTAATATCAATGTTTTTTTATCTGCCATACCAACTAATATTCAAATATTAAGCCAAGCTAATAATGAGTGCCCCGGTGTCAGTCAGGCATCCGTCACAAAAAATATTAAAATAATTTAAAATGTTTTCAAACCACAATCGTCTATACCTTTAAACAACACAACTTGGTTACCACATTAATGGCATCGGACGAAAAGAACAGCAACATACTGCAAGCTATAAAGCTATACGGCAAAAACCTGCTGGGCTTTATACGCAAGCGTGTAAAAAACGATGCTGATGCCGAAGACATACTGCAGGATGTGTGGTACCAGTTTAGTTCGCTTGTCAATGCCGAGCCTATTGAGCAAACCGGTGCGTGGTTGTATAAGGTAGCCAAAAACAAGATCATTGATAAGCATAAAAAAAAATCAGAAACCTTATTGGATGATATGTTAGGCGGCGATGGTGATAACGAGGAAGATGCATTTGACTTTAAAGAGTTGCTGATGACCGAGGACACTACGCCCGAAACCGAGTATGTGCGCAACCTGTTTTGGGAACAGCTATTCCTGGCGTTGGATGAACTGCCCGAAGAGCAAAAACAAGTTTTTGTTTGGCAGGAACTGGACGATATGACCTTTGCCGAAATAGCAGAACTTACCGGTGTAAATATTAATACGTTGGTATCGCGCAAGCGGTATGCCGTATTGCATTTGCGAGACAGGTTACAACAATTGTATGAAGAGATCACAAAATATTAAAAATTAAAAAACATGAAAAAATTCTTTTTTAAAGGCCGTTTTATTTTTATTCCACTGGGGATAGCAGCGTGCCTAACCTTAGCCGGCTTTGCCGTAATGTTGCTTTGGAACGCCTTATTGCCTGATATCCTATTTGTAAATACCATTACGTTTTGGCAGGCCCTGGGTATATTCCTTTTATGTAAAATACTGTTTGGATTTGGTAGAGGGGGGCGAGGATGCGGTGGTGGGCCCGGCTGGATGCGCCACCGGATGGAAGAAAAATTCAAGCACATGACCCCTGAGCAAAAGGAAGCATTCAAGCAAAAAATGCGCGACCGCGCCTGCGGGCCATGGGGCCGACATCGCTTTGATAAAAACTGGAATGATGCAGCCGAGGACCCGGCAAAACCAACTGAATAATTGACCCTGCAAACTACCAACAATCTTATTGTCTTTTTGACGAAGAATGAGGAGAACTCCTCTCTTGAGCGTAGCGAAAAAATCTATACATATGTAGGCGACCTGCTAGTGTATAGATCTCTCACTACGTTTCGAGATGACATAGTTTATTAATTATCATTATCTATGAATGTACTTGTATTTACCACCAGCATTACCGCGCCAGAGCAGGTTAGCGAAATTAAACCGATACTGAAAGCCGTACGATCGATCAAAGAATGGAACTTTGACCTGGAAGACTGCGATAAGATATTAAGAGTAGTCGCAAACGATCTGTCGCCGCGCTTTATTGAAGGGTTATTACAAAATGCAGGTTATAAATGTTTGGAGTTGGCTGATTAACCGATTATAATCCTATTCAATAATGCTATTTGCCCGGCATGATATATTTGGTGCTGTATAAAACCATAGATCATTTCTTTATAAGTGGTAACCGGTTCGTCGCCGCGCTCATCAATTATTAGTTCATCCCATTTTTCATCTGGGAAATTACGGATGGTTTGCACCAGGTTTACGTTAACCAATTTCAGGTCATCTATCCAAAGCTTCCATTTATCTTCATTAGGTGCTCCGGGGTCGGGCCAGTTGCCGCTTACCGGATAGCCGGCGGGTTTTTCGTTAAGTCGGTCCATTACTTCTTCGGTCCAGCTTAACATGTGTAAAATTATCTCGGCAATATTATGCGCGGATTGAGCAGGCTTTTCATAAGCGCTTTCAAAAGTAACTTCATCTAAAATGCTGTATATCGGCAGGCCATACCACGGCTCGCCTGATAATACTTTTTGCAGTTCCTGTTCCAGTTGTTCAGCTGTACTCATACTAAATATCTTTTGTTGCAATAGCACAATTAATTCCATCAATAGCAGCAGAAATTATGCCACCTGCATAACCTGCTCCTTCCCCACATGGAAATAATCCTTTGAGTTGCGGATGCATAAAAGTTTCCCTATCTCGTGGTATTTTTATAGGTGATGATGTGCGCGACTCTACCCCCACCAAAATAGCTTCATTAGTGTAATACCCCTTCATTTTTTTGCCGAAGGCTGGTAATGCTTTTCTTAGTCGCTCGGCTATCCAACCGGGTAATACTTCACTTAGCTGTACACTTTTAACGCCGGGCAGGTATGAATTTTTAGGTAGGTCTTTGGAAAGGCGCCCCTCTACAAAATCTATCATTCGCTGAGCAGGAGCTACCAAATTACCACCGCCTGCTTTAAAGGCTAACTGCTCAATATGGTGCTGAAAGTTGAGCATTTTAAAAGGGTCATTATTATCCCCTTCCACATCATCCAGGTTTACCTGTACCACCGTACCCGAGTTGGCATAAGGATTATTACGTTTAGATGGGCTCCAACCGTTAACTACAATTTCCTCAGGCTCGGTAGCGCAGGGTGCTATGATACCCCCCGGACACATACAGAACGAGAATACACCCCGTCCATCTACCTGTTCAACTAAATTATAATATGATGGCGGCAGGTCCTCACCCCGATACTCGCAATGGTATTGGGCGCGGTCAATTATTTCCTGCGGATGCTCAATACGCACACCCAGAGCAAATGGCTTGGCTTCCATTAAAATATTTTGGCGATGCAGCATTTCAAAAACATCCCGCGCCGAATGGCCGGTTGCTAATATTACAGCATTTGCATACAGCTTCTCGCCGGTTGCTAACTGTACACCTTTTATGGCGTCATTTTCAATAATCAGCTCTGTTACTTTGGCATCAAACTGCACCTCGCCACCTGCGGCCAGTATGGTCTCACGCATAGCTGTAATGATCTGCGGGAGTTTATTGGTACCTATATGTGGGCGGGCATCTACTAATATATCTTCGGTAGCGCCATGGGCAACAAAGGTTTTTAGTACCTGGTTCACATCGCCACGCTTGGTTGAGCGGGTGTAGAGTTTGCCATCCGAGTAAGTACCTGCCCCACCTTCGCCGAAGCAATAGTTTGATTCAGGGTTTACCAAGCCTTGCTTATTAATATTAGCCAAATCACGACGACGGTCCTTTACTGCCTTACCACGCTCTAATACGATAGGCTTTTGACCCTGCTCAATACATTGCAAAGCGGCAAATAACCCGGCAGGTCCGGCACCTACAATAATAACCGGTTTACCGTCTTGCACATTAGGATATTGCTTTGCATAGTTTTCAGGCTGATAAATTTCATCTACAAAAACCTTAACCTGCATACGGTAAACTACCCTGCGGCCACGCGCATCTATTGAGCGTTTAAGTATTTGTAACCCGTTTATTTTTTGCGGGTTGATATTTAAGGAATTGGCGGCTATTTTTTTTAAAGCACCTTCATCTTCCTGCTGCCCCGGCGGGCAAACTATCTCAATTTCTTTGATCATAACATTGCCGGGTTTTTATCCCGGATGATACAAAGATAATTATTTAGCAAACAAACCTTCGTTTGTAGAACCTACCAAATTTAAAACTTCAACATTATGACTACCGTTCAGACCACTTTCGTCTCTTAAGCGTTGAAACTCCTTAAAAGAAGGCAAATTTAAAACTTCAGTTTGAATTTTCTCGTCTCTATAAATTGAATGATGTACAAAAGTTAAATTATCCTCTTTGGTATAAACATTATATTCAAATCCAGACGTGTCCAACGCTTTAAAATCTTTTAAAAATTGTTGGATATGCTGCTTATTTTGCTCAACAAACTCAGGGTTTACTGTGTAAGTTACAATTACTGAAATCATTTTTTCTTCTGTTTACGTTAAGGTATGTTGCAATTCTGTAAAATTTCTTTGTCGTTTTTTACAGTAAGTTAATCATAATCTCGTCTTCTACATTTATCTGTTGTAAAAAATATTCATCGTGCGATATGACTATTAATGTTCCCCTATACTCATTAACGGCGGCAGTTAATATATCTATATTTTGAATATCAAGGTTATTGGTAGGCTCATCCAATATCATCATATCAGGTGCTTTATTGCTAATGGTTAAGCAGCAAAGCATTAAACGCATTTTTTCGCCACCACTAAGCGCATGGCAAGGCTTGTCCCAAAAATTAGGAGTAAACAAAAACCTGTTTAAGCGTATCTTTATCTCATGCTCCTGTAAATGTCCGGAATTAATTTGCTCTGCCTGTTCAAATACACTGAGCCTATTATTTATTAAGGAGTAATCTTGGTCAATATAAATGGCTTTAATGTTAGCCCGGGTCATAATTCCGTATTGGGGTTGTAAATTGCCTAGAATAATATTTATTAACGTTGTTTTACCCGAACCATTTGGGCCTTTAATTGCCAAACGCTCACCGCTGGTGATTTGAAAATTCAAAGTATTCTTCCATAACAACGCGTCGGTATATCTAAAGTTAATGTCCTTTGCTGTTATCAATACTTTCCCCATATGTAATGGCGAATTATTAAAATCCATTTTCATTTTATCGGCATCGGGCAAGTCCTTTCGCAATTGGTGCAACTCCTGCGATATGGCACTTATCTTTTCTGCGTGGACACCTTTTACCCGCGATGTACTTTTCTCGGCATTGTTTTTAAAGGTTTTCATGGATATGGTAGGCAGCCCGGCCTTTTCTTGTTTCTTCTTTCCACGGGCATCCTGCTTCTGCTGCCGCTCTAATGTTTCACGCTCCACTTCCTTGGCTTTGCGCAGGGTTTTTTCTTTGCTTTGCAAATTATTGCTTAAAGCAGCATGTTCCACGGCTTTCTGTTCTGCATAAAAATCGTAATTGCCACCATAAATAGATATGCCTCTTTTGCTCAGTTCATAAACCGTATCAAGCAGATTCAATAATTTCCGGTCATGGCTGACTACAACTAATGTATTGCTGCTATGCTTTATATAATCATATAATAATTCCCGACTTTCTGCATCTAAATGGTTACTGGGTTCATCCAGCAAAATCGTTTCGGGCTGGTGTATGGTTATCCCTGCTAAAAAAACTTTGGTTGTTTGCCCGCCGCTAAGGGTTTCCATCTTTTTCGATAGGCCTATCCCGTTTAGGCCCCAATACGAAAATGCCTCCCGGCAACGTTCCTCAATAGCCCAGTCATCATTAAGTATAGGTAAATTTTCGTCCGTGACATCTCCCTCTAAAATACTATTCAGGGCACTCAGTTTTTCTTCAACCCCAATTGCTTCAGCAACGGTTTGATTATTAAACTGGCCAAAAAGCTGTGGCACATAATAAGGTGCTGTATCGGCTTTTACTACCCCTGATTCCGGATGTAGCTTTCCCGCTAAAATTTTTAAAAGTGTTGATTTGCCTGAACCGTTATTACCTATCAGTGCAATTTTACTTTGTTTGTTGATGATGAGATCTATATCAGAAAATAACAGATCCTTGTTAGGGTGGGTATAAGTAACCCCTTGTAGCATTAGCATAATTTCTTTCCATTAAAGTGAATAATTACAGCAACCGGTTGGAAGCTGTGGTTATGTTTATTGAAAGAAATTAATTACATAGGGCGTTGCTTTGATATGGTACAAAAATACAAAAAACTTTTAAGGCAAAGCAATTACTTCCCGCCTGTTTTCAGGTACATATAAATTATACCACCTATTACCATAATAGCCAATACAATTAAACCCATTTTACCTTTGCGCTTGTCCTGGCGCATTACCCAAATTAAAAGTGCTACCAGCGGTAATACAAAAACGGCCCAAAATATAAGTGACGGAATATTCATAATACTTAATATTAAAACGGCATCCTTGCCAATGGTGCTATGCTTTGGTCGGCAAAATCGCCTTTTAAAAATTTATAATGTGCGGCTATGGCTATCATGGCCGCGTTATCTGTACAGTATTGCATTTGGGGTATAAAACAGTTCCATCCGTTTTTTTCGCCCATTTTTTGCAGGCCTTGGCGCAAGCCGGTATTTGCCGACACTCCACCTGCCAAAGCTACATCCTTAATGCTATATTCCTTAGCTGCTTTACTCAATTTATTCAGCAAAATGGTAACTATACGCTGCTCAACTGATGCGCAAATATCCGCAATATTATCTTCAATAAAAGTAGGGTTTACGGCAACGTTATCGCGTATAAAATATAATATGGATGTTTTTAACCCACTAAAGCTAAAATCTAACCCGGGTATTTGCGGCTCGGGGAATTTATAGGCCTCGGGGTTGCCATTACGGGCATGTTTATCAATTAACGGTCCGCCGGGATAAGGCAATCCCAGGATTTTGCTGGTTTTGTCCATGGCCTCGCCCGCGGCATCATCCAGCGTTTGGCCTATCACTTCCATATCAAAATAGTCCTTTACCAAAACTATCTGCGTATGCCCCCCTGATACTGTCAAACATAAAAACGGGAATGTAGGTTTGGGGTCTTCAATAAAATGCGCCAAAATATGCGCCTGCATGTGATTAACCTCAATAATAGGCAGGCTTTTTGCTAATGCAAATGACTTGGCGAATGATACGCCAACCAATAGTGAGCCTAAAAGACCAGGGCCGCGTGTAAAAGCTACCGCATCCACATCATTTTTGCTTACTTTTGCGTTAATTAATGCCTGTTGTACAGCCGGAACTATGTTTTGCTGATGAACCCTTGAGGCAAGCTCAGGGACAACACCGCCATAAGCCTCGTGTATTTTTTGGTTGGCAATAACGTTGCTTAACACCACACCATCAACACATACGGCAGCCGAGGTGTCATCGCAGGAAGATTCTATAGCTAAAATTATAGGCACGAGTTGAAAATCAAAAGTTAACAGTCAAAATTAAAAAGTGATAAACAATTAAGCGTGAAAGTACTTTATAAGGTAACATTCACGTTTTTGAATTTTTACTTTTGAATTTTGAATTACAAAACACAAAGTTATTAAAAAACTACTCAAAATAAGTTTAAGTATTGTATTGCTGTTGTTGCTGATGGTAAGCATCTTGTTGTTGGTTTTCCAATACAAGCCGGTACAAACATGGGCGGCAAAAAAGGTAGCTAAACACTTTGCAAAAGAATGGGGAACTACAGTTTCTATTAAAAGCCTTTATATAAAACCATTTTCGTCGGTTGTTTTAGAAGGTTTTTTTGTGTTGGATCAGCAAAAAGATACGCTGATAAACACTCCAAAACTTTCGGTTAATATCAACGGGTTCTCGGTTTTTTCAAGTATTAAAAATAAGACCATTAACATCGATCGTATACAGTTGGATAATGGATCCTTTTATTTGAAAAAATTAAAAAACCGCCAAACCAACCTGCAATTTATTTTGGACCACTTTGCCTCTAAGGATACGGTTAAAAAAGCAGGCAAACCCTGGATAGTTAACCTGAATACAATTGGTGTTAAAAACCTTCGCTTCAGGTATAAAAATCAGTTAAATGAAAAACCTGCCAAGGGTATTGATTTTGATGATTTTGATGTTTATAATTTAAGCGTTAATGTAAATAACGTCGACATTAAAAATCACATTTTTAAAGGCGATATACAGCAGCTAACGCTACGCGAAAAAAGCGGATTTCATCTTAAAAACTTAACGGCAATTACTACTATTGATACTAACCAGATAGTAGCTAAGAATATGCTTATTCAAACGCCTCAAACTCTCTTGAAGGACTATTTCAGGATGAGCTTTAAAAGCATGGATGACTTTGCCCAACTGGAAAGCAAAGTGCGGATGGAGGCCAATTTTAAAGATTCGCGTTTATCATCAAAAGATATTGCTTACTTCAGTGGCGGCTCATTAGAGAAGATAAAGTTTGATTTGGGTATTGATGGGCAGGTAAGAGGTTTGATCAATAATATCCGCACAAAAGCCCTGACGATTAAAGCAGGAAAATCTACCTACGTAAAAGGTGATTTTAATATACGTGGGTTGCCTGATTGGGAAAACACATTCATGGAGTTGAAATTTGACCAGGTAGCTACCAATAAAAAAGATATTGATAACCTGATGGCCGGTTTTACCGGCGACCCTAAGGCTAAAGCGCCCGATGTAGTGGGCAAATTTGGCAATATCAACTTCACTGGCAGGTTTACCGGGGTGCAGAATGATTTTGTGGCTTATGGCGTGTTCAAAACCAAACTGGGCCGCTTTGACCCCGATATTAACCTTAAAATAAATAAAGCAGGGCACCCTAGCTATAGCGGTAAAATAAATACTTATGCTTTTGACCTGGGCAGTTTAATTGACAGTAAAGATATTGGTCGCATCACTGTAAATGCCAATGTAAAAGGCAGCGGCGATGACCTGAACAACCTGGATACGCGGGTGACGGCATCCATTAAAAATATTGATTTTAAAAATTATAATTACAGGAATGTTACTTTAAACGGCACATTTGCCAATAAAAAGGCAATAGCCAAAATAAAGGTTAATGATAAAAATATTAAGCTTGATTTAGATGGCAGCATTGACCTAAAGCCTGAATTACCTGTGTATGCGTTTACAGCTAATGTGGATAATGCCAAATTAAATACCATTAAACTACTTAAAGATACCATTACCATTAGCGCGCAGATTAGGGCAAATGGATCGGGAAGCACGTTACAAAACTTTGAGGGCGAGTTGTTGCTGTCGCCGGTACGGGTGGTTAGCCCAAGTAGTAATTATAAGGTTGATTCATTGTACCTAACGGCAAAAGGCAAGGGTGATAACAGGACTATTGCAATAGTGTCTGATGTGCTGGATGGAAGTATTAAGGGCAGCTATGACCTGGCTACCTTGCCCGACTATTTTAAAACCATCGTTAAAAAATATATCCCATCGTTAAAAACAAATATTGCCGAACACAAACCGCAACATTTTGATTTTAACCTAAAACTTAAAAACCTTGACCCTTTACTGGCTGTTTTTATGCCCGAACTACAAGTACCTGACCAGGGAACTTTTATAGGCAAGTTTAATTCGAACGACAAGACTGCCACACTTAACGGTTATATTAAAACCATTAAATATGACGGCATCGTATTTAACGACCTTATTATTGATGAAAATACAACCGATGATTATTTAGGACTAAACGTATCATTAAGCCGCATTGATTTGAGTAAGGACCTATATGTTAAAAATATTAACGTCACTAATTTCTTGAAACGCGATAGTCTTAATTTTAACATTAAACTAGCCGATAAGGATGCAACCAACCAGTTGGACCTTTATGGTTTGGTACAATTTGGACGGGATACCACTGCAAGGTTAAGTTTGCTGCCATCAGACGTGATACTGGAAAACCAAAGCTGGAAAATACAGGAAAAAGTAGATATAAAATTTTTGGATGGGAAAACCGAGGTATCGGGCTTTGAACTATCCAACGGGGAACAAATGGTAAAAATAGATGGCTTTGTATCAAAAAACCCTGAAGATGAGTTAAAGGTTACCTTTGATAAATTTAGTATGGCTACCATTAACCAGCTTACTAAAACATCGGGCGTAATGTTAAAAGGAACACTTAATGGTGATGTATTATTAACCGGTGTAACCAAATCGCCGGGTATTGATGCCAAGCTGACTATAGATTCGTTAAAAATGAATGAAACTTTGGTGGGTAATGTTAAAATTGGTTCCTCCCTTGATAATGCACGTAAGCAAGTTAATGGTAAAATGAATATTTTAAACCGCGGATTAGAAACACTTGATATCACAGGGGTCTATTTATTAGGAAAAGAGGGCGGCGATAAGCTTGATTTTGATTTTAAAATGAACCAAGCCGAAGCGATAATTATTTCGCCTTTTACCAAGGGTTTGGTGTCTGATATGAAGGGTACAGTGTCTGCCAATTTAAAGCTATCAGGAACACTTAAAAATATGTTATTTAATGGTGACCTCACCTTGAATAACACGGGCTTAACTGTAGATTATTTAAAAACAGCGTATACAATAAATGATAGATTAAGTGTAAATAATAGTGTTGTAACAATAGATGATATGTCTTTAAAAGACAAAGAGGGTGGTGAAGGAATAATTAAGGGAAGTATCGATTTGAATAACCTGTCAAACCCTGTTCTTAATGTTACATTAGATGTACCAAGAGGTCAAAAGCTAATGGCTCTTAACACAACGTTTAAAGATAATCATGCTTATTTTGGTACCGCCTATGCCAGTGGTGGTAGTACATTTAGATTTGATGGGCCAATTGATAATATGAATATCGATATTGAGGCTACTACAGCCGCCGGGACAGTATTTAATATTCCGTTAAATACATCTTCAACCGTGAGCGATTATGATTTTATAAAGTTTGTGAGCCATAGCGATACTGCAAATGTGGTTGCCAAAGAAAAATCTTTTGGCGGTGTTACCCTTAATTTTGACCTTTCTGCCGACGAAGCAACTCTAGTGAAGATAACTACCGACCTCGGTAAATTAGAAGGTAACGGTACAACCGATGGTTTAAAAATGAAAATAAACAGCCTGGGCGATTTTGAGATGGTTGGTGATTATAATATTACATCGGGTAAATTTGAGTTTACTTCCAATAACGTTATTAGCAAAAACTTTACCGTTAGCCAGGGCGGTAACATACGCTGGACAGGTAACCCCGCTAATGCTGAAATTAACCTAAAGGCCATTTATGAAGTGCGTACAGATATATCCAATCTTTATCTTGCCGCAGGTTCGCAATCGCCGCAAGGAAAAAAACAGGTGTTGGTGCAAGCCGAAATGATACTGACAAAATCATTGATAAAGCCTGATATTGATTTTAACTTTAACTTCCCAACAGAGCCTAATATTAAGGATGATTTAGCCACCTATTTAAGTGATATTAATAACCGTAACCAACAAGCGCTAAGTATTATTGTGCGCCGTAATTTTGCACCGGGTACAGGTAACAGTTTAACCAACGAAGCATTTCAAACGGCAGCCAGCGCGGTAAGCGAGTTTGCATTTAACAAATTAAACAGCCTGATATCGCAATCAAATATTAAAAACTTTGATCTGAATTTTCGCTCCTATAATGATGCAAGTGCATCTCTAAGGTTTTTTAATGAAAGATTAAGGATTAGTGGTAGTTTATTTACCAATTCGGGAAACGGCGATATATATAATTTTAATAATAATCTGCTCAACTCGGGCTTTAATAATTTAACCAAGGATTTTGAGGCCTCATACCTCATAAGGCCCGATGGTGATTTGCGTGCACGTTATGCATACAAGGCTTTAAATAACACTACTTTAAATACTTATATAGGCAGCGATGGATTTACGACACAGTATGTAAACGGTGTTGGTTTGGTGTATCAACGTGATTTTGATACCATAGGTGAGTTTTTCAGAAACATTTTTGGCAACCGCCGCCGCCGTCGACAACGGGCACTTGCTGATAGTGCCGCGAACAACCCGGCATTACTGGACAGTTTAAGACGCAGAGGAACTACTAACTATTTAGACGATCCTGATCAATGATCTTTCAGAATGGAATGATCCATTTTATCGCGCTTGGTTTTTAAATAAACCTCATTATGTTGATTGGGGGCGATTTCAATAGGCACGTTATCTACCACCTCTAACCCGTAACCAATTAGCCCTGCACGTTTTTTAGGATTATTGCTCATTAAGCGCATTTTTGATACGCCCAAACTACGTAATATTTGCGCGCCAATACCGTAATCGCGCTGATCCATTTTAAAGCCCAATTGCAAATTGGCATCAACAGTATCAAAACCATTTTCCTGTAAATTATAGGCTTTCAATTTATTTATCAGTCCAATACCACGGCCCTCCTGGTTCATGTAAACAATTACCCCTTTACCCTCTTTTTGTATCATCTCCATTGCTGCATGTAGTTGTGGGCCGCAATCGCAGCGGCATGATCCAAATATATCACCCGTAACACATGAGCTATGCACACGTACCAATACAGGTTCGTCAGGCTCCCAGGTGCCTTTTACCAAGGCCAAATGGTTTTCGCCGGTATTTACCTGTGTGTAGGCTATCATTTCAAAATCTCCCCATTCGGTAGGTAGTTTTACTGATACTTCTTTCTTAACCAAAGTTTCGGCATCCAGGCGGTAGGCTATCAGGTCTTTTATGGATACTATTACCAGGTCATGCTCCTTGGCTATTTCAAAAAGGTCAGGTAACCTGGCCATTTCGCCATCCTCGTTCATGATCTCGCATATCACACCTGCGGGTTCAAACCCGGCTAAAACTGAAAAATCAATAGCTGCCTCGGTATGTCCGGCACGACGTAATACCCCCCCGTTTTTTGCAATCAGCGGAAAAATATGTCCCGGCCTGCCCAGATCTTCCGGAGTTGTTGCCGGATCGATTAACGAAAGCACAGTCTTTGAACGGTCAGTTGCCGAAATTCCGGTAGTACAACCATGACCCAGTAAATCTATTGATACCGTAAAATTGGTTTCGTACGATGTCGTGTTATGGCTAACCATTAACTCAAGTTCCAATTCCTCAGCTCTTGATTTGGTAATTGGGGCGCACACCAACCCACGACCATGACGCACCATAAAATTTATAGCCTCGGGGGTAGCATTACGTGCTGCAGTTAAAAAATCGCCCTCGTTTTCTCTGTCTTCATCATCAACCACTATAATGATTTTACCGGCTTTTATAGCTTCAATGGCTTCGGGTATGGTATTTAGCATAGTATATTAACTGTGGTTAAGCATTAGCTTAAGTATTATGATGTAAATTTAAGCTATAATATAGGGATATTGGTCGGCAATATGTAAGTTTTTGAGTGATTGGTGATTGGTTAATTAGTGATTAGTTTATATATTTTAAAAGGTACTAATAACTATCTCTATTAACTAATCTCTTTCTTACGCTTAAATAACTTTACAAAAAAACGTTTATAAGCATCAGCATCAAAAATTACCGAATCATTAGCTGCTTTGTAGGATAGAAAAAGCCCCATAGGTGCTAAAATAAATATAGCTGCCCACATCACTATTGGCTCAGCATCGCCCGCTTTTACATATTTTTCGCCTATAGTTGATATGATATGATAAATGAGGAAAAAAACTACGGATATAACCACCGGTAACCCTAGCCCGCCTTTACGTATAATTGCGCCTAAAGGTGCCCCAATTAAAAACAAAGCCAAACAAGCTGCAGATAGGGTAAACTTTTTTTGATATTCTACTTCCGCAGCATGCAGATTGGTTGTATAATCTTTATATATACTTTGGCGACCTTTTAACGCGTCGGTTATATACCTAACCTCGCTTAATGCGTTTGCTAAACTTCTTGATTGCACATCCCGTGGTACCCCGGTCATTACAGTAGCTTTAGCAGCAACGGGTTTCTTAACAGAATCTGACTTATGCGGTATATTAAAATACTTGATAAAAGGTGTAATTAACTTATAATTTTCTTTAGCGGTGGAGTCGATCACATTTTGTGTAGTATCCATTTGACCTCTCAACTGCTTTAAACTCATCATTTGGTAAGCCCTGCTAAACATGCTCTCATCAGTACGTTTCATCTGAAAGCTTGACATATCTAGCCTTTGCTGCGTACTTGCGAAACGGTAGCGGGTAAAGGTTTGCCTCGGGTTCACCACCACTTGCTTTCCGCCTGCCGGGGCTTCTTCATAACGTACACCATTCTCCAAATTTAAAACCAGGTATTTATTATTAGGCGTAAGATGCATTTTGCCTTTTTTTGCAAACGTTACCGAGTTGGTGTTATTTTCAAAGCTCCGTTGATAAATGATCACATCATGCAGTGTTTGGCCATCTTCGTCTTTATGCCGCACCCTTATGGTATAACCCGGAAAGCTGTTACTAAATATTCCTTCTGGTAAAAAATTAGCTGATTTTTGTTCACGGGCATCCCACAGCAATGAGTAATACTTGCGGTTGGCTATAGGCAGCATATAATCAGAAAAAAGGAAGGCTATAATACTTATAAAACCTACCAAAATAAACATTGGGTAAAGCGCGCGCTGTAAAGAAATACCTGCCGATTTAATAGCTACAAGTTCGTAGTTTTCGCCCAGGCTGCCATAGGTCATGATAGAAGATAACAGTACCGATAAGGGAAGCGCCATAGCTACATTGGTAGCCGAAGCATACATCATCAACTCCAGTATCACATACCACTCAAGCCCCTTGCCTATCAGGTCGTCAATGTATTTCCACAGAAATAGCATCAGCAACACAAACATCACAATCAAAAAGGTGACTATAAAGGGCCTTATGAATGATTTAAGTAATAGAAGATGTATTTTTTTCACTATGCAAAATTAGCGAAAATTTATGTTGTGTTTAGGCACCCAAAACACTCACCAGGTACTTGATCTGGTTATCCCAGATGGATTTACGCTCAGCAAGGGTGTCGTCAGTAGCAAAATCGGTAATAGCAAGGGCAACATCATTGGTCAACTCGTCCTGCACAATTTCCATTTCAAAAAAGTATTGCGGGTCATCATCAATCCACCTAAAACGTACCAGTTTATTTTCTTTTATGGCAATGAGTTTGGCAGTTTGCTGTTCGTCATCCCAGGTAAAGGTGTAGATAGAATCGCGTATGCTTACATCGTCGGCAAACCATTGGGTTAAGCCATTAGGTTCGTTCAAAAAAGTATATAGTATGCGTGGAGATGATTTTATTTCGTATTCCAGGTTAAATT
>CAZTAU010000003.1:0-128851 GCA_964611565.1 uncultured Mucilaginibacter sp. | reverse complement strand
TCATAGTTACCGGCTCTTTTATAACATCATCATTTATACCTGCACGGTTAACAAACAGTGTAAAGTGTCCTTTGTTTTACCTCTTCATAGTCTTTTAATCAGCAGGTAAATTCTTTATAACAGGACCAATAAAAGAATAAGCTATAAAAAATATTTTATGAATTATCATTTTTCATCAGAATTTAGAGCAGTTGTGTACTAACAAGATATAATCAAAATGATTATACCCACTGTTAGGAACAATTAATGAATCGCAGAAGTTTTATTTATTAAATAGCTAAGTTATCAGTCATTTTGCCGATATTTTAATTGTTTTTATTTCTTTGGTCACTATATTGTAACTGGAATTGTATAACTAACTGATTATCTGTGTATTTTTACTTTCTGCATTGGTAAGTAATGTATTTAATGATACTGTATGACATGATTATTAACTTATACTTATAAATTATAGTCTATATTTTATTATAACTATTTATTATTCATAAATAATTTTTACATTATTTGTAAATGCCATTTATGGTAATTAACTTAGGAGTAATCAATTAAATCTAAGTTAATGACTGCCTTATGCAAAACAACAATGTCACGAAGGTATACCGTACTTCGGCAATACTTTATACAACATCTGTTATCTTACCAATTTACCCTGATAGCGGTAGCTTTTCAGTTATAGATAATTTTCACCCCAGTGCTTTTTTAGTAAAGGAAATTTGATTGTTAAAAGTATAAAGACACAATCATTATATCATATGAACGGTAAACCTGATCTTCCAGGAATTATAATTATTGGTGCCCAAAAATGCGGTACAAGCTCGTTAAACTGGAGTTTAAAAGCACATTCACAAATTTATGGAGCAAAAGATCCAGAAACCGGTATACCCGTTAAAGAGGTTGATTTTTTTTTTGACGGTGAAAAGCTTAAAAAAGGAATAGACTGGTATAGATCCCACTTCGTTGGTGCAAAAGGTATCACCTGTTTAGACGCGTCGCCAAACTATTTCCCATTGACACATTACTATGGAAACATGAAAGAGCTAATGCCTGACGCAAAAATAATTATTTGTCTGCGAAACCCCATTAACAGAGCCTTCAGCCAATATAACCATTATACACATGAACTGCCAATTTCAGAAACCTGGGACTGGAACTATAAAATGAATTTTTTAGAAAATATAGAAGCACAATTGACGTATTTGTCTGAGAATGTAGATAGCAATTTGCAATACCTAAAGAAACAATCATCGTCTTACTTCAAGGCTTAAATTTCAGGTAACCTCTCAGCTTTTCAAAATCAATTTTAAATAAATTAAAGTCAATGAAACGGTCAATACATCAGTACACAAAACAAATATTAGCGTCGCTTCTTTTAATTCTCCCTTTTTATTTGTTCGCACAGAAATTACCAGGCAAGCAAGATGTTAGTTTATGGGCACCATCAGGAATAAAAATTGACGGTAAGGATACCGAGTGGAATAACCTTTTTCAGGCTTATAATAACGCGACAAGTCTTTTTTATACCATAGCTAATGATAACGCGCGTTTATATTTGATTATACGTGCTATTGACCCCACCACTGTCAAAAAGCTTGTTGCGGGAGGTCTATCATTTAGCATAAGCAAAACAGGGGATAAAAAGGACAAAAATATACCTGGCGTTACGTTCCCGGTTTTTGATAAGAACCAAAAAAAATATATAGATTATAAAAATCCCGGCAAAGCCTCTACGGCATTTCCAGATTCAATAATAACGCTTAATAATAAAAATTTGATGGCCATGTCAAAATTCATTCGTTTTAATGACGGAAAAGGTGCAGATAGTCTCCTCTCAATTTATAATGATCAAGGCGCAAAAGCAGCTGCGTTATTTGATAATACTATGGCCCTTACAATGGAAATTGCTATTGATCTTAAATTGTTAAATCTAACATATCAAGACACAGATAAATTCCTTTACCACATTGAATGCAACGGAATGAAAATGGAGAATTTGAATGGATTTAACACTGTAGCTACTCCTGGTGGAGGCACAAAAATGCAAGTGGTAGTGGGTTCTGTAACACAGCGCGATATTACTGACGGGATTGCTACCACGGATTTTTGGGGCGAATATAAATTGGCAAAAAAGTAATGAACACACGTTATAGAACTACTTACGTTGATTAATTAGCACATACTATGTTTACAAGAATATTTTTACTAATGGTGTCAAGTTTTGCATGTCTACATAACTCTCACGGACAAATTGTTTTAAAGCGGGGAGATACGACCTATAATAAATGGAGAGATGCCATTTTTCCTCTAAAGAGTTTTTATACAGACTCTAAAAATTCAAAAATGGATACCTTGAGCGGTACGGGTTTCCTTGTTAAGGATAACGATAAATATTATGTTATTACTGCAAAACACGTGGTACAGGCAGGTATTTACGAAAATAATCAGAAGTTAATAAATAATAAATTGTTTTTTAGAACGATGGTTGACAAGATTGGGTTATTATGTGATTTTTCGCAACCTAAAAATTCCACAACCAAGGAATATCTATTATCATCAGATGACGAAGACATTGCGGTAGTTTCATTGCAAAATAAAAAAACAGTTCTGAATTATTTGCTTAAGGGCAGTTGCCGACCAATTGATATCAAGTTATTGGACAATAATTTTTTTGCCTACAATGAGGGCGAGAAAGTTTTGGTAGCATCCAGTCATGTTTCGCATTTTTCTGGAAAGGAAAGTATAGGATTTGGACTGCAGATAGATACCCTTGCTGCACCAAATTCTGCGAAATTTGTTACGATGAATGGCAGGAAGTTGCCAGGAAGTGATGGAGGGCTTATTGTAGGAAATAACAAACTTATAGGATTAATAACTCGTAAAAAAGGTTTAAAAACAAATAAAGATATCATCAAAAATCCTGATTATATCGCGCACGCTTCAACACTTGTAAAAGCAGCTTATATATTACATATGATTGAGGAGTTGAAAGTAACCGGAAATTAATATTGAAAGTTTAGGATATTGAATTATATAAAATGCGGAACATATTGTCTATAAAAAATTCAATAGCTTTTAGATAACTAATACCTATGCCCGTCAATGAGTAAAGTTACTATTATACAAACACTTGTTATACAATCAGAGACTGATCCACTAAAATCATCCATGGGATTTTTATCTCCCGAGTTAAACTGGATGAGCTGGGCATTAAGTTGTTTTCAATTAAGAAAATTTTATGATAAAGTTGAACTGTATATAAACAAACAAGGCAAATAATTACGTTAAAATATGTTAAATGCTTTAATAACTATAAAAATAGTTGTATATTAGGGCGACCAAATCTAAACCTTATCACAATTAGCGCATGAGGAGCCTATATTTAACCGTATTTATTTTAACATTATCGCTTAGAGTAGTTGCGCAAGCACCTGCAACACAAGCCAAACCAGCCAGCCAACCGCCACCAGCATTGGAGTTTAGGGATGTGAACGGTATTGTGCGTGATGAAAATGATGACCCTGTTCCGGGTGCTTTGGTGCACCTTAAATCGCCATTAGATTCGCTTTTTACTACTACCAATAACAATGGGGTATTTGTATTTAAACAGGTAAGGCGTGCAGGATTTTATATTACCGTGAGCGGGAAGGGATTGTACGAAACCACTAAACTCTTCCTCAACAACGACCTTTCCAAACAAATAGTACTTGACCCTATAGAACTGAAACCACCCACGGCCACCGAGCTAAAAGAGGTAACCATAAACGGCAAACCTACTATTGTTTACAGGGGCGACACCACAGAATACAAAGCCAGCGACTATAAAGTGCGTGAAGGTGATACGCTGGATGAATTACTGAAAAAAATGGAAGGCTTTGATGTGGGCCGTGATGGAACGCTTTTATATAACGGGCAAAAAGTAGAAAAAGCACGCTTAAACGGTAAGGACTTTTTGGGTGGCCAGGTAGCTACTGTAATACAAACCCTACCTGCTGATATTATTGAAAAGGCTCAGGTAATTGATGATTACGGCGAACAGGCCGCCCGGACAGGAATAAAAGATACCGACCCCAAAAAAATGCTTAACGTTACCACCAAGCCCGACCGGTCAATTGGTACGCTTTTTACACCAAGCGTACAGGCAGGTAATGATGATCGATATAACGCAAATGTTACCCTTACTCGTTTAAACGCCAACCGGCAAATAGCCTTAACCGGCCGTATTAGCAATACTCAAACAGGTGTAGCCAATGGTATTAATGGCGGCGGTGGGGCAGGTACTACATTTAACGCTAGCCCAACCATCAGCTACAGCGACCAGTGGACCAAACTAAGGCTTACCTCAAGCTATGGTTATAATGTAACCGATAATAACTCTGTTAATAAAAGCTTTGGCGAAAGATATTTAATTGGCCAAACCCCGGGGGTACGCAACACCAGTTATTTTACCGAAGAAAGCACTAACAAAAATGTAAACGATGGCCATAGGGGATCGGTGAGATTAACCTATGACTTTGATAAAAAGAATTTTTTACAGATAGAACCTACCTTTAACTATGCAACCGGTAAAATAACCAGCACCACCTATAATGATCGTATAAATAATTTTGACACAGGCTTTGAACACCTTACCTTGAGGGGTGACAACGAAGAAAACAACAGGAATACTAATTTGGGTATTACCGCTTTGTTTCAGCATTATTTTACCAAGCCAAGGCGTAATGCTTCAATACAGGTAAGCTATACCAATGCCGATACCAGATCCTATGGCCTTAAACGTACTACTTACAGCTTTTTTGCAGATGAAACACAAAACAACCCACTAAGGGCCGATTCGGTAGCACATTTACAAACCCGCCGAACCAGCAACAATAGTATACTAAATACTTCAATAACCTTTGTGGAGCCCATTACACAAATTTCACAATTTGAGTTTAAAGGCAGTATAAACCATACCAATATTGATAATGTAGCTAAACAGGACACGCTGGATAATGGCCAGTTACGTGAACTTACCCGCTTAAGCAACATCTTTAATTACAAATTTACCGAGGCACGCCTACAATTCAACTATGCGTACAATGGCACCAAGGTCAATATTTCTGCAGGCGCATCGGTGTTGCCAACTACGTTAAACGGCACCAGGGTAAATAACAACAACAATCAAACCGTATCGGCGTCTATTAATAACTTTAGGGTAATACCGGTGTTGCGCTTCACCTATATATGGTCAACAACCGAAAGGGCAAGTTTAACTTACAGCGGTACTAATACCATACCTGATTTCCAGCAGATACAGCCATTTACCGACAGGTCGGACCCAATTTATATCACCACAGGTAACCCTAATTTAAAACCATCTTTCACCAATAGTTTAAGTGCAAGTTATAATAATTATATAGCCAACTCTAAATTTAACATCAGCTTATCTATCAATGCTTCGGAGTACAAGAACAGGATAGTACGTAACCAAATTTTACTACCAGAACCCATATCAGGAACCAATCCTGTTCAATTTCGCACCATTTATGAAACCACTTTTGTAAATCTTGATGGATCGCACGCTGTAAGCGGAAATTATAGTTTTGGCAAGCAACTGGCAGATAGACGTTATAATCTTTCACTTAATGGTTCAGTTAGCTATGGATATGATGTGGCTATGAGCAGTAATGTAAAATATCATACCACTACCTGGCGCATGAACCATCGTTTTGGACCTAAAATAAACCCTAATGATAATATTGAGGTAAATCCTTATTTTGCTTACGATCTGCAACGTAGCTTTACCTCTACCGCCGGTGCAACTCCTACGCTTAGGCAAACCATATCATTGGCTTTAGATGGCAGGTTTTATCTTGGCGAATGGCGCTTAAACTACAGTGGCTCAAAAAACTTTGTAACCGGTTTGGGAAATCTTAACAGTAACCCATTGGTTATCAATGCAGGCGTTGAAAGGCAATTGAATAAGAAAAATAACTTCTGGCTCACCTTTAACGTTTATGACATCCTGAAGCAAAATAACTTTGTAACACAAACTATAACACCGCAAGGTGTTACCAACACTCTATCAAACGCTTTGAGCCGCTACTTTATGGTGGGGTTGCGGGCAACATTCCAAAAATGGGGTGGCAGGCCACAACGTAATGGCAAAGAACTGAACCGCAAAGGTGATGGTAGCTTTATTTACTAAGATAACCGCAATCATTTCTTTTATCTATGTTTTCACTTGTTTCATAGTTTTTGGTTGTTCAATCGTAACTGAATTATATATCTGTCTTATCGGATAGTAGGTTTTATTTGTGCTAACTACTCAGTTAGTGTTAATCAAAAAATTATAAATTAGTAACGGGTTTATATGTTTTTATAACATATTCTTTTTTCTGCCCACGGTTTTTAACCAACATTTTTTTATCTTGGTTAACATTAACATTATAGTTATTTTGCCTGCACTCTAATTAATTAAATGGTCAAGAAGGTTGCTATAGTTTTTATATTAGCTTTTGCCTGGCAATACCCGGTATTTGCACAGCTTAATATTAATGTAACTACTGTAAACGGTATAAGCGGTCTTTCACAAAATACAATTAATTGTATATATAAAGATCATTATGGTTTTATGTGGTTTGGTACACAGGACGGGTTAAATAAGTATGATGGTTATAAGGTTACTGTATATAAGCATAATATAAATAACCCACGTTCATTACCTGCAAATCATATTACATCAGTTTGTGAAGACGAAAATGGGAATTTATGGGTTGGTACCCGTACAGCCGGTGTTAGCCGATATGATCGTTCTCGCGATGTTTTCTGGAATTTCAAAAGGTCTCCTTCTAATTCATCTTCGCTTACTAATAATACAGTTACCATCCTTTATAAGGATAAGCAATCTAATTTATGGGTAGGCACGGCCAGGGGCCTTAATATTTTTGATAAAAAATCCGGAAAGTTTAAACAATTTGTAAGTGCCCCAAGGGATATCACCACTTTAAGCGATAACAACATCTCAGCTATATTTGAAGATGACGATAACCGGTTATGGGTTGGTACAGCTAAGGGATTAAATCTGCTCGATAGGAAAACCGGAAAAGTTAAACGTTACATTGATTTAGCATATAAAACCAACGGTAACATTATATATTCTATTTGCGAGGATGACAACCATCAGTTATGGTTAGGTACAGATAAAGGACTTAAATCTTTAAATCTGAACAGTGCCAAATTTACCTATTATCCCGTTGAGGAAGACGCTAATTCGGCAGACGGGGTAAACCCGGTTTTTACCGTACAAAAAACCAAAGGGAATAAATTTTGGCTTGGCACCAATACCACCTTGCAAATGTTTGATGTAAATCAAAAAATATTAGTATCTATTAATGATAAAACTATAGAAGATAACCAGATGCCTAATGACGGTATTTATTCCATGCTGGAAGATTCCGGTATTTTATGGATAGGAACTACAAGTCAGGGTATTTTAAAGCACGATAACAATCTTTCCTTGTTTCCGGCTTTTAAAACCTCACTCACACGAATACCATCAGCAAAAAATATTGTAAGAGGAATAGCAGAAGATAAAGCTGGTAATCTTTACCTGGCTACAGATGCAGGATTAGATTATTATAATCGAAACACAGGTACTTATAAAACTTATTTACATTCAAAGGCCCAAAACAGCTTGCTTAGTAATTATACAACGGCTGTTATAGTTAGTAAAAAAACAGGGTTGGTTTGGATAGGCACCTATAGCAGCGGTCTTGACTGCTTTGATCCTAAAACTGGTATTTTTAAGCATTATACAGTCAATAAAAAACAATTAAGCAGCGATTATATATACACCCTGTTAGAGGATAGGAAAGGAAATATTTGGGTAGGTACAGATACGGGATTAGATGTGATTGATGCAACTACCGGCAAAATAGCTGTTTATTTAAATAGCGCATTAGCTAAGGGTAAATTAGAAGAAGACGTTATTCAAGCATTACTTGAAGATACGCGCGGCAATATCTGGATCGGAAATTATACTAACGGAATAAGTATTTTTAACCCGGTCAATAAGTCATTCACTTACCTTAATACAAAAAACAGTAAGCTTAATAGCGATGTTATCAGTTCGCTTTATGAAGATAAATTAGGAAATATTTGGGTTGGAACAATGGAAGGCGGTTTAAATTGTTATGATGTAAAGCTTAAAAAGTTTACCGCCTTTTATACTGAACAAAATGGGTTAGTAAATAATACCATCAATTATATTACTCAAGGAAGCAAAGGGTTTTTATGGATCACTACTAACCAGGGTATAGTTCGTTTTGATCCTATCAAAAAAACTTATAGAACGTTCTGTACAGATAACGGACTTAAAACATTGGAGTTTAATATTGGGTCGGGCATTAGCCTGCATAGCGGTGAACTGGCCTTTGGGAGTATAAACGGATTTACCATTATTGACCCCCTGCAGCTTAATTTTAACAATCATTCCCCTGCAATTGTCCTTACAGACTTTGAACTGTTTAATAAATCAATAGTCAATTATTCAAGCACATCTCCCTTAAAGCAAACGTTATTAACTACTAAAAGCATAACCTTAAATTATAATCAATCTGTATTTTCAATAGCTTTTGCTGCTTTAGATTATACCTTGCCTACCCAAAATAAGTACTCCTACAAATTAGAAGGTTTTGATAAAGAGTGGAGAACGGGTAATCAGCGTAAAGTAACCTATACGAACCTTGATCCGGGAAAATATGTATTTATGGTAAGGGGTGCAAACAATGATGGTGTATGGAGTAAAAAACCAATATCACTGAATATTATTATTAAACCACCCTTTTGGATGACATGGTGGTTCCGCGTACTTAGTGCAATACTTGTTTTAGCGGGGATGTACTTTGTTTATTATTTACGGGTAAGTTATTTAAAAAGACAAAAAGATGAATTGCAAAAGCAAGTAGAGGAGCGTACCTATGCTTTGCAATTGGCAAATAGCGAGCTACAAGTACAAACTGAAGAGTTGCAGGAACAGTCAGATGAATTGATATCAAAAACATCTGCACTTGAATTTATGAATAAGGAGCTAACCAGGCAAAAAGTGCAGGAAGAAAAAGCCAGGCAAGAAGCAGATAAAGCTAATAAAGCGAAAAGTACTTTTTTGGCAACTATGAGCCATGAGATACGTACGCCAATGAATGGTGTATTAGGTATGGCATCGTTACTTGCTGAAACCAAACTTGATAATGAGCAGCGAGAGTATACAGATGCTATTCTTACAAGTGGCGAATCATTATTGAATATAATTAACGATGTACTGGATTTTTCGAAAATCGAATCAGGGCATATGCGACTTGACCCTCATGACTTTGAGTTACGTAAATGTATCGAAGATGTGCTTGAACTGTTCTCGTCAAAAACTTTTCAGTCAGGTATAGACTTGATGTGCCATATTGATAACAATGTACCCCTATTTATTAATGCCGATAGCTTTAGGCTTAAACAGGTATTAGCCAACTTGGTAAGCAATGCTTTAAAATTTACACATAAAGGCGAGATTGTAATAACTGTTACAGCAAATACCTATGATACTAATCAGTTGAAATTATTGTTCACTGTTAAAGACACAGGTATAGGTATTCCCGATGATAAAATAAATAAACTATTTAAGCCATTTAATCAGTTAGATTCATTAGTTACACGCAAATATGGTGGTACCGGCCTTGGATTGGTTATAAGCGAACGTTTGGTAAAGTTACTAGGGGGCTCAATAAATGTAAAAAGTAAAATTGACGTAGGTAGCACTTTTTCATTTGATATAAAATGCAAAAAAAGTAACGCACGTGTTCAGTTACCAACTGGCGATACGGTAATTTTTGAAAATAAAAAGGTATTGATAATTGATGATAACTCAACCAACTTACTTATTCTGGATACCCAATTGAGTAAGCTCAAAATGGAGGTTATTGAGGCATATTCGGGCCAAAGGGCATTAGCCATTTTGCAAGATGTTAAAGATATAGATATTATTATTACTGATATGCAAATGCCGGATATGGATGGTGTAGAGGCGAGTAAAAACATTAAAGCACTGCTACCAAATATCCCTATTGTTTTACTAAGTTCAATAGGTGACGAGGCCCAAAAAGAATACGACGGCCTTTTTGAATACGTGCTTACTAAACCCGTTAGGCAACAGGCACTATATAATGTTATTGAGTCGGTGCTACAAAAGCAACAGCGTGGTCAAGGTAAACGAAAGAAAAATATACTATCAGCAGATTTTGCAACTAAATACCCTTTAAGAATATTGGTTGCTGAAGATAATCCCTTAAATCAAAAGCTTATTTTACGGGTACTTGATAAGTTAGGATACCATCCACATGTAGCTAATGATGGGCAGGAGGTTATGGTTTGTATGAAAGAAGATGTTTATGATGTGATATTGATGGATATACAAATGCCAAATATGGATGGTTTGGAAGCAACCAAATTAATAAGGCAAACCTATGGGGATAAACCGTTAATTTTGGCTTTAACGGCCAATGCATTAAATGATGATAAAGAAACCTGCCTTAAAGCTGGTATGAATGGCTACTTATCAAAACCATTAAAATTAGAGTTGCTGGTTGAAGCCTTAGCAAATTTTTACCAAAGCATTTAATATAATACTATTACCCATGAAGTTTTTACGTTGTTTGTTTGTATTGATAACGATAGTAATGAATGCGTTTTCACAAAATGATACTGCCAAGCTTCAAGATGTGACCATTACTGGTATAAAAGTTAAAACAGCCACTGCAACTAAAACCTTATTAAGGGTGCAGGACATTCCACAGGCTATTAGTGTAATAGGGCCGAAAGAAATAAGAGAGCAGGCCGCATTTGACCTAACTACTATTACACGCAACATTAGCGGACTTAATTTCACAGGTAGCTACAGTGGCTCGGGCTCATCGCAATTTTTTAATGCCCGCGGGTTTGATTTAAATGATGCACAAAATTATCGTTGGAACGGCATGATGATATGGAACTGGGGGAATAATTATGACGATAATATTGAACGTGTTGAGTTTTTAAAAGGCCCAACATCTATTTTATATGGCGATGTAACCCCCGGCGGTGTGCTTAACTTTGTGACTAAAAAGCCGCAGCGTGAATTTATGGCCAATATAAATTTAAAAACCGGGTCATGGGGTTTAATACGGCCATCTATTGATATAACAGGGCCATTAAATGCTAACCGCACATTACGATATAGATTGAATACTACATTCCAATATTCAAACAGTTTCAGAGATCAGGTTTCAATGCGCAGGCAATTTATATCACCGTCTATTGCATGGGATATATCACCCAAATTGTCGCTAAACCTCGAGGCAACATTTAGAAGTTCACGTAATACCGATGATGCCGGTTTGGTATCACCAAATGGTACTGTTAGCGGTTTGCAACAGTTAAAACCTTCGTTATATCTTGGCGAATCAAGCAGACAATACTTTTATAATGATCAGGGATATTTTGCTACAATAACGTATGAAATAAGTAAAGCATGGCGACTTAAGGCTACAGGTTTTTATGCAGGTACAACAAACAGGCCTTTTGGTATTTGGTTTGACCAGCCTGATGCCGCAGGAGATTTTGCACGAAGGGAATATGGTTTATACCAAAAAGCCCGTAACAGCACAGCCTCGGTTGAAGCTAACGGTTCTTTTTTAACAGGTTTTGTTAAGCACAATGTTTTAATAGGGGCCGAGTATCAGTCAACCAGATATAGATATACCAACATTGGTACATTGAGCTTACTTGATTACAGCAATATTTATCAGCCGGTATATGGGCAAACACCAACTATTGAGCCTGCTAATGCTCCATACCAGCCATTTGTTGCGCTTATTGAAAGACGAGGCATTTATTTGCAGGATCAGGTAATGTTATTTAATGAAAAGCTTCATGTTTTGTTGGGTTTAAGGGCTGGCTCAACGCGGCAAGGTAATCATTATTATGCGGCTGAATTGCCGGGTACCGAATATGAAGGATATACTGATAATATAATTACTAAAACTGTATATACGCCACGGGTAGGTTTGGTTTATAAACCCTGGGCGTGGAACTCATTTTATGCATCATTGTCAAAGGGGTATGAAATAAATTCGGCGGATATTTTTGCAAAAAACTTTGCAGATTACCTAACACCACCAGCTACTATTAGTACCCAGGTAGAGATAGGCACAAAAGCAAATTTATTGAAGGATCAGCTAGGCTTAACCATTAGTTTGTTTGAAATAAACAAGCACGATCCTTTTGGATATGTATATCTTGATCCTGTTAACCCAAATTATGACGAATACAATGTTTACTACCAGGGCCACCACAGAAGCAGGGGAGTAGAGGTGGAGGCAACCGGACGATTAAACAAGGAAATTTCCTTGACAGTGGGCGCGGCTTACACGCAAACACGTGTAATTGATGATCCGGGATACCCAACAGGTAACAGGTTACCTAATGTGCCAAAGTACACCGCTAATGGTTGGATTAACTATGAACCAACTATATTTTTAAAGGGATTAACTTTAGGGACCGGTATATTTTACAAAGACAAATTTTTCTCAACTATCGCTAATAACCCAAAGCTTGAAATACCTGCAGGCTATACCTGGGACGCGGCAATAGGGTATGGGTGGAAAAGTTTTAGCGCCCAACTTAACGTAATGAATATTACTAACCGGGTAAGCTATTTAAATCCGTGGCAATTTAACCTATTTGATGTTAAGCCTTTAAGGCAGTTTGTTATTACTTTAAATTATAAAATACATTAAAATACTTACTTGATAGGTATAAAAAAAGGCGATTCCAGAAATAGAATCGCCTTTTTACATTTGTGATTATTATCTAATAGCCCGGAGTTGGTGTTATTTGAGGGTTGCGCCTCATCTCATCGCGCGCAATTGGAAGAAGACTTTTAAAAGCTTGGAATGTTCCTGTTTTATCCAGCAACACTATTTTTGAATACGTCTTTACCCCGGTCGTTGTATTTTTAATTACATCGAAACCATAAATTTTAGCATTCTCGGTGGTGGTAGCTATTCCCCAACGCCTTACGTCAAAGAAACGGTGCATCTCAAAAACCAGTTCAACTCTTCTTTCATTATAAATCCGCTGCCTTAAAGCCTCTCCGGTTAGTGATACAGGAAGGTCAGGAAGGTTGACACCTGGGCGGCTTCTTACTTTATTCACATATTCTCTTGCGGTAGCTTCATCACCCAACTCAAATTTGGCTTCTGCATAATTCAGGTAGATCTCTGCCAGCCTGAAAAACGGCCATTGGTTAGTTTGCGGAGTTGCGGAGTTGATAGCTCCTGAAGAAGGCATGAATTTTTTCATAACCGTGTTTGTCCGCGGATTGTCTCCTGTTTTTTTATACGAATCAAACCCAAATGTAGTACCATCTTCTGATACCCACATTTCCATAGCTGTAGGAGCACTTGGGGTTGCGCCGGGATTGAAAACGGTACCATCATGAATCACTGAGGCCTCCAGTCGCGGGTCACGATTAGCCCATGGGTTTTGCGGATTATAACCTGATAAAGGATTAATCGTTCCATCCGGCAGATATGGAGCTATACCATTAGCCATGTCATAAGAATCAATAAGGTTTGCAGTAGGGCCGCTGCTACCCCACCAGCCGCCATTGGCCTGAAAACGGCGATTTAAATGATCCATAGGTGCATTGTGACCATTTGACGCTGAGAAGCCGCGCGAATAAATCACCTCATTCTGTGCATCGCCTTGTTTCAATTCAAAAAGCTTTTGATAATCCGGATATAGCGCATAGCCACTGTTTAACAGCGCCTCTGCAGCATCAGCGGCTTTTTTCCATTTTGCATTATCCTTGGTAGGGCTGAACAAAGGAGATGCGGCATAAAGGTAGGTACGAGATAGCAAAGCCTTGCAAGCATCGCCGGTAGCCCTTCCGTAATTAGCATCAGTAGATGGATATTTAGCAGGCAGATTAGGTGATGCTTCAGCCAGGTCTTTTTCAATAAATGCAACGCATTCTTCAAAAGTATTTCTTTTAAAAGCTGCTTCATCACCTAGTTGATAAACCTTATCTACAATAGGTACGCCACCAAACCTTTCAATCAAATTGAAATAAAGAAAGGCTCTCAAAAATTTGGCTTCCGCTATCATTCGCGTTTTATTAGGCAAATTAACGGTAGTTGTATTCATTTTTTCAAGGAACACATTGATCTTACGCATGTATTGGTATGCGAAGTTCCAATTATATAGGTATCCGTTAGACACCGCCCAAAAATCACCAATAGTTGCACCCAATTGTCCCACATTATCAGGGTTATAAGTATTGAGTTTAAAAAGATCGCCCCCGCAACAGGCAAGGCTGTTGAACGTTTCATCTGTATATTTAGAATACGCCATACTAACGTTAAAACCATGAACCTGCGAGTTATAAAGTTCGTTGTGGTAGGCTGCAATGAGCTTTGGATCGCTCCAAACGGCTTCGTCAGCAAGTTTGTCCTGTGGCGATATGTCCAGGATATTTTTCTTACAAGACGTGCTGAACATTACAGCAAGCATTGCAGGTAGTATTAATTTAATTGCTTTCATCGTTGTAATTTTTAAAATTGTAGATTAACACCAAAACTTAAGATCTTTAGTGGCGGATAGGTTGTAAAACCTCCGGACAGTTCTGGATCTCTCCATGAAATTTCTTTTGACCATGTTAGCAAATTTGTACCATTGACAAATGCACGGAGACCCTTTACGCCTATTTTTTTAGTAAAATCGGTACTAAGTGTATAGCCCAATTCAGCATTTTTTAGTCTTACAAATGTCGCGTCATATAGGAAAAAGTCTGTGTTGCCGCCCGGCGACAAAGTATTTGCCCGAGGCATAGTTGCTCCCTCCTGATTAGTTGGGGTCCAACGGTTGGTAGCCCTGTAAACAGGGGAATTGTCAAGATCCTCCAAGCCAAACTCGGTAATAGTCCCGTCGTAAGTAAAGGCTTTAGCTTGCCCCTGGAAAAACAGGGTTAGGTCAAACCCTTTGTATTGCAAACTTGTATTAAGGCCAAACACATATAATGGCGTTGGCGATTGGTTGGTTATATAACGGTCATTGCCGTCTATTTTGCCGTCATTGTTTAGGTCAAGAACTTTAATGTCACCCGGCTTGGCTGCAGCTATGTGTGGGTAACTATCCAACTCTGCCTGGGTATTGAATATACCGTCAGATTTGTAATAAAGGCCGGCACCAAGCGGCATGCCTGTGTTTGCTTGATAAGGTTGTGCTGGTGGTACCTCATCCATAAAGACGATCTTACTTTTTGCATAAGCAACGTTTGCGTTAACTGAATAAGACACCTCTCCAATCTTGTTGCGATGAGTCAGGTCCACTTCAAATCCGCTGGTGTTCACCTTTCCTATATTTTGATCGGGCAATCTAGGGAAACCAAAGACACCGCTTACTGAAAGATTTGGTTGACGGAGTATGTTTGATCTTTTTTGATTCCACACGGTAACTTCCACATCAAGCATCCTGTTGAATAAAGTGGCATTCAACCCAAAGTCTATTTTTTTGCTCACCTCCCAGGTAATATTTGGGTTGGGGAGAGTACTTGAGAAAGTACCAGGTACAGTAGAGCCGCCAAAAACATAATTTTGTCCCAACTCGAAAGCCTGTAGATATTGATAGGCAGCCACTTGGTCATTACCAAGTTCGCCATACGTAGCTCTAAGCTTTAAATTATTGACAAACTTCACATTCCTCATGAATTTTTCCTCAGATATTATCCAACCTGCAGATACATTTGGAAAGAATCCATATCTTTTCTCTTTAGGGAAATTCGGCGAGCCCTCATAGCGAAATGTAGCTTCCAGTAGGTATTTGGACTGATAATTATAATTTAAACGGCCAAAAAAGCTATTGTAAGCTCCGGCAGAAGCGTTACCGCTGTTGCCTAGATCTTCCGGTCTTGAGCCCCCTGCATTGATCTGTGGTAGTGCCGGACTAAGAAAATTTCTGCGGGTACCCGATAAAAACGTATTAGAGTTTCTCTGTTGTTCGGTACCCAGCATTGCTGCAATGTTATGATCTTTACCAATTGTAGTTTTGTAAGATATCCTGAAGTTGGTAAGGGTTGTGATCCATCTGTCGTATCTATCGGTAAGCGTTATTGGAGAAGTTGATTCTATACGGTCATACTGTTGAGTTGTAGTATTGTACACGTGCCAATAATGCGGCTGAGAGAAGTTTTTTTGAAACTGATTTCTCAAGTCGTAATTGTAAGAAGCATCTAATACAAGCCCTTGTACATGTGGTACTTTAAAAGAAGCTGTGAAGGATGTAGTTATAGGGTCATTGTTAAATTGCTGGTATCCTCTACGGTCTGAAAGAAGTGGGCTATTATCAAAGCGTCCCCCGGCAAGCAGCCCGTTGGGGTATATTCCGGGCAGGGTTGGATTTGCCTGCAATATGGTTACAAAGTCAGTACCATTTGATTCAGACCGCTGACTAAACACGCCTGCAACATTAGCGCCTACGGTTAAATACTGTGATAGGTCTGCATCGATTCTTACCCTGGCATTATACTGGTTATATTTAAAAGGTTGATTCTTATAATTACTGCCTTGGCTAGACGATCCGAAAGAAAGCAAGAATCTCACTTTTTCCGAACCCCCACTTGCCTGAAAATTAAGCCGTTGTTGGGGCGTGTTTCTGTTTAAAGAAATATCTGCCCAGTTAGTATTCGGGTATAAAATAGGGTCGGATCCATCGCGGTATTTTTGGATCTCTGCTGCTGTCTTATACGGGCCTCTTCCAAGGTAAGAATAGGTTTCATTTACAATCTCCGAAAACAGTGCCGCATCTATCATATCCGGAACTTTGGTAGGGTTAGTAATACCATATACATAGGAGAAATTATAATTAGTTTTGCCTCTGGCGCCTGGTTTAGTGGTAACCAAAACTACACCGTTGGCGGCTCGTGCACCATATATTGCTGCCGAACCATCTTTCAATACGGTTATACTCTCAATATCTTGCGGGTTAAGCGTAGAAAGAATGCCTGTACCACGTGGTACTCCATCAACTACAATGAGAGGGTTATTATTACCAAATGTACTTGAACCGCGGATAACAATGTTCAGATCCTCTGATCCGGGTACGCCGTTACGCTGGTTAACAATAAGACCAGGTAGCCTGCCCTGTAAGCCCGTTGTAACGTTTACAGCCTGGTTTTTAGTAAGGTCCTCGCCACTAACTTTTGATATAGATCCTGTAAGTGTTTCTCTTCTTTGAGTACCGTAACCCACTACAACTACTTCGTCAAGCGAACTTGTTGATTCTTTTAAAGTTATATTGAGCGTTCTTGAATTACCAGCAAGTATTTCCTGCGTTTCAAAACCGATCATCGAAAATGTCAATACAGCTGTTGCGTCAGGTACTGTTATGGTATATTTACCATTTATATCTGATGTAGTGCCGGTAGTGGCATCCTTAATCTTTATGGTAGCACCCGGTAGAGGTTGCCCTTGGGCATCAGTTATGGTACCTGTAATGGTCTCGGCTACGGGTTTGATATTTGTGATCGCAATACCCTTTTTTAACGAATTGTAATTGATGGGTTTATTTGCAGCGCTTGCAGTTATTGCAAACAATAAAATTGGACATACCAGCTTGGGCACGAGCAAATTTTTGGACAAAAATAGCCCTGCGCGCGGCATGGCCTGCGTTTTAAGTTTCATAATTTTTTGGTGTTTTTGGTTTTTTTTACTTGGTTTTATGGATATAGCCCAAGGCCATAGCCAATCTTATTCCGTTAGGAGCTTAGTTTTTCTTTAATCATAGGCATTAATTTAATTGGTTAATATATAGTTACCGTATTGTTAGGGGAACAGTGACTATAATTGGTCATTCAAATAAAGTATTTATTAATTATTAATAATTTCAGGAAATTACCTTATTATTGAGGAATATTACCATCAAATAACAGCAATGTTACTCTGGTAGGCATATAATACTTATAATAGATGAAGCCAGAATTACTAAAAATACCTAATCCATCTTCACAATCATTTAGCATAAGGCAGGATAGGCAAGCTAATATCAATAGCAGGTGGCATTACCACCCGGAAATTGAGTTAATTTATTTTCATAAGGGTTCGGGAATGCAGTTTGTGGGAGATAGCATTAAAAGATTTGAAAAAAATAACATTGTTTTAGTAGGATCTAACCTGCCACATTATTGGAAATATGATATAGATACCTTAGAAGATGGAACTGAAAAACCCTATGCTACGGTAATACATTTTTTTGAAGATTTTTGGGGGCGCATGTTTCTTGATTTGCCCGAAAATAAAATAATTAAACATACAATTGAGCGTGCAAAAAGAGGTATTGAAGTTTCAGGTAAACAAGAAACCGCGATTGTTGACCTGATTGAGCGGATGGTAAATGCCGAAGGTTATTCACGTATTACTTTATTGATGGAGATGCTGGCTTTAATTGGTTCGGTTAGTTCATCCAAAACGCTATCCTCAATTGGTTTTAAATACAATTTTGAGGAAGTAGACCAATATAGAATAAATTTAATATATGATTATTCTTTTGCACACTTCAAGGATAAAATTTTATTGGAAGAAATTGCTCAGATCGCCAATTTAACGCCCAATTCATTTTGCAGATATTTTAAAGCGAAAACACGGAAAACTTACCTCCAGTTTGTAAATGAAATAAGGGTAGGCCATGCGTGTAAATTGCTTATTGAAGATGAAATAAGCATAAAGCAAATATGTTATGAAAGCGGGTTTAATAATTTCTCATCATTTCATGCTGCATTTAAATTAATAACCGGTAAAACACCCTTAAATTACAAACAAAGGTTTATATCAAAAGCAGTTTTTAACGAGCATCAATAGCAGGGCTAGTATAATATAATAATTATGCTAAAATCTCGCAACTTTATGGGTAATATCTCATAATAAAATGGTAATTCTCTAAAACTTTAAATAAGATTTAAATCCTTATTTTGGAAACCAATCATTTATCGCCAAATATAAAATGTCTAAAAATCAAGAAGTATTAGGATTCATCCCAAGGGGTAGTATAGTTTCGTTTTCTTTAGTAACCATGTTATTTCTTATTTGGGGCATACCCAATAATATGAATGATGTGCTGATAAAGCAATTCATGAAATCGTTTGAATTAACCAGGTTCCAGGCTGGGCTTATTCAATCAGCGTTTTACATGGGCTATTTTGTACTGGCAGTTCCATCAGGGCTCCTCATAAAGCGCTATTCCTATAAAGTTGGCTTGTGCGTAGGGTTATTACTTTTTGCAGCGGGATGCTTTTTGTTTTGGCCGGCTGCTATAGCAGGTAAATACGAGTATTTTTTATGTGCATTATTTGTTATTGCATCTGGGTTAACATTTTTAGAAACCGGTGCCAATCTTTTTATAGTAGAAATGGGCAAGGCGGAATCGGCCGAGCGGCGTATAAATTTCTCGCAGGCGTTTAACCCCATAGGGGCTGTTTTAGGCGTATTGTTAGGTACGTTGTTCATACTATCTGGCATTGAGCACGACCCTTCAAAAATAGAAGCCATGAAGGCCGCCGGCGAATACGACGTTTATTTGAAGGCAGAAACCATGCGGGTAGTAACCCCATATTTAGTTTTGGGTGGTTTTGCTATATTATGGTGCGTATTTCTTGCCGTATCAAAGTTCCCTGTTAGCCGTGATGAGGTGAAGGAAGATGAATCTAAATCAAACGTTAAAGATTTGATCAAATTTCCGCATTTTTATAAGGGTGTTGTTTCACAGTTTTTTTACTGTGGTGCACAAACCTGTACCTGGAGTTTCTTTATTACTTATGTACAAGATTTTACAGGCCAGCCCGAAAAGGTAGCCGGATATTTTTTGACAGGTACATTGGTAGCATTTGGTGTAGGACGTTTCTCGGCCACATACATTATGAAGTTTGTTGACCCAAGTAAGCTAATGGGTTTGTATGGTATTATTAACATTGCACTGGTAGCCGTAGCTATAGTATATCCGGGTATTGTTGGTGTTTGGGCCATATTTTTCACCAGTTTTTTCATGTCATTAATGTATCCAACCAATTTCGCCTTAAGTATTCGCGAACTGGGCCAAAATGCAAAAATGGGTGGCTCAATAATGGTAATGGCTATAGTTGGTGGTGCGGTGTTGCCACCTTTAATGGGGTATATAGCTGAAGCTTCACATAGTATGGCTATAGCTATGGTTGTACCGCTTGTTGGGTATGCATATATTACTTATTATGCTTTATCAGGTTCAAAATTAAAATCGATAGCTGCTTAATATTCATGAATATTCAACAATCTAATTCTGATAGTAGCAAACTACCCAAAGTAATTTTTGGAACAAGTGGTCTTGGGAACATATTTGTTGCTCTTGATGATAGCATTAAGCATGATATTATTGCCGAATGTGTTAAACATTCCTCAGGTAAAGTAGTGTTTGATTCGGCGGGTAAATACGGTGCCGGCTTGGCATTGGAAGTATTAGGAAAGCATCTGCGTGAGCTAAATGTTGACCAGAGTAATGTGATCATCAGTAATAAATTGGGGTGGTACAGAACAGAGCTAAAGACGCCCGAACCAACTTTTGAGCCGGGCGTTTGGGTTGGGCTAAAGCATGACGCAATTCAAAAAATAAGCTATCAGGGAATGATAGATTGTTTTGAGCAAGGCAACGAGTTACTTAATGGCTACATCCCTCAAATGGTTTCTGTACATGATCCTGATGAATATTTAGCTGCCGCCGACAGTCCCGGGGACGAAACCAAGCGTTATCAGGATATTTTAGATGCTTACCGTGCCCTGGCAGATTTAAAAGCTGCAGGCAAAGTAGAATCAATAGGAGTGGGAGCTAAGGATTGGAGATCAATTTATCGCATAGCACAGGATATTAAGTTGGATTGGGTAATGATAGCCAATAGCCTAACCATAAAAACACATCCGGAAGATTTGTTAAAATTTATGGCTGATTTAGAACAGCAAGGCGTATCAATTATAAATTCGGCTGTGTTTCATTCAGGGTTTTTAATAGGGGGAGATTTCTACGACTATAAGTTAGTAGATGAAAATTTACCGGGACATACGGAGCATTTAAAATGGCGTGTTGAGTTTAATCAAATATGCCATAAGTATAATATTAAACCTGCAGAAGCTTGTGTGGCCTTCGCCTTAAAAGCGCCGGGAGTAAAAAGCATTGCTTTAAGTACAACTAATCCTAAGCGTGTTGAAAATAATATAAAAATGGCTGATACAGTTATTCCACCCGGTTTTTGGGTTGAAATGATAAATAAAGGGCTTATTAAAGAATCAGAATATATAAAGCTGGTATAATATGTTAAAAATTGACTCGCACCAACATTTTTGGAAATATGACCCTGTCAGAGATTCATGGATAGATGAATCGATGAGTGTTATCCAAAAGGATTTCTTTCCGGAGAATCTGGAGCCAGTATTAAAAGCGAATGGTATTGACGGGTGTGTAATAGTACAGTCTGATCAGTCAGAAGCTGAAAATCATTTCCAAATAGCTAATGCTGATAAGTGCGATTTTATAAAAGGTGTTGTTGGATGGGTAGACTTGTCGGCTTCTGATGTTGAAGAAAGGCTGGAATACTTTAGTCAATTTAAAAAGCTAAAAGGTTTTAGGCATGTGCTGCAGGGTGAGCCCCAGCGCGATTTTATGCTGAGGACCGAGTTTTTAAACGGCGTATCCTTGCTTAATAAATACAACTTTACTTATGATATTTTGGTGTTTCCGGACCAATTGAAGTTTGTAAAACAATTTGTAGAGAAATTTCCAGGCCATCGTTTTGTGATTGACCATATAGCTAAGCCTTATATAAAAGATAATATTATTGAAGGTTGGGAAGATGATATGCGAACAATAGCTGAACATAAAAATGTGTTTTGCAAAATCTCGGGTATGGTTACCGAAGCAAATTGGAACAGCTGGCAAAAGGCCGACTTTGAACCATATATGGACGTCGTTGTAAATGCTTTTGGTACAGATAGGGTGATGTTTGGCTCAGATTGGCCGGTATGTTTGGTAGCTGCAAAGTATAGTGAAGTATTAGATATTGTTAAAGACTATTTTTCGGGTTATAGTGACCTGGAGCGCGATAAAGTTTTTGGCGGAAATGCAATTGAGTTTTATAGTTTATAATTAGTTTGTTAATGAATACATTAGTATGTTCCCAACCGGGAGAATTTGAGTATAAAGAGGTTGAGCGCCCGGTATTAACACCGGGGAACGCTATTATAAAAATTAAGCGCATTGGTATTTGCGGTACCGATTTGCACGCTTTTAGGGGAACACAACCCTTTTTTAATTATCCACGAGTTTTAGGACATGAGCTCTCCGGCGAATTGGTTGAAGCTGATGGTGCGCCGGGTTTTACCATTGGCGAAGCGGTGACATTTATTCCATACATCAATTGCGGAAATTGTATTGCCTGCAACAGCGGCAAAACAAACTGTTGCGTAAATATTAAAGTATGTGGTGTGCATACAGACGGGGGGATGGCAGAGTATTATTCTATTCCATCGCGCCTGCTGGTTCATGGTGAAGGTTTAAGTTATGATGAACTGGCTTTAGTAGAGCCTTTGGCTATAGGTGCGCACGGAATAAGACGTGCTGCTGTTACTAAGGACGAGTTTGTTTTAGTAATTGGAGCAGGCCCAATTGGTATAGGTACTATGGAGTTTGCCCGTATAGCCGGAGGGCGTGTAATTGCTATGGATGTGAACGATACCCGTTTGGCATTTTGTAAGGAAAAAATTGATGTTGAATATACCGTTAATGCGCATAATGATGCTATTGAGCAAATAAAAGCCATTACAAATGGCGAAATGCCTACCGTAGTAATTGATGCAACAGGAAACCAAGGTGCTATAAATTCAGCATTTCAGTATATGGCGCATGGGGCACGTTTTGTTTTGATAGGCCTGCAAAAAGAAGCCATTTCCTTTAGCCACCCCGAGTTTCATAAACGTGAAGCAACTTTAATGAGTAGCCGTAACGCAACCCGGGCCGATTTTGAACATGTTATTGATTCAATTAAAAAAGGCCTGATAGATCCGATGTCGTACATAACCCATCGTACTGATTTTGATAAACTGAGTGTTGATTTTAGAGGATGGCTTAATCCCGATTCGGATGTAATTAAAGCTATCGCTACATTATAAGTTGAAAATGAATAACGATACTATAATAGTAAGTCAACAGCGCGTACAACTGTCAAAAAAAACCTTGGCTACAATCAAAGCACCTGATGTTATCAGGCCGGCTATTGATTATTTAAAGTTACCCGTTAAAGTATTGCAATTTGGCACCGGAGTATTGCTAAGGGGGCTTACTGATCATGTAATTGATAAGGCAAATAGGGAGGGGATATTTAACGGCCGCATAGCTGTTGTTAAGTCAACCAATACCGGTAGTACAGATGCTTTTGCTCAACAGGATAACCTGTACACCTTACATATAAAAGGAATAGATAGGAAGCAGTTAAAGGAAGAAGCTATCATTAATACCTCTATCAGCCAAGTGCTATCTGCCGTTGATGAATGGGATTTAGTATTAAAGCAAGCTGAGAACCCAGAACTTAAAGTAGTTATTTCAAACACTACTGAGATTGGACTGCAATTGGTTAGAGAGGACATTAATCAACAGCCACCTGCATCTTTTCCTGCAAAGTTATTATCGGTTTTGTACCATCGTTATAAAGCTTTTAAAGGCGATAAAGAAAGCGGCCTGGTAATAATACCTACAGAACTTTTGCCTAACAATGGTGATATACTTAAATCGATCATAATAGAACTAATCGTCTTTAATCAATTAGGAACTGATTTTCAAAAATGGGTGAATGAAAGTAATTATTTCTGCAATTCATTAGTTGACAGGATAGTTACCGGTAAACCCTCACCACAGGAACAACAATTGTTTGAAGAGAAAAATGGCTACCGGGATGAGTTGCTTATCGTTTCAGAACCGTATTTATTATGGGCAATTGAAGGGAATGATAAAGTAAAGTCCATCTTAAGTTTTGAACAGGTTAATGATGGCGTAATTGTAATACCTGATATTGAAGTTCACCGCGAACTTAAATTAAGGCTGCTTAACGGAACACATACTTTAAGTTGCGCCCTGGCATTTCTATCCGGTTTTGATGTGGTGAATGCGTCAACAAATGATGCTCGATTTGAGGTATTTTTAAAAAGCCTGATGGCTGAAATTCGTTCGGCTATGCCTAATGCAGACCCGAAACTGGCAGAGGAGTTTGCTGATAGTGTTTTAGACAGGTTCAGAAATCCCTTTATACAGCACCAGTGGATAGCTATTTCACAGCAATACACCACTAAAATTATAACAAGGGTGCTGCCTTTACTAAAACAGTACTATAGTCTATATAATCAGGTTCCTGAACATATTGCTAAAGGATTTGCCGCTTACTTAGTTTTAATGAGCAAGGTTGTAAAGGTTGGTAATGAATTCATTATAAACCATAATGGTGTTAATTATCCATTTAGTGACGGTATAGCCGGACAGGTGATTGAAAAGTATCAAACCTATCCAATAGGCGAAATAGCTGCACAAGTGCTTAGCGATTCAGCAATATGGGGGGAGGATATTAACCAACTACCGATGTTTACGGATGCAGTACAAAATGAAATGAATAAAATATTAAAGGGAATTTAATTATAAGTGCAGATGAATAAAGTGCTGAAAATAAATGCTGATGACAATGCCATCGTCGCATTAACTGACCTCAATGAAGGGGATGTAGTTAATGTGGTTGGCATGGATATTATAATACAGGAAAAAATTGCAGCCAAACACAAATTTGCCGAAACCGACCTGCAAATAGGCGATGAAGTGAAAATGTATGGAGTATTAGTAGGTAAAGCTACACAGCCTATTAAAAAGGGTGGCCTATTAAGTGTAAGCAACATAGCCCACGCTGCAAGTAATTTTACTTTAGGCGACCGTAAACTGGATTGGGTAATACCGGATGTTTCTAAATATCAAAGCAAAACATTTAATGGTTACCACCGCACAGACGGATCTGTTGGGACAGCTAACCACTGGCTGGTAATACCTATGGTATTTTGCGAGAATAGGAATGTTGGCGTTCTGCAAGAGGCACTGGTTGATCAATTAGGTTACGGAAAAAATAATACTTACCGTAACCAGGCAAATGCCGTAATTGATATGTACAAACGCGGTAGTACTGTTGAGGAAATATTAAATGCCGAAGTAAAGGTTGACACAAATAAAGTGCAAACAGATAGATTGTTCCCTAATGTTGACGGTATTAAATTTTTAATGCACGATGGCGGTTGCGGTGGCACCCGTCAGGATGCGCAGGCATTATGCGGATTATTAGCAGGCTATATAACACATCCAAACGTAGCAGGCGCTACCATATTGAGTTTGGGTTGTCAGAACGCCCAGGTAAGCATTTTAAAAGAAGAAATATATAAACGCACACCGGAATTTAACAAACCGCTGTATGTACTTGATCAACAGGAAACAGGTTCAGAAGCTGACCTGCTTTCGGAAGCTATCAAGCAAACATTTGCAGGTTTGGTCATAGCTAATCAAAATGTAAGACAGCCGGCCCCATTAAGCAAGCTTTGTATTGGTTTGGAGTGTGGTGGGTCTGACGGATTTTCGGGCATCTCAGCTAACCCGGCAATAGGTTATACTTCCGATTTATTGGTTGCTTTAGGAGGGTCGGTAATATTAGCTGAGTTTCCTGAACTATGCGGGGTCGAGCAAAACTTAAGCGATCGTTGTGTATCTGTTAGCGATGCGCAACGCTTCAACAGCTTAATGACCACTTATAATGAAAAAGCTGAAGCCGTAGGCTCAGGATTTTATATGAACCCGTCCCCCGGTAATATTAAAGATGGTTTAATAACTGATGCTATAAAATCGGCAGGTGCAGCTAAAAAGGGCGGTACATCACCGGTAACGGCAGTATTAGATTATCCCGAAAAGGTGACTAAACCTGGGCTTAATTTATTATGCACCCCCGGTAATGATGTAGAATCAACCACCGCGGTAGTAGCTGCGGCAGCTAATATTGTTTTGTTTACTACCGGACTGGGCACACCTACGGGTAACCCTATTGCCCCGGTTGTTAAAATTGCTACTAATACGAAGCTATTTAACCGTATGTATGACATTATGGATGTTAACATGGGTACAATCATAGATGGCGAAGAAACCATACCACAGGCGGGCGAGCGGATGTTAGACTATGTGATAAAGGTAGCTAGTGGCGAAATTGAAGTAGCATCTGTAAAACACGGACAGGATGACTTTATACCATGGAAACGCGGGATATCGCTATAAAACGAAACAGCCATGAAGAAGTACCAATCATTATTAATTAGTTTATTTGCGATTTTAGCATTTAACCCATACGCCCAGGCTGATGTAAAATTACCCAAGCTTATTAGTGATGGCATGATACTGCAACGCGATAAACCGCTTAAAATATGGGGCTGGGCAACACCGGGTGAAAAAGTTACTGTCAGTTTTATTAAAAAGAATTATAGTGCTGTTACCGGTACTGATGGTAAATGGCAGATAATAACAAAAGCTATACCTGCGGGCGGGCCCTATGATATGACCATAACGGGCAATAATAAATTAGAAGTAAAAGACATTTTATTAGGTGATGTATGGTTTTGCTCGGGCCAATCCAATATGGAAATGGGCATGGGGGATGTTACTGAAAAGTATGAGAAGATTATCGCCCAAAATCAAAACCCGCAGATCAGGCAATTTTTGGTACCCAAAGCACTTAACGATGCCACCAAAGTTCATGATGATTTAAGCAACGGACGCTGGATGCCTGCAACCGGTGCAAACATCCCACGTTTTACTGCTGCCGGATACTTCTTTGCCATATCAACTTTTGAGAGCGAGAAAGTAGCTATAGGTTTGATCAACGCCAGTTGGGGAGGAACACCAATTGAATCTTGGATAAGTACCGAAGGATATAAATCATTCCCCGAAATTGCTAAACAAGTGACGCGTTTAAGCGATACGGCGTATGTTAACCGTTTAACGAGGAACAATGCCGAAAATAGTCGTATGCAAGCCCCACGTACAGATAGGAAATATGATGAGGGTCTTAACGAAACCCCTAAATGGTTCGAAGCAAGCTACAACCCTATAAAGTGGAAAGACATTATGGTACCCGGTTTTTGGAACGGGCAAGGGCTCAATAATTTTAGCGGCGTGGTTTGGTATCGCAAGGAGATCAATGTTCCGGCTTCAGTTACAACTCAAACAGCAAAATTATACTTCGGCCGTATTAATGATAATGACGAGGTTTACATTAACGGGCAGTTAGCCGGGCGTACCAATGGGCAATATGCTAACAGGATGTACACTTTAAAACAAGGCATTTTATTGCCGGGTAAAAATGTTATTGTGGCCAGGTTAAGCAATAATTCATCGGCACAAGGAGGCTTTGTGCCTGATAAGCCCTATTACATTACTGTAGGAAGTGATACCATTCAATTAAGCGGCAAATGGCAGTATAAGGTTGGCCAGGCTTTCCCACAGGCAAAATCAAGTTTAGAAGGTTATTCGGCAGCAAATCAGCCAACTTTGTTGTATAACACGATGGTTGCTCCTGTAGCCAATTATGTCATTAAAGGTGTGCTATGGTACCAGGGAGAATCAAATGTTACACGCGCTAAGGAATACGAACACTTACTGCCCGAATTGATAGCCAACTGGCGCACCACATGGCAGGACCCTAAGCTGCCATTTATCACTGCGCAATTACCAAATTATTTAGAAACAACATATCTTCCCGGCGAAAGCCAGTGGGCGGAGTTGAGGGAGGCGCAGCGCAAATCCCTATCAATACCCAACACAGGTTTAACGGTATTAATTGATGTAGGCGAGTGGGGCGATATCCATCCGCGCAATAAAAAGAATGTGGGAGAACGTTTGGCACTTACAGCACAAAAAGTAGCTTATGGCAAAACAAACTTAGTAACCTCCGGGCCAACTTTACAAAGTGCTAAAGCCGATGGAAGTAAAGCGATATTAACCTTTACTGATACAGGCAGCGGACTAATAACTAAAGACGATACCAAATTAAGGCATTTTGCCATTGCTGGTGCCGATAAAAAGTTTGTTTGGGCAACAGCACAAATAAGCGGTAACCAGGTAATAGTATCGAGTGAAGAAATTGCAAAACCTGTTTATGTAAGATATGCCTGGGCTAATAACCCTGACTATGCCAACTTGTATAATAAAGAAGGATTGCCTGCATCTCCGTTTGAGGTGGAAGTGAAGTAATGATATAACAATATGAAATTAAAAGCCAATCTTATTGTATTAATTGCTATTTGCTTTGTTAGCATAGCAAATGCCCAAAAGTTAACCGTACAATCGCCTAATAAAAAGGTAACTGTTGATCTGGTTAACCAGCAAAATGCAAATAGTGGCGAATGGAGTTTAAAGGTATCACATATGGCTACTGACAAGCCATCCGAAATTATTCCAAAAGTAACTTTAGGTTTATCGCGCAGCGATCAGGAATTTACCAATTTAACTTTTATTAGCGCAGGCAAGCCTGTAGTTATCAACGAAAAATATAACGTTATTCATGGTAAGAAGTCGGTTGCAACTAATACAGCAAACGAAATAACTGTTTATTTCCAAAATGAACGTAAAGCGAAAGTCAACCTAATCATTCGTGCCTATAACGATGGGATGACTTTCCGCTATGAGTTTCCTGACAAATCGGGTTCATTTGTTCTGAAGGATGAGTTAACAGCATACACCATACCTGCCATCACTACACGCTGGTTAGAGAAATGGAATACAGCTAACGAAGGGCTATATGCATCCAGCAGCGATGATAAAGTATTACAGCAGGAGTGGTGCTATCCGGCATTGTTTAATAGTGCTGATAAAGCGTCGTGGTTTTTGGTACATGAATCAGATGTGGATAGGAATAATGCCGCTAGTAAATTAAGTAACGTTGCTGTAAAAGATCAATATAAATTGACAATGCCTAACCCACGCGATGGTAATAGGCAGGGGGAGGCATTACCTACCATAAGCTTACCATGGAAATCGCCATGGCGTGTTGTTATTATAGGTGGATTGAATGATATTGTAGCATCAACCTTGGTTGATGATGTGGCGTCCCCATCTACCGTAAAAGAAACCTCATGGATAAAACCGGGTGTAGCTTCATGGAACTACTGGTCAAGTAATCACGGCACTATGGACTATAAAATAGTAACCGCTTTTGCTGATCTGGCTGCAAATATGAACTGGCCCTATACTTTATTGGATTGGGAATGGGACCGTATGGCCAATGGCGGTAATTTAGAGGATGCGCTAAAATACATTGCGGCCAAAGGTGTTAAACCATTAATGTGGTACAACTCGGGTGGTAAACACACCGGAGTTACCTCAACTCCGCGTGATAGGATGTTGACCCATGAATCGCGCGTTGAAGAATTTACAAAGCTGAATAAACTGGGTGTAGTAGGTGTTAAAATAGACTTTTTTGAGAGCGAGAAGCAGGATATGATCAAATACTATCTGGATATTTTGGATGATGCGGCCAAATTTAAGATCATGGTATATTTTCATGGCTCTATAGTGCCACGTGGTTGGGAAAGAACTTATCCGCATTTGATGACCTATGAATCTGTTCGCGGTGCTGAGTGGTATAACAACGGTCCTGATTTTACCAATGCTGCTCCTGAGCATAACACTATACTTCCGTTTACACGTAATGTTGTAGGGGGAATGGACTACACTCCCGTGACCTTTACCAATTCACAATACCCACACATCACTTCATACGGGCATGAATTGGCATTAAGTGTTGTTTTTGAATCGGGTATTCAGCATTTAGCTGACAGGGCAGAGGGATATTTAACTTTACCTGAAGCTGCAAAAAACTTTTTACGCACCGTGCCTAATGCATGGGATGATACCAAATTAATTGATGGCTATCCGGGTAAGGATATTATTATGGCTCGTTTAAAAGGCAGTAACTGGTATTTGGGTGGCCTTAATGGAGAGATAAGAGAAAAGCGTAAAAATATAAAGCTTGATTTTTTACCGGATGGCAAGAAATATAAGCTTACACTTATTGCTGATGGTGTACACGATAAAGTTTTTTCTACACAAGAAATTACAGTAGATAAAACAAGCGCGATAGATGTTAAAATATTGCGCCGCGGTGGGTTTGTGGCCGTGCTGTCACCTTTGTAAAAATATTATAACCTGTTGATTTTAAGTATATAGATTATACTTAAAATAGTATATTGTAAAACCAATTAATAAATAAAATTTATATGATTTATAGTAAAGTTGTGCGCTGGTGTTTTGCCTGCGGTATTTCAGTATTAGCATTAATCGGCAGTGCCGGTGCTCAAGCACTTAGGCCGGGAGTAGATTATCCAACCGAGATAGAAAACCCTGAAATTACCGGGATAAATAAAGAGGCTTACCATGCCACTTTAATGCCTTATGCCAACTTGCAGGAGGCTTTAAGAGCTAATCGTAAGGCTTCAACTTATGCACGCAGTTTAAATGGCAACTGGAAGTTTAACTGGGTTGCAAGTCCTGAAAAACGTCCCGTTGATTTTTATAAAAATGATTATGATGTTTCAAAATGGGCCGATATCTCTGTTCCTTCCAACTGGGAAGTGCAAGGTTATGGTACCCCGTTTTATCGTAATTTGGGTTACACCATAAAAAAGGATTTCCCCCGCATCATGAGCGAGCCGGACAAGAAGTACACTGCTTTTGTGGAGCGTAATCCGGTAGGTAGTTACCGTCGCGATTTTGACTTGCCTGCAGAATGGAACGGCAGGCGGGTATTTGTAAAATTTGATGGTGTTGATGCGGGTTTCTTTTTGTGGGTAAACGGCCAAAAAGTTGGTTTTAGTGTTAATAGCCGTAACGCTGCCGAATTTGACCTTACAACTTATTTAAAACCTGGTAAAAACACCATAGCTGCCGAGGTTTATCAATACACATCAGGCACCTGGTTAGAAGATCAGGATATGTGGCGCTTGCATGGTATCTTTCGTAATGTTACTTTATGGAGTTCGCCTCAAACACATATCCGCGATTTTTTTGTGAAGCAGGACTTGGATAAAGATTATAAAGACGCTACGGTAAATGTTGTAGCCAAAATTAAAAACTATAGTGACAATGCTTCTAAGGTGCAGAGTTTAACTGCAACACTTTATGATAATACAGGAAAAGAAATAGCTAAAGGAAATGTTGCCGGAAGCACACTTAATTCTAAACAAGAGCAACAACTCAATATTAATTTTACAGTAGCAAATCCGGCTAAATGGACCGCCGAAACACCTTATTTGTACACAATGGTTTTAACCAGCGGTGAGGGCGAGATATTATCTCAAAAAATAGGTTTCCGTAAGGTGGAGATAAAGGGCAGGGTATTTCTGGTGAATGGTGTCCCAATAAAATTGAAAGGGGTTAATCGCCATGAGCATTGGTCGGACGTTGGACATGCTATTACCGAGGAGCAGATGATACGTGATTTGGAAGTAATTAAACAAGGTAATTGTAATCACGTACGCACAAGTCATTATTCAAACGACCCGCGTTGGTATGAATTGTGTGATGAGTGGGGAATATGGCTGGTTGCCGAGGCCAATATGGAATACCATGGTTATGACCGAAAGTTTGACGAAGAACCCACAATGAAGGCGGCTATTGTTGACCGAAACGTGGCCAATGTGGAGAATTTTAAAAATCATCCTTCGGTTATTATATGGTCATTGGGTAATGAGGGTGGAATTGGTGGTACCAATGTAGGTGCTGCGCTAACTGCTATTAAAAATATTGACCCATCGCGCCCCACACATTATGAGCGTTACGGAACCGGTAAAAACAATCCAAGCGATCTGGATGGCAGAATGTATGGTACAGCCGAGGAATACATCAGGATAGCTAAAAATCCTGAATTAACCAAGCCGTTATATATCTGCGAGTTTGTTCACGCTATGTTCAACTCAATGGGATCGTTGGAAGAATATTCGTTAGCTTTTGATAATAACCCCGAAATGTTAGGCGGAGCGATATGGGAATTCCAGGATCAGGCGCTATGGAACCGTCGCGATCCTAAACATCCAATACTAGCTTACGGTGGTGGATTTGGCGAGTTTCCTAATGATCACTACTTCATTCATAAAGGTGTAGTTGCCTGGGACAGGAAAACGGTTAAACCACATTATCCCGAAATGAAAAAAGCGTTTCAATGGATAAGTACCGAATTAACCGATGCCTTAACAGGTGCTTTCCGTATAAGGAATAAGTTCCAATATATAACACTGGAAGGCTTTGATGGTACATGGAGCCTTACCGAAAATGGTATAGAAATAAGTAAAGGCACTTTTAATGTTCCTCGTGTAGCTGCACGTGGAGTAGGCAGGTTAATGATCCCATACAAAGTAGATAATCCTAAACCGGGTGCCGAATATTATTTACGAGTGTCATATACGCAGAAAGACAAAACACTTTGGGCAGAAAAGGGCTATGAAGTAGCCTGGGATCAGTTTAAAATTCCTATTAATGTAATACCGGCTGTAGAGCCTAAGGTTACCCAACCGGTTGCCCTGAGCCAAACCCCACAGGGAATTAAAGTTACCGGTAACGGTTTTTCTGTAAGCTTTGATAAAAAAACGGGGTTGATGACCCAGCTACTTAAAGGAGCTACTAACGTATTAACAGCCAATGGTGGTCCTAAAGTTCACCTTTGGCGTGCTGCTCACCGTAATGACGATATGTGGGCCTATAACAACTGGGAGAAGTATGGGTTGACCGATTTGAAATTTTCATTGATTGATATAAAAGCACAATCGGTTGATATGTTTACCGTAAAAGTTACCTCCACTGTAAAAGCCGAAGGAAAGTTAGGCTTTAGCGTTTACCATACCAGCACTTACCTAATAAAAGGAAATGGTAGTGTTAAGGTAGATAACGAATTGCAATTTGTTGGTTTACAAGTAGGCCTGGCACGCATGGGCGTTAGGATGCAGTTTAATAAAGCTTTGGATCATGTAAACTACTTTGGTCGCGGGCCATTTGAAAATTATAATGACCGTAAAGCATCTGCCGATGTTGGACTTTTTGACCTTGATGTGAATGATCAGTATGAGTATGAAAAACCAATGGAACGCGGTAATCACGAAGACATGCGATGGGCGCAGTTGAGTGGTAAAAATATGCCGCAGTTAATGGTTAAGGCCAATAAAGAATTAATGCAATTCTCGGCACTGCCTCATACAGATGAGCAAATGCACCCGGTAGAGTATAAGATAGACTTGCCGCCAAGCACCTCGACTGTATTTACCCTTTCAGCCAAAACATTGGGTGTAGGTTCGGCAAGTTGCGGGCCAAGGCCATTGGAGCAGTTCCAGGTATGGTCAAACAATACTAGTTTTAGTTACACCTTACAAGTTATTTCCAAATGAAATTTTAATAAGCATACCAAAAACTAACCATAAAAACCAAGTAATTATCAAATTTATAACCATTTGATATGAGAAAGAACCTATTTAAAAGCCTTTACGCTTCCCGGCGTTTAAAGGTAGTATTACCGGCCATTGCCGGCGTAGCTTTTATAGCTGCGATCATCCCTCATGAGGGGCCGGGAGAAAATAATGGAGTTACTCCGCCGGCGCATACCGAGTGGAAGGATAATGGAGGTGGTCCGGACCATTCCAAGTTTATGAACTTTACGCAGATCAATAAACAAAACGTGGCAACTTTAGAGCCTGCATTTGTTTATTCAACATTAAGCGATAGGGCAAACTCGTACAAATTTAATCCCATAATTGTTGATGGCATCATGTATGTGTTGGCGAAGAATAATTCGTTGGTTGCAACAGATGCTACTACCGGTAAAGAACTCTGGATACATGCTAATTTGCGAGGTATCATTCAGCGTGGTATTAACTTTTGGCAAAGTAAGGACAAGAAGCAAAAACGCTTTATTTTTACTTTAGGTGGTACACTGCAAGCTATTGATGCTATTACAGGGAAATCTATATTAACCTTTGGCAATAACGGCACTGTCGATTTAAAAGAAGGCATAGGCCGTGCGCCAGAATTAGTTGCTAAAGGCACCTCTACAACTGCTGGTCATATTTTTGAAAATATGATATTGTTAGGTTCTGCACCGGGCGAAGACCCATTTTCAGGTCCGGGCGATGTGAGGGCATTCGATGTAATTACTGGTAAATTAAAATGGGTATTTCATACTATTCCACATCCTGGCGAGTATGGCTATACTACCTGGCCAAAAGATGCCTGGAGATATTCAGGCGCGGCTAATGCCTGGGGCGAAATATCTGTAGATGAAAAACGTGGTATAGCTTACTTCCCGCTTGGTTCACCTACGTATGATTATGATGGAACAGACCGTGAGGGTGCCGGTATTTACGGTAACTGTCTATTAGCTTTAGATGCACGTACCGGTAAACGTCTATGGCATTTTCAAACTGTACATCATGATATTTGGGATTATGACTTAACTGCTGCCCCACAATTAATTACCATCAATAACAAAGGCAAAAAGGTAGATGCTGTTGCCCAGGCATCAAAGAACGGTTTCATGTATGTGTTTGACCGTGTTACGGGCAAACCTATTTGGCCAATAAAAGAGATGCCTTTCCCTAAAAGCGATATGCCGGGCGAACATGCATGGCCAACCCAACCTATACCAACTGTAGTACCTGCATTTAACAGGCATAATGTTACTGAAAAAGATGTTAACCCTTATTTACCTGATTCAATAAGACAAAAATATATTGCCAGAATAAAAGCAGCTAAAACTGGCCTTTATCAGCCGCTTTCAGATAAATACGAAGTGTTTGCCTCGCCGGGATCAGTTGGTGGCGCTAATCAAGGCAATACGGCCGCTAATCCGTCAAAAGGAATGGTGTATGTAATGTACCAGGAAATGACCTGTTTTTATCAATTGGTGAAAAGGTCTGATAGAGCACCACGCGGAGGTGGCGGTGGAGCAGGCGGGGCGGCCGGAGCAGTTGCCGCAAGAGGGCAAACGGCTTATGTGCAATATTGTCAATCATGCCACGGTGCCGATCGTACAGGTGTAGCGGGTGCAGGTGTATCGCTTGTAGATATTGGCAGTCGCCTAACGCCTGATTTGTTTAAAAATTATATTACGCAAGGTAAAGGCCGTATGCCGGCACAACCACACATTGATGAGGCTACTATTGCTTCAATTTATACTTTCCTTAATCCTGGAGGTCCAGGTGGACGCGGTGGAAGAGGTGGAACTGCAATAGCAACTAATGCAATGCCTGATGGGCCAGTAGTTGCATCGGGCGGAGCACCTTTGAAAGCTGGTGCAGGTGCTCCTAGTTTAGGTATGCGTGATTATCCTGCAGACTATACAGGTCCTAAATCGATTTATATTGAAAGAAGTAACTGGGGTACTGCCATATCAGATATTCTGGCACCGCCATTTGCAGGCCTTGTTGCTTATGATTTGAACAAGGGTACTATTAAATGGAAAATTCCATTGGGTGAATATTCAAAATCAGATGTAAAAGGTTTAGGCACACCTAATGGTACACAAAACAAAGGTATGGTGGTTACTGCCTCAGGTTTAATATTTGCTACCTGTGCGGATGGTAAAGTAAGAGGTATTGATGCTGATAATGGAAAAATACTTTGGGAATATAATTTAGGTAGAAGCAATCCATCAGGCGTACCTGCAATGTACCAGGCTGGTGGCCGCCAATATTTAGTGGTTTGCTCAACTGGTGCGCTTTTAGACAGGACTAAGAAAGAGGAAGATGTACCTAAAGGATATATTACCTTCGCTTTACCTAAGTTGAAATGATAAACATAAGTATTTGATTTTAAATAGGTTATTATGAAAAATTATTTAAATATTAAAGTGTTGTTTTGCCTGTTCTTTGCAATAGTGGCTTTTCAGGCATCAGCGCAAAATGTACCTACTAAGGTTATATATTTTTTAGCTGGCCCTAAGGACCATGCCGGACCGGAAGGGTCTGGCAGGCATGAAACCCGCCGTGACCTTTTAGTATTACAGCAGTGTATTGACAGTATTGCTAATGTTAAAGGCGTAAAAATTGTTACTAAATTTTTATACAAACGCAGCGCGCTTGACATTGAGGACCTCAAAGGTGTTGATGCTATCATTATTGAGAGCAGCGCCGAGGGAAGTTCAAAAGAACGTGCTCATCCTATATTTCCGCCAAGTGAGGCTAACGCGCGTTCTTACGACCGAAATACACTTGCGTATTTAGCACAGGTTGATAGTTTGCATAAAAAAGGCATGGGCATAATGGTGTTACACTGGGGAATTACCACAACTAACCAAAAAGCTACACAATACATGATGAACTGGTTTGGTTCGGCAAGTATGAGCGGTTATACCCGCAATCCATTGGGTTTTTGGGAGGTTACACCTATTAAAGCCGCTCAAAGCCATCCAATCTTACGTGGTGTTGGTCCGTTTAACTATAAGGACGAGATATTTTCAAAGATGGTTGTAAATCCTGGTGACCCTTATCGTACCGACCTGCTTACAGGCAAAGCTGAAAAAAGCAATCAAGGCGTTGCTGAACCATTGGGTATAGCGACCGCTTACGATAAAAATGGTGCGCGTGGTGTTCTTTGGGGAGGAATGGATTATCATTCGGCATTGCTCAATGAAAACTATCGCCGCTTTGTGCTTAACGCAATATTATGGACAGCAGGTATAGATGTGCCTGCAGGTGGTGTTAAATCAAACGCAAAGCAATTGCAATTATCACCAAACAATGCTGATTTTGACAATTTGAAACCTGAGGGTTTTGTATTTAAATAGGAATGAATTATAAATATGGCTTTGGAAAATAATTATTATAGTTATTTTCCAAAGCCATATTTATTAAAAAATTATAACTAGTAGCTGCAGAATGAAACGTTATTGCCTTGCACTTGACCTTGTTGACGATGAAAAACTGATAGCCGAATATGAGCATTGGCATAAAAGCGAAAATGGGTGGCCCGAGATTAAGAAAAGTATACTGGATGCGCATATTACTGATATGGAGATATACCGTACCGGCAACCGCCTGTTTATGATCATGGAAGTTAGTGATGCCTATTCAGCAGAGTTAAAGGCTCAGTCTGATGCGTCAAACCCAAAGGTGCAGGAATGGGAGCAATTGATGTGGAAGTTTCAGCAACCTTTACCCTGGGCCAAAGAGGGAGAAAAGTGGGTGCCTATGAATCGTATTTTTAAGCTTTAACACTTTGTTATAAAACTTATATTTGCCACACCTTGAATTGAAGGTAATTCATAAATGGAAAAGCAAATACAAACTTTAATTACAGACCTAAAACAACAATCAATACCCTTTAGTGAGGTTATTCAATTTATTGAAACTTACTACAACCATCAGCCAACAGCATTTAAAAATGGTGATGCTTATAACGAAGCCACACAAAACCAGGGCAGTGCCAAGGTTTTTGCTTTTGCGCAATTAAATAACTTAAGCGTGGCAGATACTCTTCAATTATTTGCAGAGCATTACCAATCAGTATTAGCTAACCCTTATGGCACAGATCATCAAAACATCAGGCAGTTTATGATTAATGGCTGGGAGGGTATTAATTTTGAAGGAGCGGCTTTAAGTCTTAAATAATATAATAACAAAGCCCTTATCAGTAAGGGCTTTGTTATTATACAAACTGAAAAGGGTTTCCGCTGGGTATGGAGGTGATTTTTAGCCCCGGTAGTTTTGGTGCCAGCCATGTTGCGCAATATACCATGCCCGGCTCTTCGCTTACCGAGTGACCAAGTGTAAGCAGGTTTACTTTTTCGCCTATTGTTTTGCCATCACGTATTTCTTCGATATGCTCAATTTCGCGTGCTTCTCCGTGCATTACCAGGTCGGGTTTTGTTTTTGAGATGTTGCCTATACCCGTAAACCCTAAGCAAAACATTACCGTTTTTATAGGTTGTTTCAAATCGCCCACTACACGCACAGAAGGTATATTCATTGCTTTTTTGGCCTGCTTAATAATGTCTTCCAATAATATAGGAGTAGGCAGTGTTATCATATTACCTATTTCAGGATTATAATATTTTTCCCAACCCATTTTTAACAAACAGCCATAAATAATACCATCCGGTTTATGGCGGTGCCAATGGTCATGAAAACGGTGTATAGCTATTTTATGTTTATTAAGTAACTCTATTTTATATTTAAACACATCATCATCTTTTAACCATTCGGTATCATCATTATTATTAAAATAAGGCGTTTCATGCGCGATGATCATATTCGCCCCAATTTTAATCGTCTCATTGATCAAATCAAGTGTGGGGAACATCGTAGTGACCACACCGGTAACTTCCTGGTCCATACTGCCAGACCTTAACTGATCAACAGTACGTTCTATTTTAGTAGGATTTTCACTTAGCATTGCATCAACCACCTGCCTTACGGTGTAGGTTGCAAGTTTTGCGGTTGTATTTCTATTTCTTTCCATTTGAGTACTATATTAAAATTAAACGTATTGAAAAGGAGTGCCGGCGGCAATGTGCGTTACTTTCACGCCTTTTACTTTGGGTGCCAGCCACGTTGCTGCATAATCCATACCCGCTTCTTCGCTAATAGCGTGGCCCAATACAATAAGCTTGGTATTTAATCCCATAGCCAGGCCATCCTGCACGCGTAGGCATGTTTCCCATTCTCGTGCTTCGCCAGCTAATACTAAGTCGGGTTTTTGCTTTTGAATGGCAGGTATCTGTTCTGCGCTCATCATAGCACCAAAGGCAAGAAATACCGTTTTTACAGGCTTCTTCAAATCACCTAATACTCTTACTTGCGGTGCGTTCAATTTTTTCTTTGCTAAATCAACAACCGCCCCTAAAGTGGTAGTAGTGGGAAGTGTTAACATCCTCGGATTGGCCGGATCATAATATTTCTCCCATCCCAGTTTAACCAGGTTGCCCCAGGTTATACCATCAGGCTTATGGGCATGAAAACTATCGTGGAAACGCCAAATAGCTATATTGTTCTTGGTAAGCAGATCTGTTTTATACTTAACTACATCACTGTCCTTTAGTCGGGCAGCATTATCGTCTATATTATAAAAAGGCGCTTCGTGCGAAATGATCATGTTAGCACCCGCTTTTATAGCCTTGTTAACCACCTCAATAGTAGGGAAGGTGGTAGTTACAACACCGGTAACAACCATATCAGGGCTTCCAAACCTTAAAAGGTCAACGGATCTGGGTATAGCAACGGTAGTTTCACTCAAAGCCAGGTCAATAACTTGTTGTACAGTAAATGTTGCAGGCGCCGGGTCAGGTAGTGATTGTGCCAAGCCTGTTCCGGGTAACCCGGATATCATAGAAGCACCGGCAAGTACGCCAATACTGGCAATAAATTCGCGCCTGCCTTTTGGGTCAGCAGTTTTATAGTTTTTCATATTTAATAAGCAATAATTGGTTTTTGTTAAATTTATGTAATCGGTTACATCTTATCAATAAGTATCATATTCAATCATTGTAACATATCTTATACAATATAGGAATATAATCATTTGTCAAATTGATTTTTAACCGTTAAGTTTACAGTTAAATCAATTTATAAACAAGTTCATTTTTAACTAAAATGGTAGTTTTGTAAAACTGATTTGAACCAAACAAACCAAACTAATTATGAAAAAAATATTACTTAATTTTTCAGCTGTATCAAAAATGCAGTTAGCTGCTGTTTTTGCGGCAAGCTTATTATCAGTTTCGTCCTTTGCACAGGGACCAGGTGGTAGGCAACAACAACCAATTGTTTTAGAAGCTGACGAAAAACCGGCTTTCCCTGCCGCACCTGTGGGTTTCGACCAAAAACGTACCGGTATTGCACACGGTATTATTGATACTATCACTTACGATTCAAAAAGTGTAGGTACAAAACGCAAAATGTCGGTTTATACCCCACCGGGATATAACAAAAACACCAAATACCCTGTATTGTATTTATTGCATGGCATAGGCGGCGACCACGCAGAATGGACTTCCGAAGACGCAGCGCATGAGGTATTAGACAATTTATATGCTGAAAAAAAGATAGTGCCTATGATAGTAGTGATGCCTAACGGACGTGCGCAAAAAGATGATCGTAAATCAGGCGGTATGGGTAGCATGGGCGCATTTGCTTTATTTGATAAAGATCTTTTAGGAAGTATTATACCTTACATGGAAGCTAACTATCCTGTAAAAGCAGATCGTGAGCACCGTGCATTGGCCGGCCTTTCAATGGGTGGTGGCCAATCATTAAACTTTGGTCTGGCTAATACCAATACTTTTGCATACGTTGGCGGATTTTCATCAGCACCTAACACTATGGCACCTGATAAAATAGTACCGGATATTGAAGGTACAAAAAAATTAAAACTGCTTTGGGTATCCGTAGGAGATCAGGATGGTTTAATAAACGTAAGCCGTGGCGTGCATAAATATTTAAAGGAAAAAGATATCAAACACATCTGGCATATTGATTCGGGCGGGCACAATGCCAAAGTATGGAATAACGACCTGTATTTATTTAGCCAGTTACTTTTTAAATAGAAACAAATCAAACAATAAATAAACAACCAATCAAAAATTAAACTTAAATCAAAATGAAATTAAAAAGCTTAAGTATTGCACTGGTAGCTGCGTTAACTTATAATGCAAGCCAGGCGCAAACAACTGCGGCGGTTAAAGAGGATTTTAAACCATCTGAATACAACCAGCCGCATCAAGATTATCCAATGGTAAACTCAGAAGGTCGTGTACGTTTTCGTATTCGTGCCCCTAAAGCTGACAGTATCAGAGTTGGCCTTGGGTTAGGTGGTGACAAATCAAAAGGTACTAAACTTGTTAAAGGTGATGACGGCTATTTTACCGGAACAACCACTCCACTAGATGAAGGATTTCATTATTATAACCTGACTATTGATGGTGGAACTTTCAATGATCCGGGAACAGGTAATTTTTACGGTTCACAACGCTGGGAAAGCGGTGTAGAAATACCTGCTCATGACCAGGATTTTTATACTTTAAAAAATGTTCCACATGGTAAAATGGATCAGGTTATGGTTCCGTCAAAAGTTGGAAATCAACCTTTCCGTAATATTGTGGTATACACTCCACCGGGTTACGAAAAAGGTTCATCTAAATTCCCTGTTTTATACCTGCAACATGGTTGGGGCGAAAATGAAACTTCATGGGGCATTCAAGGTAAAGCCAATATCATCATGGATAACATGATAGCAGAAGGAAAAATAAAACCTTTTATTGTGGTAATGAGCTACGGTATGACTAATGTTGGTGGCAATGGCCCGGGTGGCGGTGGCCCTCGCCCTGCGGGCGGTGCTCCTGGTGCGCGTCCTGCTGGTGCTCCTGGCGCAGCCCCTGCAGGCCCTCCTGCTGGCGGTCCCGGTGCAGCTCCAGCCGGTGCTGCTCGTCCTGCCGGTGGCGGTATGGGCGCAGCCGGTGTTGTTCTTGCGGGTCCTACTAAAGGTGATGCAACAGGTGCTGGTGCTTTCCAAACTGTATTAATAGATGAAATAATACCTTATGTTGATTCTCACTACCGTACTGTAGCAAACAGAGATGGCCGTGCAATGGCAGGTTTATCAATGGGTGGAATGGAAACACACACTATAACTTTAGCAAGACCAGAAGTATTTGCTTACTGGGGTTTAATGAGTGGTGGTACTTATACTCCAAAAGAGTTAGAAGGTAAAATGAAACCGAAATATATATTTATGAGTATTGGTGACAAGGAAAGAGGTTTTGAAAACTATCCTAAAGCAGAAGCTGCTTTAAAGGAGTCTGGCTTTAAAAATGTTGAATCTTTCACTTCACAAGGCACAGCGCACGAATTCCAAACATGGCGTCGTAGCTTATTGGTAATGGCTCAAAAGCTTTTCAAATAAGCATTTAATATTTTATTACAGAAGCCGCCCATGTTATGGGCGGCTTTTTTGTTATAATATTATTTGACGTGATAAGTAAATATTACTAATATTGATTATAGTAAATACCCCCCCCCTGATATACTATAAAGAATTAATAATCAAATAAACCAACCAAATAAACTCCAATTAAAATGAACTTAAAAAGCTTAAGTATTGTACTGGCTACTGCATTAACCTATAATGCAAGCCAGGCGCAAACCACCGCGGCAGTTAAAGAAGATTTTAAACCATCTGCTTTTAACCAACCGCATCAGGATTATCCAATGGTAAACTCAGAAGGTAATGCCCGCTTCCGTATCTATGCACCTAAAGCCGATAGCGTTAGAGTAAGCTTAGGATTAGGGGGTGACCAAAGAAGTGGAACTGTATTAACTAAAGGTGCTGATGGTTACTTTACAGGTACAAGTACTAAGTTAGATGAAGGTTTCCATTATTATCGATTAACTATAGACGGGGGGACTTTCAATGATCCCGGAACAGGATTTTTTTATGGCTCGCAACGTTGGGAGAGCGGTATCGAAATACCTGCTAAAGATCAGGATTTTTATGCTTTTAAAAATGTTCCGCATGGTGAGATGCGAAATATCACGTTCCCGTCAAAAAGCTCAACTTTTGGTGCACGCCCCGCTGTTGTATATACCCCTCCCGGTTACGAAAAAAACTCGACAAAATATCCTGTGCTATACCTGCAACACGGTTGGGGCGAGAATGAAACTTCATGGGGTTTACAAGGCAAAGCTAACCTGATCATGGATAATATGATAGCCGAACGTAAAATTAAGCCTTTCATTGTAGTAATGACCTATGGGGTAACCAATACGGGAGGTCCCGGTGGTTCGGCTCGTCGCGCTGCAGCTGCGGCCGCGGCTGCTAGGGGTTTACCTGCGCCTCCGGAACCTCCTGCAAACCCGCCTGTTGAAAGGGGTATTACAAAAGGCGAAATTACCGGTAATGCCGCTTTTCAAGACGTTTTGTTAAATGATCTTGTGCCCTTTATAGATGCTAATTTCCGTACAATAGCCAATAGGGATAACCGTGCTATGGCCGGCCTTTCAATGGGTGGCGGAGAAACGAGATTCATTACTTTAGCTAAACCTGATGTATTTGGTTACTGGGGTTTAATGAGTGGTGGTTTTTATACCCCAGAAGATCTGAAAGGTAAAACCAAGCCTAAATATATTTTTATGAGCTATGGCAGTAAAGAAACCAACGAAAGAGGAGCCCCGGGTATCCCGAAAGCAGAAGCTGACCTTAAAGCTGCCGGTTATAATGTGCATACTTTCATATCAGATGGTACAGCTCACGAGTTTCAAACCTGGCGCCGTAGCTTATTACAAATGGCTCCAAAGCTATTTAAGTAACCTATAACTAAATTATTTAAAGCCGTCTTGTATTACAGGGTGGCTTTTTTGTTTGTAACATGTTTTAAGTGATAATTGAAAAATAAATAATAACTGTTATGTTTACGTTTAATTATTTACCAACCCACACATAGCTTAAATATGAAATTACGCATCAGCCTAATAAAAGGGGCTATGGCATTTATACTGTTACTACCCTTTACAACACAGGCACAGGAGTTAATTAATTTATACGCGGGTGCTGTACCCAACTCAAAAGCAAGTAAAGCAGTTGATCAAGCCACTTTACCCCAAAATGGCCAGTTTAGCAGCGTAGTAAAACCTCAATTGGAAGTTTATCTGCCCGAAAAAGATAAAGCTAATGGTGCCGCGGTTATTTTAATTCCGGGCGGGAGTTATAAAGTGATAGTTTTTGCCGGGGAAGGCAGAAGAAGTGCAGCCGAGTTAGTTAAACAAGGTTTAACCGTATTTATATTAAAGTACCGTTTGCCTAACGATTCTATGATGGTTGATAAAACTATCGGCCCATTGCAGGATGCACAGCAAGCTGTTAAAATAGTACGCGAGAATGCGGCCAAATACGGGGTAGATCCGGCTAAAGTAGGTGTAATAGGTTTTTCTGCCGGAGGGCATTTGGCATCAACTATAGCTACCCATTACCAAAAAGCGGTTATTGATAATGCTAATGGCACCAACCTGCGCCCTGATTTTGTGGCACTGGTTTACCCGGTTATTAGTATGCAGGATAATTTAACACATAAAGATTCCCGTAAAAACTTATTGGGGGCAACTCCAACAAAAGAACAAATTGATCTTTACTCAAACGAGTTACAAGTAGACAGCAAAACCCCGCCAACTTTTTTAGTGCATGCAGGTGATGATAGGGTAGTATTGGTTGATAACAGCGTTGCTTTTTACCAGCATTTGATAAAAGCCGGCGTACCTGCCGAAATGCACTTGTTCCCTAAAGGCGGGCATGGTTTTGGCGGACAGCCCATTAATATGTGGGTAGGCCCGTTGGTTAAATGGATGCAAAATAATAAATGGATAAATAAATAATAATTTCTGATGAAACTACTAAAATACCTTGCTTTGCCTGTATTGTTTATGGCTGTAATTCAGTTTAAAGCATCTTCTCAAGCAACAAATCCGATAATACATGCAGATGTGCCTGATGTTGCCATTATACGTGTGGGTAATAATTATTACATGAGCAGTACCACTATGCACATGAGCCCGGGGTTGCCCATCATGAAATCGACAGATCTGATCAACTGGAAAATTATTAATTACGCTTACCAAACATTGGGAGAAAATAACGATCTGACCCTTAGCAATGGTAAAAACGCTTATGGTAAAGGCTCATGGGCCAGTAGCTTACAGTACCATAACGATACTTTTTATGTAACTACATTCTCGGCAACTACCGGTAAAACCTACATTTTTACTACTAAGGATATTGAAAAAGGAAATTGGAAGGAGATATCCTTCGCTCCATCATTACATGACCACACCTTAGTTTTTGATGGTGGTAAGGCATACATGATATATGCTCAAGGTAAGTTAATGATAACTCGTTTAAAAGATGATCTTACGGGTGTAGATCCTGATTTTAAACCACAGGTATTAATTGAAAACGCCAGTAAGCCAGCCGGTAACAATATTAATTTACAAGCAGAGGGTTCGCAACTATTTAAAGTAAACGGTAAATACTATCTGTTTAATATCACCTGGCCTCGCGGCGGTATGCGTACGGTGGTAATTCATCGCGCTGATAATTTAATGGGCCCATGGGAAGGCAAACTAGGCTTGCAAGACCAAGGTGTAGCGCAAGGTGGTTTAGTTAGTACACCAAAAGGCGAATGGTTCTCTTATCTTTTCCAGGATCATGGCGCAGTAGGGCGTATACCTTACCTGGTTCCCGTGAAATGGGAAGATGGTTGGCCGGTATTAGGTGTAGAGGGTAAAGTACCAACAACCCTTAATTTACCTGCAAGCAAAGGCGTTATAGCCAATAAGTTGGTAGAGTCTGATGAGTTTACCCGTCCTAAAGGTAATTCTTCATTACCATTAGCATGGCAATGGAACCATAATCCTGACAATGCAAATTGGTCACTTACGCAGCGTCCGGGCTTTTTGCGCATAACAACTGCCCGTATTGATACAACAGCACTATTGGCGCGTAACACGCTTACACAACGTACATTTGGCCCTACAACCAGTACAGGCGTTACCGCGCTAGATGTATCAAACTTGAAAGATGGTGACCGTGCAGGTTTATTATTATTGCAGCAAAAGTATGCCTGGGTAGGCGTAAAGGTGGTTGATGGTGTAAAATCAATTGTTATGATAAACGGCCAAAATAGGGTTCCTGTTGAAGCTGCTGCCGTACCGCTCAACCAAAAGGTGGTTTATTTAAAAGCGACAGGTGACTTTACCGATAAAACAGATAAAGCTACTTTTGCATATAGCCTTGATGGTAAAAAATGGAATCCGATAGGCACAACTTTGCAAATGAGCTATACTTTACCACATTTTATGGGTTATAGATTCGGGCTATTTAATTATGCCACCAAGACAACAGGAGGATATGCAGATTTTGATTATTTCAGGGTAAGTAACTAATTAGGCAACCGAAGCGCTAAAATTTGCGTATATTTGTGAAATACCACTCGGATACGCTGATCTCAAAATAGCGATTTTTGCTCATATTGTAGTATGCTAATAATGTGAAAACTTCACCTTTTGTATTGGTAAAAGTGTTATGAAATAATAAAGAGTCTAAAAATCAGGACTCATAACTAAACAATTTAATTAATACATGGGTAGATCAACCGAAACATTTGCTAAAAAAGAACGCGAAAAGAAAAAGTCTAAAAAATTATTAGAGAAAAAGGAAAAGGCAGAAGAGCGTAAAGCTAATTCAGACAAGGGGAAAACCTTAGATGATATGATGGCTTATATTGATGAAAATGGTAACATTTCTTCAACTCCTCCTGATCCTGCTAAGCGTAAAGTGATCCTTTCTGAAAACATACAGCTTGGTGTGCCAAAACAAGAGGCCGCTGACCCGGCTGACTTGATAAGAAATGGCACAGTTACCTTTTTTAACGAATCAAAAGGTTATGGTTTTATAAAGGACCTACAATCACAGGATAGTATCTTTGTGCACATTAACGCTTTGACTGAAGCTATTGGCGAAGGTGATAAAGTAACCTTTGAAACCGAGCAGGGGCAAAAGGGCCTCAACGCAATAAGGGTTAAAAAAACCGTTAAATAATATATTTAAAGCCTCCCGAATTTCGGGAGGCTTTCTTTTTATAAGTCACTTTTTTTGATCATCTTTAAAACACGGATATATATAAATGGTTGTTCACCTTATTATTAAAAAGATATCGAATTGAAAAAGGTACTGATCCTTTCTTTTGTAGCTATAATATTTGCATCTCTTACGACTAAGGCACAAAAAACTGTACCTGATACGGTACACACTGGGGTGTATATTACCAGTATACATGATATCAATTTTAAAGAGAAGGAATACAACCTTAACCTTTGGTTGTGGTTAAAATATAAAAACAAAGATTTCGACTTTGTAAAAAACCTGGAGATACCCCAGGCCAAATCATTCACTACATCGTTCTCTACTGTTGATTCAACAGGCGGTCAGGTATACTTGCTGATGAAGCTGCAATGTGTAATGAAAGATTCATGGACAATTAATAATTTTCCATTTGATCATCAAACGCTGCGTTTTTCTATTGAAAACTCTCAGTTTGATTCTGAATCATTAGTTTTTTCTGCAGATACGCTGGGTAAGCACTTCGATCCACGTTTTACCTTACGTGGATGGAATATTGATAGTTTAGATATTACAACGGGCATAAAAGTGTATGAAACCGGTTTTGGAGACGAAACTTTAGATAAACCGCACACCGAATACAGCAATTTTAAAGTAAAGTTAAAATTGGATAGGGATGCAATGGGTCTATTCTGGAAGATGTTCCTGGGTATGTATGTGGCATTTTTAATTGCTTATATGTGTTTCTATATACACGTAGATAGTATTGACTCGCGGTTTGGATTAAGTGTGGGAGCCTTATTTGCTGTAATTGGTAACAAGTATATTATTGACTCAGCCTTACCTGAATCTACCACCTTTACTTTAGTGGATATGCTACACGGTATTACCCTGTTATTTATTGTATGTGTTATTATAGCCACCTCATACTCGCTGATATTAGTAAAGCAAAATAAAATTGTAAGGGCGCAAAAATTTGACAAGTTGTGTGCCTGGTCGATATTATTAGCTTATTTACTGCTTAATGCTTACTTTATATATACAGCCAGCAGAGTATAACGCGTTTACTAATGAAAATCTTTGATCTGTTTCATTTCTAATAAAGTCAGGTTAAGCATATCTGCGTTTTTCTTAGGCCCGGTTATTTCAAGCACAGCGCATAAAGCATAGTCATCTTTATAAATTTGTACACGCTTGCTCACCAGGTGCAGTTCTTTTGCTTTAGCTTCAACTACATCTAACTGGTGTAAGTTATCATCCACAAAATTTATATTAATAAGCTTGCTCTTTTTTATAGTGCCTATAAGTAATTCAACTTTACTAACTACTACCAATATGATCATAGTAATTACCGTCATTACAATAGCTAGCGAATAATAACCTATGCCCGCTGTCATACCAATTGCTGCAGCTGTCCATATAACAGCAGCAGTAGTTAGCCCTAAAACCGACATCTTATCTTTAAAAATAACACCTGCGCCAATAAAACCTATGCCTGTTATGATATTGGCTGATATTCTGTCGTCAGTCCCCGAGCCGTGCCTGGATACGATAGTAAATATGGTTGAACCCAATGTAATGAGTAATATGGTACGAAAGCCGGTTGATTTATTTTTATACTCGCGCTCAAAACCAATTAATCCACCGCAAATGATTGATGTAATAATGCTAAGTAAGTCTCTTAATTCTATTCCAAAATCCATATTTTTCTATTTTGTATCAAAACACCAATATTACCGTTGTGTTTATTTAAGTATTTAATAGTATAAATTTAAGTTAATAGCGTGAATTACATAGATATTATTTTATTGCTCATTGTGGGTATTTGTATATGGTCAAGCTATCAAGGCGGTTTTATCATATCCTCGTTGCACTTAATAGCCTGGATAGGTAGCCTGGTAATAAGTTTTTTAGCTTATGAATTGTTAAATACTGTTTTGTTAAAAGTTTTCCCGAAGCTTAACTTTTGGGCGCCACCGTTATCGTTTATGCTGATCCTGATATTTTCGAGATGGGGGTTGGATGCTTTGGCCGACAGACTATTAGATAGTGTTTCTCAAAAAACACATGATCATACCGCCAATAAAATAGCGGGAATTATGCCCGGTATAGTAAATGGCTTAATTTGGGCAGCATTATTGGCCACATTTTTTATGCTGATGCCATTAACACAGGTTTCAGAAAAAACGCGCGATAGTAAGTTATCTGAAGGTTTGGTTACCAAAGTGAGTTGGCTGGAGAGTAAGGTATCGCCCATTTTTGCAGAAGCATTAAACAGAACGATACGTAAAACCACTTTAAAAGAAGAAGGTAAATCGGTTAAATTGCCATTTATAGTAAAGCAGCCCATTACCCGGCCCGAACTGGAAGCCGAAATGTTGGTATTGGTAAATTTAGAACGAAAAAAAATGGGTTTAGGTTTGCTCAAAGCTGATCCTGAGGTCGCCGTAACCGCTCGCAAGCACTCGCGCGATATGTTTTTGAGGGGGTATTTTTCGCACTATACACCAGAGAATGTAGACCCATTTGGAAGGATGCGAAAAGATAAAATACGCTTTTTTACAGCAGGTGAAAACCTGGCGCTGGCGCAAACACTGCAAATAGCTCATAAAGAACTAATGGAATCGCCGGGCCATCGTGCAAATATCCTTAACCCGGTATTTGGCCGTTTGGGTATTGGTATATTAGATGGAGGGATATATGGCTTAATGATCACCCAAAATTTTAGGAATTGACGCAAAAAAAGCATTAGCGTGAGCTAATGCTTTTTACTCAAAAATTTAAAACATTACTGTTTCATATTTCCCGGCGTTGCCGGTGTCGCTGGTGCCGTTCCGTTAGGTGTTATAACAGTACCATTTGGTGTTGGCCCCGGTACTATAATCGTATTACCATTCGGATTAGCCGGAGTTGCCGGTGTAGCGGGAATCGTACCGCTCGGTGTTACTGTAGTTCCGTTTGGAGTAACAGTTGTACCATTTGGTGTTACAACAGTGCCATTTGGAGTAATAGTTGTACCTGGTTGTGAATTACTGCCAGGATTAACTACATTTCCGTTAGGCGTAACTATAGTTCCGTTAGGACGAACATTACTACCGGGTGTTACTGTGCCGGCAGGTGGAGTAATTCCACTTGGTGTTGTTGTGCTGCCCGGTGCGGGACTTATTTGTGCCATTGCGCTATTTACTGCAAATGCAAAAAATAGCGCTGTGCTAAAAAATGCTATCTTTTTCATAAAATATATGTTTAATTATCCATAGGGTAACAAAACATATACCAAAAGAAATTTATTCCAAAAAATGTAGTTTTAATAAACCATTTTACATTAGGTAACAGATAGTTATGACCTGATCTTTTTTTTGTAAGTGATGTAAATAAATGCGACCTGATAGTAGATTTTTACCTGGAAATTCTTTTAAAACCTGCAACTCAAATACGTTGCCAATGGCTTTTACTTCAGCATCGGTAAAGTTTAGAAAGGTTTTTGTTAATGGGTATTGTAGTTTATAAAAAGCCTCTTTATAGCTAAATATAAGGGTAGTGTAATAAGCCTGTTCTTCACCAGTAAATGAATTTAAAAAATCGGACTCAGCTTCGGTATATAGTAACCGCCACATCCCGGGTTTAATTTTGCCAATAGTTTCAATATCCAATCCGATAGATTTTACCTTGAATGCTTTTGCAGCAACAGCACCTACCAGTTTACTTGAATGGCTTATTGAGCCAACATATCCTGTGGGCCAAATAGGCTGCTTGTCGTCACCTACTAATATTTCGACATTATTGAGACCAATAGTTGCCAGTGCTTTTCGTGCGCAGTAGCGGCCAGTACTAAAATCCTTTAAACGTTTGCCCGAAAATAGACTTGTCGCTTGCTTTTCGTTTATGGTAAGTTCTTCATCATTAACAAAATTTTCTGTAAAGTGTTGTGAAAATAAAGTGGGTGGAAGACCGAGATCAAACATTTTATAAATATATAACAATACGCGTATTTAGTAAGATAAACCTACTTATTCCATTGAAAAATAGCGGCTATTTTATAACTTAGCAGTACTATTAGTAACTGTAAAATCATGATCAAAGACACTAACTCGCTAAATCAGGTAGCCGAATTTCATACTACTTTTAAACACCCTATACAGCCTGCGCCGATAATACCGAGCAAGGAACGTTGCCAGCTGCGTATTGCACTTTTAGCCGAGGAATTGAAAGAATTACAGGAAGCTGTAGATAATAACGACCTGGTTGAAGTGGCCGATGCTTTGTGTGACTTACAGTATGTACTATCAGGTGCTATTTTGGAGTTTGGTTTGGGCGAAAAGTTTAAGGACTTGTTTGATGAGGTACATCGTTCAAACATGAGCAAAGCCTGCAAAACGTTAGAAGAGGCTAATCAAACCATTGAGCATTATCGTAGTAAAGGTTCTGAGTCTTATTATAAAGAGCAGGACGGTTTATTTTTAGTTTATCGTACACCTGACGATAAAACCTTAAAATCTATCAATTATTCTCCAGCCGCTATCAGGCAGATGTTGGAGTTAGTTTAATTACATTGTTAGATATTCTTTATCGCGATGAACACCTCATCGCCGTTAATAAACCACATGGTTTGTTGGTACATCGTTCATCAATCGCGGCTGATGTTGAAGAGTTTGCCCTGCAGATACTGCGCGACCAAATTGGCGTAAAGGTTAACCCTGTTCACCGTATTGACCGTAAAACCGGGGGCGTATTATTATTTGCTTTTGATAAAGCTGATGAAATTGCCATGCAACAGCAGTTTATGGAAAATAAGGTAGGGAAGAAGTATCTGGCAATAGTAAGAGGCTATACTCCCGATACCGAAGAAATTGATTATCCCTTAAGAAAAGAAAATGGTACAGAGCAAGAAGCGTTTACCGCTTATACTACTTTAAAACGCGCCGAGTTAAATGTGCCATTTGGAAGGCATCTAACATCCCGGTATTCATTGGTTGAAGTAATACCACAAACCGGGCGTATGCACCAAATACGTAAACACATGAGCCATATTTTTCACCCCATAATTGGTGACCGTACGCATGGCTGCAATAAACAAAACAAATTGTTTAAGGAGCAGTGGGAAATGACCACCATGTTATTACATGCTTCGCATTTAAATTTTGCACACCCAGTAACACAACAAATGGTTAATATTGATGCACCTTTGCAGAATGAATTTAAACGAGTTATGCAAATAATGAATTGCTAATTATTGGTAACTTGGTATAAGTAATTAAACAAACCACCTAAATTATTGTAGTGTTAACATGAAAAACGAGCTGAAATATATCCTTGAAACGGATAACGGCGACCGTATTATAAAAATTCATACTTATAACCCTGCTATACCGGGTACCGGTGCATATGCAACAGGTGTTTTTGCTTTACAGGAAGGTAAAACTGACTTGGGGGATATTGTATTTGATGATAAAATGAGGCAGTGGGAATATACAGGTATGGGTAACCTAACCCATAAAGAAGCCGCCAGGATAGCGGAGTTTATACAAAATAGTAAAATTGACAGGTAATATTATTTATGAAAATTAATCTATTTGGTGGCGCAATTATTTGTGCCTCTTTTTTATCACTTCCGGGAATGGGACAAACAAAAGTGAAATTAGTGACATTAGATCCTGGGCATTTTCATGCTGCCTTGGTACAAAAAACCATGTTGCCTGATGTGGATGCCACTGTACACGTTTATGCCCCAAAAGGTGATGATGTACAATTTCATTTAGATAGAATAAAGGGTTATAATGAGCGTAAAGACGGCCCTACACATTGGAACCAGCAGGTATACCTTGGTGATGATTTCTTCAACAAGATGATAACCGAGAAGAAGGGCAATGTGGTTGTGATGGCCGGTAATAACCAAAAGAAAACGGAGTACATCAAAAAATCAATTGACGCGGGTTTTAATGTTTTGGGCGATAAGCCTATGGCGATTGATAAAGCGCATTTTGACATGTTAAAACAGGCGTTTACCAACGCAGCTAAAAGGAAGCTGGTTTTATATGATATAATGACCGAGCGTTACGAGATAACTAATAACCTACAGCGCGAGTTTGCCATGTTACCCGCTGTGTTTGGAGCGCTTAAAAAAGGAACGCCGGCAAAACCGGCAGTCGAGATGGAAAGTGTTCATTTCTTTTATAAATATGTTTCGGGTAGTGTATTGACCAGACCGGCTTGGTTTTTTGATACCAAACAACAGGGTGAGGGCCTGCAAGATGTTGGTGTGCATTTAGTTGACCTGGCACAATGGGCCTGCTTCCCTGATAGAGTAATTGATTATAAAAAGGATATTCAGCTAAATAGTGCTAAAAGATGGGCATCAGATGTAAATCTGAACCAGTTTAATGCTATCACTAAAATGAATGGCTTTCCTGATTACTTGAAAAAGAATGTAGTTAAGGATACCGTTTTAAAAGTGTATGCTAACGGCATGGTGAACTATAAACTGTTTGGCGTTAATATTAAAGTTACCGCCAAATGGGATTATAAAGCAGTTGAAGGCAGCGATACCCATTATGCGGTTTTTCATGGTACAAAAGCTGATCTGTTAATCAAACAAACTGCCGCAGAAAAATATGCACCTGTGCTATACATTCTACCGCTTAAGAATGACGCGGCTTATGAAAAGGCTTTAAATGCAGAGCTAAAAGTTGTTCAGGCTAAATACCCTGGTGTTGAGTTGAAAAAGGAAGGCAAAGGATATACAGTGGTTATCCCCGAAAAATATAAGGACGGACACGAAGCGCACTTTGGCCGTGTAACCGAAAAGTATTTAGGTTACCTGCGTGATGGTAATATGCCTAAATGGGAAATACCTAATATGATAGCCAAGTATTATACCACTACAAGTGCTTTAGAATTAGCCAAGAAAAGTAAATAATAAGTTCAATTTTAAGACTTACGAAGTTTTTAAAACTTCGTAAGTCTACATCGGCGCAGCTTATACGTATCTTTGCGGCTTATAACATCCATAGATGATAAAAAAAGCGCTTGAAAACCTCAGGATAAACGCCCTGAACGAAATGCAGCATGCTGCCCTAAATGCTGCTGATAAAAGCGATATAATATTATTGGCGCCAACCGGCTCGGGTAAAACATTAGGTTTTTTATTGCCAATACTAAATTTGCTTGATGCCAATATCCCATTGGTACAAGTATTAATAATGGTGCCATCGCGCGAGCTGGCAATACAAATTGAGCAGGTTTTTAGGACAATAGGCAGCGGTTTTAAAGTAAGCTGCTGTTATGGTGGCCACGCTACTAAAATTGAAAGGAACAACCTTGTACAGCCCCCTGCGGTATTGATAGGTACACCAGGCCGTATAGCTTATCATTTGCGTAATGGGAATTTTAAAACAGAGGCCATACACACGCTTATTTTGGATGAGTTTGATAAGGCATTGGAATTTGGATTTCAAACAGATATGGCGGCTATTATAGGCCAACTAGGGCATTTAAGGAAGCGGATATTAACATCGGCTACCAAAATGGATCAAATACCAGCTTTTACGGGAGTTAGCAATCCAATAGTAATTGATTTTTTAGCTAATAAAACCAATAAACCCGATCTGCAATTAAAAGCGGTAATGTCGCCTGCGGCTGATAAACTGGATACGCTGTTTGCATTGATCTGTAAAATAGGTAGCAAGGCTACTCTGGTTTTTTGTAATCATCGGGATGCTGTTGACCGGATAAGCGACCTGTTATGGGATAGGGGGATAGTACATGATGTTTTTCATGGCGGGATGGAGCAAGATGACCGTGAACGGGCATTACTTAAATTCAGGAATGGCAGTCACCGGTTATTAATAACAACCGACCTGGCTTCGCGTGGATTGGATATACCCGAAATTGAATATGTGATACATTATCAGTTACCACATAACGAGGAAGCATTTGTGCACCGCAATGGCCGTACAGCACGAATGCATGCTAAAGGCACATCATACCTGATATTAACGGAGGATGAGAAATTAAGCTACATCCCACAGCCAGAGATCGAAGGGTTACCTGATAAGTTAAAACTACCTGAACCTGCACCATGGGTAACCCTGTATATCGCCGCAGGCAAAAAAGATAAGATCAATAAGGTGGATATTGTGGGATTATTATTGCAAAAAGGTAAATTAGCTAAGGATGAACTGGGATTGATAGAAGTACTGGATCATTCTTCATACGCGGCAGTAAAGCGTGATAAAATTGAAAAGCTGGTGCAATTGATCAAAGCAGAGAAAATAAAGAACAAAAAGATTAAAATTGAGATTTCGAGATAATGAGCAATAACGATATAATGAAGAAATTGAGGGTAGCACTTAAGTTTACCGATGATGATATTATTAAAGTATTGGAATTAGTTAATTTCAGGATAACTAAAACCGAAATTGGCGCCATATTTCGTGCTGATGATCACCCAAATTTTAAACCGTGCGGCGACCAAATATTGCGAAACTTTTTAAACGGGTTGATCATTTATAAACGCGGACCTATGCCGCCAAAGCAACCAAAAGAGGTTAAATAGTTTTTTACTCGTGCTGTATTACTTTTTTTTGAATAATACGGTACTTGCCGCTTTTCATTAGCTTTTTTTGTTCGTCGCTAAACTCTTCACGGCCACCAAACTCTTGTACCCAGTAATTATTGTATTGGGCCACACCAATTTCTTTAAAACCCGGGTTCATTAAATTTTTACAATGACCCTCACTTTTAAACCATCCGGCCATAACTTCGGCAATACTTTCCTGGCCAAAGGCAATATTTTCACCAGCCATAAAGCTACTATAGCCGTCAAATTTGTATCCCGCAGCCATAACCCTGTCGCTACTGCTGCTGCCATTTTTCCCGGTGTGGCTAAAATATTTTCGTTTTGACATATCCTTGGCATGAGTCATTGCCGCATCTTCCAATATGTCATTCCAAACTAAAGCAGGGGCTGGGGGCATTTTAGTATTACCGCATTTACATCCCTTTGTACGAGTGCGGTTAATGGTTTCTAAAAATTCCTGTTTGAAGTTTTTATCAGCTTTTGGCTGTATAAAGGATGATAAGGGTATTAAGCCCATAGTAGTTAATATCGTTCCTAAAATGAATTTTCTCATGTTAGTATATGACATTGATAAAGGGCTTGGGTTTAATCTCTGTTGCGTTTGTGAAAAAACCAGATCAATAAAAGAGTAATTAAAATTATAGAAACTATAATGAAGCTATTTTCCTTGAAGAAACTGGTTTTGTTTTCTTCGCCGTTAGGAATTTTTTTTTACTTTGAGCCGAGTCGGCTGCAGCAACTTTGGCTAATTGTGCCTCCGCTTTGCGTATACTATCGTTAATAAAGTCGCGTCTTTTTAAAGCGGCTGCTTCTTTGGTGTGATTTTTCATTTTACCGTAAAGCAGAGCATAACTTTCCTGTACTTTAGCTTCGGTTTTTGCAAAGCGATTATCGGTAGATAGTTTTAAAGCTTCATTTAAATCGCGCATAGCCAGGCTATAATCTTTTATATCGGTTTTTATAGCAGCCAATTGAAGCAATGAAGATATAATGTTTGGTACATCATTTATAGCCCGCGATAATGTGTTTGATTGTAAAACAAACCACTTGGCCTGACTAAACTTTTTTTGCGCACGGTATACTTTAACCAGGTTGTCAAAGCTATTGCGCATACCCACGGTATCATAGTATTTTGAATAATTACGCATGGCCATTATGGTGTAGTTAATAGCCTCATTTTGGTAATTGGTTTTTTCCTTTTTACTGGTGATGTTATCGTAATTGAAATAATGTGCTGCTATTTGAGTATAAATGCCTGCTTTTAACGAATCGTATGGGTTGTTTTTGAGTTCTTGTTTAAGACTGTCTAAAGGAGTAAGGATAACTACTTGTACAGTATCAGTAACAACATATGCTGATAAGCGAGTTACGGCTAAAATTAATACAATGAATAAGGCAAGTTTCTTCATATAAAAAGTAATTATTACTACCTGGTAATAACTATTCAAATAACATGCCTTATATTTTAATTGTGATAATGGCTAGCCGGTGAAGCTAAAAGGTGTTATTGAGGGGTTAAAAGTAAGCAATTAATTAACTATACAAAATAATTATGCCTAGTAAATAGTACAGATTTATTGTATCAATAACGTATACCTGTTTAAGAAACTTTTTAAGAATTTAACTTTGCTGAATAGCAGGTTGAATATACAAATGCCAATTATGGCACAAGTTATCCCTGCAATTACATCCAGTATATAATGATGACTTGTATAAACCGCGGTAAACCAAATACCCATCATTACAGTGGCTAAAATAATATTAGCATACCCTAATTTATTACGCAAGCCATAATACACCACAATAATGGGGTAGGCCGAATGTAAGGAAGGCATAGCTGCAAAAACATTTGACCCTTTGGAATATATGTCTTTAAAAATATGAATATTAAAATATTGATCAAACTTAGCTAGCCCGCCTATTTGAGCTTTTGTATTAGGATCGAAAATAAACCCATGCTGATGGACATACCAAGGCGGTGCGGCAGGGAAAGTATAATAGCCCACAAAACCTACCAGATTAACCATAAAAAATGTGATAGCGAAGCCCAGGAATTCTCTGCGGTTTTTAAAAAACAAATAAGTGGCAAAGCCCAGTGGTACTGGTATCCAGCATAAATAGAATAAACCACCAATAATATCCATTATAGTAGTGCCATTAATTCGCCAATACTCATTTGGAGTAAGTAGTTGGCCGTTAAAGTTTATACCGAAAAGATTTTTTTCAAAATTATATAGATCAGCTATATGTACTGGGTTAAATTTATAATTGGGCACAGCTTTCATATAGTCAAATATGATCCAGTAAACAGCAAATACCGAAAAGCCCAGTATAAATTTTCGGGTTATTAACGATGAATAATATGCCGTATTAAAAATAGCGATCAGTACCAATTGGTCTGATTTAAAACCTACTATAAAATACGAAAGGATTAAATACCCTATAGATAATAATGAAATAGTAAGAATGGTTTTTAAAGTAATTGCTGATTTAGTATCAACAGTGGCATCCATACTATGATTTCTTTATAAAATCCGAACCTAAGATTTTGTCCCAAAGGGGAGAGGTTACGCCATACCCTTTACCAGGGTCGCCATAATGGTGCAGCATATGGTGTTGCTTAATGGCTTTCCAAATTTTACCTTTAAAGTTAAAATGATGTATAGCATAATGCGATATATCATAAAAAAGATAACCTAATATAAAGCCCGGGAAAAAGCCCCAAACATAATTAGTTGGTAAAATGGCATTAAACAAAAAGTAAAAGCCTGTAGCTAATGGTATGCTTAATGAGGGGGGTAACACCAAACGTTTGGCATCACTAGGATAATCATGATGTACACCGTGAAAAATAAAGTGCAGGCGCATAGCCCATGGCTTATTAGGCGGCATGTAGTGAAAAACAAAACGGTGCATAATATATTCAACCAGCGTCCATGTAAAAAGGCCGCCAGCAAATAAACCTAAATAAGGTAAAATGCCAAGGCTATAATAATAAGCGCCATAAGTAAAACCTATTATAACCGGTATGAAAATGTATAACGGAACCGTAAAATGTACTTTAGATAGCGCTTCCAGGAAATCGCTTTTAAACATCCTTACAGATTCGTGGGAGTTTGATATGTATTTCTTTTCTGCCATTGTTATCAGGGCTTAAAACGTTCTGAAATTTCTTTGCCTGTTGAAGGATCGGTACCCTTCATTTCAACATACTTAACGTTGGGTAACCAAAAAGATCCGCCTTCAATTTTTATAAAGATACGACTTAGTGCCATTTCTTTTTGATTAACCGTTGCGAATATATGGTATTTTCCGTCTTCAGCCTTCATTAGCGTTAGCGGAAATTTTTTGTAGGACACAAACCTAACGTCGTATTTATCGCGTCCTAGTGATTTTGTAGTTACACCGTATGCAAATTTACGTTGAATATAATTTAATTCTTCTTTTTGACCTTTCTCTGCATATCGCAACCAGTACACATGCATTGGGTTTTCAGGGTCAAGTTGCCCGTTTTTGCCGGTATTTAACTCGTATACAATTGTATTTGAATTAGGGCTTCGCTGCACATAAAATAGCCTGTTTATGTTATCGGCCAATGCCGGGTATTTCTCTTCATCTGTTGCAGTATTAATTACCGGGACTTTTTTTTGTACAACCGATTTAACATTTGCAGGGGATAAGTAAATAAATGATAATAAGGTAAAAAGTAATTTCATTAATTCGCAGCTTTATTCTCTTCTTCTAATTCCAGTAAACTTTTTTTGGCATCAATAAGCCTTTTAAAGGCAGTTATATTTGTTAATACTGCCAGTATAACAATAGGTACAGTAAATATGGATATGGTTTCAAATACATGAAACTTAATCCCCGGTACATAAAGTTTAAAATCGCCACCAATATATAACGAACAAATGCCGCATAACATAGCACATAAGCCAATGGTAACTACACGCTCTGGCCGTTGCATTAATCCGCCTTTGCACTCAATCCCTAAGCCCTCGGCACGAGCCCTAACGTAACTCACCATCATTGATCCTATTAACGCTATAAATGCAAATATCGAACTTAAAAAGTAATGGTGTGCCACCAAATAGTAACAAATGCCTAAAAACATGATCAACTCGCTGTACCTGTCTAAAACTGAGTCATATAAAGCACCAAATATTGATTTCATGTTGCCTAACCTGGCAACCTGGCCGTCAAGCATATCAAAAAGGCCTGCAAACAAAATTAAGCCACCGGCCCAACCAACATAGGTGAGGTCGCCCCGGTTGCCATCTTCGGCACCAATTATAAATACTACAGCAACGCCAATATTTAAAACAAAACCAATGCTTGTAACGGCATTAGGTGTTAATCCTAATTTGATCAATAACTTTACAACAGGGTCAATTATTTTGTAAATGCCCAATTGCAGGTTTGTACGTACTGATGTTTGCTGTGCCATTTGTTAAACAATATACGTTTAAAAATCAAATTTTAGTCTTGCGCGTATTCCCCATTTTGCAACCTCCGGATTGTCAAGGTAGTTGAACCTTCGTACAAGGTCGACACGTATTAACTTAAAAATATTTTCTATACCCACACTACCTTCAATATATGGTGTATTACCCAAAGCATAGGTAATAGGCCTGCCATCACTTGTTACAGGAAACTGGAATAAGTCTGGCTGCAAATTAGGGTTGTTCATATCACTCACTGTACCGTAAGCTCCTTTGAAGGAAACCACTTCGCGCCATTTTAGTTTTTTAAATAATGGAATTTTATTAAAAACAAATCCCATAAAATGTTGGTCTACATTTAAGGTTACATATCTATCTGCCACAAACTCCAAAAAGTTCATTAAATTGTATGAATATAAGTTGTAGGCAAATGACTGGTTAGCAGCAAAAATATTTAGCAAAGGGTAGGGTACCTTGCCAAAAATGTAACCACCCTCAACTATAACATCTGAGAAACCAAATTGTGATAGAAATACGCGCTTGTCTAAGCGTAAATGAAGATTGTGATACTTGTAATCGCCGCCAAAAACATTTTTTAAACCTGCCACATAATCAAAGCTAATAATTGGATCCGGGCCTTTTATAGGTGTACGGTAAAGTTTGCCCTGGTAATATTTTTCATTAGGAGCATAACGCAAATTAACTGCAAGTTCGGTGGTTGTAATGCTTGGATTACTGCCAAATGCATTATTAAAATATAAAGATCCTGCCGGTGCTTGTTTTAGGTTGCGGAAACCTAAACTATATGAAAAGCGGTTTTCAAATTCATGCACATAATCTAACCGATAAAAATCATTGTAATAATATTTATCGTTAGCGCCCCTTTTAAACGACAAGAAGAAGTTATCCTGCTGTACAAACTGTAGGTTTAACCCCGGTATTTTGGTATCGCGTTGAAAACTGGCCCTGATATAATGCTGCGGAAACCTGTATATAGACGAATTATTAAATGAATAAGTTCCGCTTAAAAAATATTTCCAGCGCTCATCATTAAAACCATAAGCAGCATAAGTTTCAAAGTAATAGCGCTTGCTCAATTCAGGCGTGGTACGGCCACCAAAGCGTAGTTTTAAACCTTCAACAGGGTTGAAACTGTAAAATGTATTTGCCGGGCCAATTTCAAACTTACCAAATGATTTGTAACCCGCTAATACCAACGTAGCAATATCAACCGTACGTTTAAATGCAGGCATATTTTGCAGGCTGTCAATATTTTTGTAAATATTTGCTTCGGCCGGGCTTAAGCTCTCCGGCCTGTTTTGAGCCCAAAACTCCTCACTTCGGTTTTTTACCTCATCAGATAGTTCTGCTTCGTCAGCCTTTGTAATATAAGCGGTGTCTGGTCTTGGCTGATTGGTCAAATAGTTCATGTAGGTTACTGTGCGTATCCCATACATTCCTTTCTCCTTCTTTTTATTAAAACCAAAATCAGCCATTACATAACTGCGGCTTAAATGGTAACGCTTATCAGGGTTTTGTTCAAAATTCTGCTCAATGGTCATTGATTTAACAAAATTTAAGTTAATGTCTTTGTTTAAACCAATTTTAACGCGTTGAACAGCATAATTACCATCAAGTGTTACCCATATTTTACCCTCAAAAAGCAAATCTTGGGTGTTACGAGGTGTAAAACTTAACTCAACTACTTTAATATTATTAACTATAGTAGTATCAGTAATAAAAAATTTATAACGTAGGGGGGCATCGCCTGCAATTGGGCTTCCTAAGTTTCGGGTAAATATGAAAATGTCATCTTTATAAATATCTACCTTGGTATACAGGTTTGTCAAATATTGCTCAATACCGTCATTATCTATAGCCGATCCAAAATCTACTCCCTCTTTACCTATTACAACTGTTCTTTCTTTCTCCGGATTTTTGCGATAATAATACTGAGATATTTTTTCTGTTAAGTACCATGGTAATAAAGAAACGCCCGGAACGGTTGTACTGTCTCTATTGTCGAGCAAAAATTTATACTTTCTGAAAAACTTTCTTTCTGAGAGTGCAGGGTCCAGATTTTTTAATGACAGCTGCAATTTATCATACTCGCGGTATTCAATATAATCGTAGTTTTCTGGCTGGTTCTTTTCTTTGTTCTCTATAACCTTACGTATCAATTCAACAGCCGGATTGTTACGATTACGATACCGGGTGGTGTTTCTCCTACCGCTTACAGTTGCCTGGCCAAGCTGGGTAGCTATGGGGACCATCTTAACATTTATTACGGTGTCTTTACCGGGAATAATAGATAAAATAAGATCCTTATAACCAACGTAAGTAAATTTTATTTGTGTGTAGTTGTCAGGATTGTTAAGACTATATATTCCGTCCTCATCCGTAAGAACGCCAATTGTAGTACCCGGAAATGAAACGGTAACAGACTCAAGAGCTTCTTTGTCATTGGCATCGGATACAATACCACTTATTACACTATTTTGGGCGTGTAATAGCATTGTGCTAAATAAAAAGAGGATGATCAGGGGTAACCTCTTGCCAAGATTTATAAAATTCATGTATGTCTGCAATACAAACTCTCTTTGTGAAATTTTTACGTAATTAAAACATCAGTTACTGTTTTTATAGACATTATTACGAAGCGACAAAGTTAAAAAAAATAATATTCCTCAACTGTGGTCAAAACGTCAAATAATAACAACGTAAATAGTAAATTAATTTATTATAAGTATGATAAGTTGAAGTACAACGTTAGCATAAACCCCTGCCAAAACATCGTCCATCATTACGCCTAATCCGCCGGGCAAAGCTTCCATTTTTCTGATATATAATGGCTTTACAATATCAAAAAATCTAAACAGTATCAGCGCAGCTATAGTATAATTAATTGTCACCGGTATAAATAACAAACTAATACACATACCCGCAACTTCATCAATTACAACGCGCCCATGATCTTTACCCCAAAGTGGCTCAACTTTATTGCCACTCCATATACCTAACGCTGTAATTATACCTGTTATTATTAATGCAATAAGGCCCGGGTAGTTTCCTGCCCAGGCCTTATACCAGCATATACTGCAAAATATTGCTGCAACCGTTCCAGATCCTTTGCCTATATAGCCAATACCAAAAACAGTTGCAGTTAATTTATGAAATAACATCCTCAACCAGGTCTTCGTAATAATCCAATCCCAGGTGGGTTATCAGATCTTCGCCCATTAAATGGCGTAAAGTATTCTCTAGTTTTATTAGTTGTTTAAATATATCATTCTCGGCCTGTAAACCAGGTGCAGTTTGAGGTGATTTTAAGTAAAAAGATAACCACTCTTGAACACCGCTCATGTTAGCACGTTTAGCCATATCAATAAATAAAGCTAAGTCTAAAGCGATAGGAGCAGCCAGGATAGAGTCGCGGCATAAAAAGTTGATCTTGATCTGCATTTTATAACCTAACCAGCCAAAAATGTCAATGTTATCCCAGCTTTCTTTATTATCGCCATGTGGCGGATAATAGTTAATGCGTATTTTGTGGAAAATCTCGCCATATAAGTCAGGATTTTCTTCCGGGCGAAGGATATCTTCCAGTACACCTAATTTTGAAACCTCTTTGGTTTTAAAGTTATCCGGATCATCCAATACCAAACCATCGCGGTTACCCAAAATGTTGGTGCTAAACCAGCCATTAACACCTAATGCACGTGCAGCTAAACCCGGAGCTAAAATGGTTTTCATTAAAGTTTGTCCTGTTTTAAAATCTTTACCTGCAATAGGGGTTTGTGTAAGTTTTGATAGCTCAATCAATGCCGGGATATCAACTGTTAGGTTAGGGGCACCATTGGCAAAACCTACACCTAATTTTAAAGCAGCATAAGCATATATCATGCTTGGTGCTATCAGTTTGTCGTCGTTCTTTAAACCCTCTTCAAATTTTTCAATGGTGCTATGTACATCAGATGGTTCAAAGTAAACCTCGGTTGACCCGCACCATACTAATACAATACGCTCACAATTATTTTGTGCCTGGAAGTTTTTAATGTCGTCCATCACTTGCTGTGCCAACTCATAACGGGTGCCGGTTTTTACATGGGAACCTGTTAGATTTTTAGCATAGTTATGGTCAAAAGCCGCTTTCATTGGTTTGATAGCCTCTAACGGGCCTCTTACTTTGTTTAGCAAGCTTTCCTCCAACACACCTGCATTTATAGCAGCTTCATATACGTTATCTTCATATACGTCCCATCCTCCAAAAACTATATCATTTAAATCAGCCAGTGGAACAAAATCTTTAATTTTTGGCCTGCGGTTTTCTGTTCTTTTACCTAAACGAATAGTACCCATTTGAGTTACAGACCCTATAGGTTGTGATATGCCTTTTTTTACAGCTTCAACACCGGCAATTAGTGTGGTTGCTACAGCGCCTAAACCCGGTAATAATATACCAAGTTTGCCATTGGCAGGTTTAATGTTGCTTTTCATTTGTATGTATTACTTTATTAAATTAAATGTATAAAATTATAGCCATTTGTTGGCTTTGTACCATTGTATTGTTTCTGCTACGCCTGCTTTTAAATTATAAGCGGGCTGAAAATCAAGATCGGCCTTAGCCTCATCAATATTACACGACCAATTAACAGCTTTTAGCTCGTTAAGTTTTTCAATATTTAAAACAGCCGCTTTATTGGTCAAAGAACTTACTTTTTCTGCTACACCTGCTATCATTTTTACAAAATTTACAGGCAGATGAATTTTAAGGGTTTTATTTAATAAAATAGCTTTAATATAATTAGCCAACTGATATCGGTTATAGCAGCTGTTGTCAGATAAAATATATGCTTTTTTGTCACCGCTAAACAAAGCCTTTATGCTGGCTTTAGCCAAATCTGCCACATATATGAAGCTTAATTTTTGCTCAATTCTGCCTATATAGGGTTCAAAACCTATGGCTACCTGCTTAAAAAAAATAAAAATATCCTTGTCCCTTGGCCCATATACGGCTGTAGGTCTTAGAATAGTGTAATTTAAATTATCAATAGTTTTTAACTGTTCCTCTGCCAGTAATTTGCTTTTTCCGTAAGCAGTAATAGGCTGAGGGGTGGTATTAGCATCGATAACCCCATCAATATCTGTTAAGGGCCCAACGGCTGCTAAACTACTAATAAAAACAAATTTTTTCACATGTCCTGTTTGGGCCGCAGCCAGGGCAAGGTTATAAGTATAAGTAGCATTTATTTCATTATACTCATCATCAGTGCGCGCCCTTGTAGCACCAGCCGCATGAATAATATAATCGTAATGCTTTTCTTCTATTTCTTTTTCTAAAGCAGATGAATTATTAAATTCCAATGAGGTATATTTAATATCCAGGTGTTTTAAATGGTCAATTTTGCTTGAACTTCTAACCGCTATAAATACCTCAAGGTTTTTATTTAAAGCTTCGGTAACTAAATGATAGCCAACAAATCCGCTTGCGCCGGTTATTAAAACCCGCTCTTTCATATTTGTTTTTTATATAAGCGGTACTTTTTATAAGGATCGCCTTTAATAGCTATAATTGCTTCGTTAATTAATGTATTGTTCTCCAGCGTCCATCCAGCTTCGGCCCACTTAAGTCCCCTGGCAGTATAGTTTTTAATAATAGTGCCGTACAAAACAGCCTCGATGCCCATTTTACGATATCCGTCAACAACGCCTAAAGCGTAAATGCGTAAGCTTTGTATCTTCTTTTTACCAAACAATAATTTAAATATCCCGGTAGGTAATAAGCGGCCTTTTTTAATGGTCTTAAAAATTTCATTATAGTTTAACAACGCCAGGCCAAAGGCAACAATTTTGCCATCCTGCTCTGCTACCAAAGCAAATTCAGGGTCCAGTATTAATTTAAGATCTTTAGCCAGGTAATCAAACTCCTCGTCTGTTAAAGGTACAAAGCCAGTATTTTGATCCCATGCGGAGTTGTATACTTCGCGCAGTTTGGCAGTTTCTTCTTTAAAATTTTTAAGATCAACCTTTCGTATGATAATGTTATTACGTTTTAAACGCTCCTGTAAAGCATTTAACAACCTTACCGATTTATCATCATAATTATTACCATCCCAATGCCAGGCAATAAGGTCTACATCTTTTTCAAATCCAAAACCTTCAATTAGCTGGGCGTAATAAGATGCATTGTAAGTTTGCATTAACACCGGTGAACTGTCAAAACCTTCTACTAATAAACCGCATGGTTCATTAGTAGAGAAGTTTACAGGACCCAAAAACTTGCCGGTAACTTCCTCATTTTTTAGCCATTCTGCAGCGGTATTAAAAAGTAAATTGGCTATTTCCTGATCATTTATACAATCAAAAAATCCAAAAAAACCATCATTAACCTTATTATACTTATTATGTGCGTTATTTAATATAGCGGCTATTCGGCCTACTATTTGAGCGCCATCATAAGCCAAAAAGCATTGTAATTTATTGTGTTTATGAAAAGGATGCTTGGTTAGTAAGTCGCGCTGGGCTATAAATAATTCGGGCACATAATTAGGGTCATGCTCATACAGATCATGCGGAAAATCAATAAACGCTGCTAGTTCTTTTTTTGACTTAACCGGTATTATCTTTTTCATTTAGGTTATGCGGACTTGTAGTGCCTATAAAGCAAAATGCAGCTATAGGTTATATAGCTGCATTTAGTATAGAAATTTATATTCTTTCTTTTACTGATGAGACAACACCTACATCTTTAAATGCTTTGGCTATTTTCTCAACAGCTTCGTCAATTTGGTCAAACGTGTGTGTGGCCATTAGTGAGAAGCGTAGTAATGATGAATCTGATGGTACAGCAGGCGATACAACAGGGTTAACAAAAACGCCTGATGATTGCAAGTGCTTAGTAACAGCAAAAGTTTTTTCATTATCACGAACGTATATTGGCAGTATAGGGCTTTCAGTAGGACCAAGGTCAAAACCTTCGTCCAGTAAAAGTTTCATGGCATAATTAGTGTTATCCCAAAGTTTCTGAATGCGCTCAGGCTCAGATTCAATAATATCTAAGGCTGCGATAACGCTGGCTACTGAACCCGGAGGCATGCTTGCACTAAACATTAATGAACGTGCACGGTGCTTAATATAATCAATCGTATCACGATCGGCAGCTATAAAACCACCTAATGATGCCAATGATTTACTGAAGGTACCCATTATAAGGTCAACATTTTCAGTTAAATTAAAGTGTGATGCCGTACCGGCACCTTTATCACCAATTACTCCCAGGCTGTGGGCATCATCAATCATAATGTTGGCACCATATTGATCAGCAAGCTTAACAATTTCAGGTAATTTAACAATATCACCTTCCATGCTAAATATGCCATCGACAGCAATAACTTTAACAGCTTCCTCAGGTAGGATGCTCAACTTACGTTTAAGATCATCCATATCATTATGCGCGTATTTAATAACTTTTGAAAATGAAAGACGACTGCCATCTATTATACAAGCATGATCGTATTCATCTAATATCAAATAATCATTACGGCCTGTAATGCATGAAAGTACACCTAAATTAACCTGGTATCCAGTGCTAAATAATACTGTAGCTTCTTTGCCTGTATATGCTGCTAACCTGTCTTCTAATTCGATGTGAATGTCAAGTGTGCCATTTAAAAATCTCGATCCTGCACAACCCGTTCCGTATTTATCAATTGCTTTTTTAGAAGCCTCTTTAATTTTAGGGTGATTAGTTAATCCTAAGTATGAATTAGAACCAAACATCAACACTCTATGATTATCGATCATCACTTCAGTATCCTGTGCAGACTCAATAGGCCTGAAATAAGGATATAATCCTTTTTCACGCAGCATATTCGCTACTTGAAACTGAGCAATCTTCTCATGTAATTTTTTAACCATGTATTAACCCTGCTTAAATTTTTTGTAAAAATACCATCAATAAGCTTATAACCTAAATTTAGTATGTAATTTTTTTAAACATTACTTTATGCAACCAAAGTAACAGTTCCTTCCCAATCGGCAAATTAATTAAAATTTTTCTTTAGTTAGGTCCTCCAACTTTCATTTTTTTAATAATACCACTAAAAAAGTTGTTTAAGATATGATTAATGCAGTAATATAAGTATAATTTTTTATTTGCACCCGCTTATTAAATTGCACTTGATATGGTATTACCTCAGTGTTTACATTTTTGTTTTTACAGATCATCCGATCTGGTACTTTAAAGCCCAAAATATTTATTGTTGATAATTTTTTTGTTTAGGTTCTGCTGGTGCATATTAAGCAAGAAGCCCTCTTTGCTTTAAGCAAAGAGGGCTTCTTAAATATTACACTAAGTAAATATTATAACTCAAATCCGTAAGCTATACGTAATCCAACTAAGCCGTAGTTGTTATTTTGACCAGCCAAATTTTCATAACGTGCTGATACGTCCCAAGTTTTATTAGCCCAACCTAAACCAGGTGATGCTATGAATTTTGTACTACCACCTGCACTGGTTTCAAAACCCGCACCTACTTCGGCCCCAAAATATAAATTGTCTGCGAAGAAAGCTTTAATACCAGCTTTAAGAGGTACTACACCAAAGTTAGGCCCATCAACTGTAGTTGTACCTACAGTATAGCTTTTGCCAAAAAAACTATAATAACCTGAGGTAAGCGTTAATGCCAGATCATTAGTTAAGCCGTATTGTAAACGTGCGGTACCGCCTAATGTAAAGTTTGATACATTACTTGCATTACCTGTTGGCGCACCAACTTCTAGTCCTATACCAAAACGGAATGCACTTGAAGGGGTAGTTTGTGCATTTGCGTTGATTCCGATTAATAGCGCTGCACCAGTTAATGCTGCGGCTGCTAATTTTGTTAACTTTTTCATTTGTTGTGTTTTTGTTTTTGTATATATATTATTAAAAATATTAACAGCAGCTACACAAATACTTTGCCAATGTCGTAATTTTTTGAGTTATCTAACATTTGTAAAGCTTAAAGAAGGTTTTATTACTATCTATCAATTTGATAATGAGTTGATATTTTGCAATAGTAATTCTTGTGTCATTTATAGTATTTCAACTAAAACTCTGTTTAATAATGCCATTGGCTGTCAAATAAGTGTACTATTGGTAGTCACTTTTGTCTACTTATTAGTGCCATTCACTTTACATTTCGTATTTTATCTATTTTTTTAATAGGAAGGCAACCCTCATACTAATAACGGCGTATTGTGAAAGAAAGGTCTCACTAATCAATTATAATATATTTATGGAAAGAGAAGAGTTTATATCAAAATTAGGTTTAGGTGTATTAATGGTATGCACCGGTTGCAGCCTGGCATCTTGCGGTGGTTCAAAAAGCAATGATCCTTCTCCCAACCCCGGAGGAGGCACACCCCCGCCTGCAACAGGTAGCGGAGCTGTATTCACAACCGATCTTAGCTCTAGTTTATTAAATATTGGAGATAGCAAGGTTTTAAATGGGGTAATACTTGTACGTATTGCATCAGGCAACACACCAGGTTCATTTACAGCTGTACAAGTAGCATGCACTCATGAAGGCACAGCAATTGGCTATAATGCGGCCCAGTCAAAATTTGTTTGTCCAAATCACGGTAGCCAGTTTAGCCAGACAGGGCAAGTAACTTTAGGTCCGGCAGCAACCAATTTAAAAACGTATACGGTAACAATCAATGGAAATATTGCTACAGTTACCGCCTAAAATTTACCCTAGTTGCTTATATAGCCAACTGTAGCCTTTAATGCCTCAATAGCATTGGCTAAATAGGCGAATGGGGCGTTCCAATTAATAGCTATCTCGTTAGATGCGTATGCTTGGTCATTATCAGAATATGCGCGGTTAGGTATTTTTGATGGCAAAGGTATTTTATCCTGCGGACTTGGATTTGGCCCTCCAGATAATAGCCCGGGTATAGGGTCAACTATTCCATCGGCTACAGATTGGCGGTGGTGTGGGTGCATAAATGGCTTATATCCAAAACCTGTTACTAACGAATAGCTTGTACCATTTCGCCCCATTAAGTAATCTAAATTAGCTAAGGCTACATTTAGGTATTGTTGATTATGGTTTAGTAAATAGGCGTTTATAAGGGCTACTCCTTGGTTGGCAGCAACCGAGCTGCTTCCCCAAACAAAATCGCGATTTGAGCGGCCCATTGCGGTTTGATAAGCGGTTAGGGTAGTAGGGTTGGCTAAACTATCAGCAAAGGCTGTTAGTTTTTGAGTTAATAAAGGTATGGCTGCTTTCACTGTGGGTGTTAAATTGTTACGGTTGCGCAATAAGCTATAATAAGCCAGCATACGTACCTGGTTCCATGACGGTATTGACAGGCGAATATTATCTAATGCTAAATTTTTAAGGTAACTATCGTCTTTAGTGGTTATATACAATTCGGCTGCGGCCCAATCAAACTCATCATCAAACCTGCTATCGCCATAGCCTCCTGTAACTACTTTGGGTTCAAATTGCCTATTCATTGCATCCTGATTATAAGCCATCTTAGGATTTAATAAAGCCCATTGCCAGGCTTTTACAGATGCTTTAAGGCATGAGTCGGCCAAACCTGGTACTTGCTTATCAAAAGGCTTTAAAATGCGGCTTGCCTGTGCCATAACCGCTGCAAAGTCAAGCGCAGCGGCAGTGCCTTTTTGCACCACATAACGTGGTGTAGTGGCTTTATCGGGCATTATCATGCCATCAAATGAGGCGTTTGTTAGTTTATTATACACCCCACCATCGTTAGGATCCTGCATAAACAGCATCCAACGGAGGTTCCATAAACATTCATCCAGTATATCAGGTAATTGGTTATTGCTTTCGGGGATATTTAAATTAACCGCTTTCATATGCACCGGAAAGTCCTCATATAAAGAAAGCAACGTGCCCATGGTAATGCCGCTGTTTACTACATAAATATTATAATCACCTGCGTCATACCATCCCCTGGGAACGGAAATAACGCTTCCTGCCGGGCGTTTATCAGTTGCTGCTGATGGATGTATCAACACATCATTACCAAGGTGCCCTGCGGCTCTGTTCCATTTACCGGCGTACTTTTCAGGTAATGGGGTAGAGGCTCGTTGATAATAAAAACCTTTTATAGCTGCGGCTGCTACTTTTTGATGAATATCCGCACTAATAGTAAATGGATAAGTATAGCCCGCATCAGGTACATTTAAAATGTAATTGCCGGTTTGCTGTAGTGCCGAAAAATTGGCCTGATAAATTATTCTGCCGGATAGATCAGGTTTTGCAGACGGTACAAGTGTACCGGTAAAAACGGTTTTATGTGCAGGTGTTTCTATTGTAAATTTTTGAGCACGGTCTGTAAGTATGATAGCAGTTTTAGGCCCTTTGGGATAAAAGCCCAGTTGGTTTAGGCGAATACTATCTGATATGGGTAAGGTAGTTTGAGCATACGCAGATGCCCCGGCTAATATACAGGTACTAAGCAGTATCCTTGCAAAGGCATTAATGTAATATATGGGCGATTTCATGATTTTAAATGGTTATACGAATATAGTATAAAACCCAGTTTATAAGCACTATAGCTATTAGAGAAATTTAAGTGTACATTTGCAAAATTATTTTGATAGTGGTAAATGGGTTACTTGCAATCAACAATAAATATTATACTGATGAAAAAAATTGTTGAATACAGGAAGCTTTTAGGGGTAAATGAGGCTGCGGAACTACAGGAACTTAAGTCTGTTTACAGAAGTTTAATGAAAACCTGGCATCCTGATAAGTTTCAGGATAGTGTTGAGAGCAGGGTAGAGGCTGAAGAAAAAAGTAAAACCATTATTGAAGCTTACCATTTTTTGGTAAGTATTGCGCCAGAAACGCGCGATCAGTCATTTGCTGAGTATACTATTACCACTACCACATCTGCCATTGCCGATTTTGAGTACCGGTCGCAGGTATTAAAAATATCTTTTTTAGATGGTAATGAGTATGAATATTTTGATGTACCTAAAGCCGTATATATAAAGCTAATTAATGCTGATTCGCCGGGCCGATTTGCGCGCAGGCATATTTATAATGAATATGTGTACAGGAGTGTAAATAAAATGGTAGCTACCGCCTAAGGGTGTGCAGCTACCCAAACCTCGCCATCTTCAAATATTTCTTTTTTCCAGATAGGTACTGTTTGTTTAAGTGTATCAATAATATACCGGCAGGCCTCAAAAGCGGCATCACGATGGGCCGCTGCCACTGCAATAATTACCGGTATTTCGCCAACCTGTAACACACCGGTTCGGTGGTGGATCAGTATTTTTTGAACGGGCCATTTATTGTAAGCCTGCTCGGCTATCTTTTCCATTTCTTTTAGGGCCATATTTTTATACGCCTCAAACTCCAGGCGTATAACTTTTTTGCCTTTAGTGGCATCGCGTACAGTACCAATAAAAATATCAATCCCACCAGCCTGAGGAGACATTATCCAATCAACGCAATTAGTTACGTTTAAGGGGGTAGTGTATATTTCTATTTGTGTGGTCACCTTTTATATTTAACCGCCGCTAACGGGCGGAATAATAGCAATTTCGTCACGTTCATGTATGGTGTCCCCGTCTAAAGCGTATTCATCATTTACAGCTACCATATATGATGCTAATTTTTTAAGCCGGGGATATTTATCCTCTAACAAATATTTTAAATTATATACTGTAGCATCGTTAGTTAATTGAACACTAACTGTCGCCCCTCCAAAAATATCTTTAGCTACACCAAATGCCAGTACATTAATTTCCATACATCAAAATTAAAGCAATTAAACTATAATAGGGTAGGTAAATAAAAAAAGCCCATTGAATTTTCAATGGGCTTTTTATTTAATGTTATCAGTAATTAGTTAATAAAACTACCGTCACCTCTTCTTAACTGAGGTTGTCCGTTTCTGCCGGTAGGTCTGCCTGTCCATTTTTGGAAGTTTAAGCGTACGCCCACCATAAAGTAGCGGCTATCGGTATTTGAAAGTGTAAAGGTAGTACCTGTACTAGTAATTGATTGGTTAACAAAGAAGTTTTGTTTGAAAACATCAAATACATTAAACAATAATGTAAAAGTTCTTTTTGTTCCAAATTCTTTTTCAAATCCGGCATTAATAACTAAAGGATTTTTTTGCTGAGGTGCACTTATACCGTTAATAAAGTTTTTTGAAGCGCTATAATTAACCTGATAGGTCTTAAAGAAATAAAAACGTCCGTCAATAGCCAACGATGTAGTTCGCACATCTGTTACTCTTGCATTAAGTGATGTAGAATTTTGGCGTTTTACATCATACGATACATAAGGGTTGATCTCGATATTATCAGTAGGTTGTAACCTTGGTCCAAAACGTTGGTTAATGTTCCAACTAGTAGTATGGTAAGCAATGTTATTACTAAATGCATTGGTGAACCCATAAGTTACACTACCATTTAACGATAAATTGTATCTACGGTCGTTTAATTGTTTAGATAAGCTATAGCTACCTGTAATATTGTGCGAACCATTGATGTTTACATATTCGGTTTGGTTAATTGATTTTCTTCCTTTAGACGGATCTGTTGGATCAATTAACGATATGATCTGTGAAGTGTTAGTTGATACCGAATTGTTTGTTAATGAACCTTGTACGCTAGCTGAAATATTAACTTTTGAATTAGCCAGGTAGTTATTATACCTGAAATTTAGGCTATTAGTTATGGAAGGTTTTAAGTTAGGGTTACCAATAACTATGTTTTGTGGATCTGTATAATCAATAAAAGGTTGTATCTGGTTAAAACTTGGCTCGTTGGTATTGGTATTTAATATTATGTCCAATCTTTCGGTACGAGACCATGCATAATTTAAAGTAAACCTTGGTGCCACCATAAAATATGATTGATTAGTTTCGGCATTTTGGCCAATGGCAGCGTTTAATTTAGTACCATTTAAGTGAATAGGTATAACTTGTACACCTAATAATAAAGTAAACTTAGTGCCTGTATAACGATAGCTTAATGAAGAACGATACTCGGTAATATTGTAGTTAAATAAGTTATCCAAGGTGGTTGCGCGCACCCTAACTCCGGCAGAATTTATACTATCAGTTAAAGCAGAGTTAACGTTGTTTGATCTACGAATTAAGCCCTGGAACTCCAAACGAGACTTTGTACTTAATGGTTCAGCAAAAGTAAAGGTGGTTCTGAAGGTTGTGTTTTTGTTTCTTGTTTGAACTATTAGGTTACGTAATGAATCCCTGAATGGCGGATTATACGATGCATCGGCATAAAAACGAAAAGTATTGATCGCATCACGATCTGAATTGGTTTCTGATCTGTTAATGCTGGTTAGTATAGATATATTACGGCCCGGCTTAGTAAATATATGCTGGTATAATGCCTGTATACCATAACTTGGATTTGAGCTTGTGTTATTATTTATAGTACTTGTTACCTGGTGTTGAACACTTGTTATCCCTGTTTTAGGATCTTTGAAATTATTAACAACATCAGAATTTGAAGTACTAGAACTTGATGAACTATTGGTACTCCAGGTAGGAGTTATCTGTAAATAATTTTGCTTATTGATATCCCAATCCATCCTAAAGCTGGCATTATATCCTTTAGATGTAGAACTATTTGTGCCATTTCTTTTAAATGTTCCGTTACCTAATTGCGAATAGGTTTCACCATAACTTTCGCTTCTGCTATTATTATCGCTATAGTTGTTGGTTAAACTTGCCAATACTTCTAAATTGGGTGCCCAGGCGTCGCGATAGCTGATTGTAGGCGCCGCTGTAAAGCTTGTGCCCGGATTACCGCCACCGCCGCCGCCGTTAGCACCAGGGCCACGGCCGCCACCATCAGCACCAGAAGATGCTATACCGGTAACAGTTTTTCTAACATTTCCAATTAAACTAATTTGCTGATTACCGCTAATACGCACTAAAGAAACTTGTGCATTATAACGATGATTGGTACCTGCCTGTAGCGTTGCACGGCCTGTTAAACCAACAGATTTATCTGCTTTAGAGGTAATGTTTAATATTTTTCTTGGCTGTCCGTCCCTTACACCTGTTCTTGCAGCTTGGTCGCCGTAGTCATCAATAAATTGTAAGTTTTCTACCATATCAGCCGGTAGGTTCTGAATGGTTTGCGCCAGGTTACCACCGGCAAAATCTTTTCCGTTAAGTTTAGCTCCGGCAACTGATTGTCCCTGGAAGGTTACGCTGCCATCACTGCCAACTTCCACACCTTCTACCTTTTTTAATATTTCATCAACTGTAGCATTGGGCCTAACTTTGTAGTCAGACGCTCTGATTACTGCCGTATCCGGTCCTCTGAAAGTTATGCTTGGGGTTCCGTTAACAGTTGCCTCGTTAAGTAATATCCTGTCATCTTTAAGGTCAATAGGATCTAATACCAATCTGGCTATCGCGTCATTATTTTCATATTTACGCACTAATGGTTTATATCCTTCGCCGGTTACTGTAATTAAAAACGTAGCCATTTTTACATTTTTAAACACAAATACACCATCTTCATTAGCTGCAACTTTCATACTGTCCTTATCAGACTTTAAGAATACTGTAGCTCCGACAGCACCCTGGCCTGTAGGGTCTTTTACAACGCCGCTCACCTCTCTTAAATCAACCGGAGGGGGTAAAGCAGCAGGGGTATTGTTTGCCGGACGCCTTATTACCGGCTCCTGGGCAAATAGTTGCAATGATACAATGACCAAAATGGTCGCAAGAAATAATTTTTTCATGTTGTGTAAGGAATTAGGTTATATTTATTTGTTAGGGGTATTCTTTTTAGCCAGAGTGTATTTACCCCAAAAGTCGCTTGGGCTTGTTAACTCTGCAAAATCTATATTTCCGCCGCCGCGATTGCCGCCACCAACACGGTTACCGCCACCGCCACGGTTACCGCCACCACCAGCACCGCCGCCGCCGGCAAATCCACCACCACCACCGGCAAATCCACCACCAGCACCGCCGCCGCCAACAGCACCACCCGGGCCGCCTGGGCCGCCTCCTTCATTATTCCGGTTTTGGAAGTTGGGTACTTGCCTGCCATTAACTTTAACATTGTAGGCAAACTCTTTAGCATTTTCTACTGACAATCCCAATAATTTAAGTGGGATGGCCACTTCATAAGTGTAACTGTTTTGAGCATCGTACGCAATGCCAGTTTTTATGCTATGCTCATTATAAATTGATATCAAACTATCGGTAATGTCTTTAAACCCGCCAACTTTTATTTCTTTACTTGAAGTTACCAGTTGCTTGCGCTGTGTTGCCTGAGCTGCCAGCATTGCAGAATCATTGCCATTGTTTCGTCCAAATCCGCCACCGCCAAATCCACCAATTTCTATTGTCCTTGGTGCCCCACCGCCACCGCCAAATCCACCAGCACCACGTTGACCACGCTGTCCAGGTACTGGAGGGGCTACATATGGGAAGGTTAAACTGTAACCATCTTGCTCTTTTTTCTTATTGTCTGTATTAATAGTTAAGGTAATACCACCTGCTGCAATTTTGGTGTTATTTGTTGGATCAATTGACTTTACAACTAAATAAAGATTTTTATCATCGTTTGATAGTACATAATAAAGCTTGGTAGCTTTGTTATATGCCTGAAAATTGTTGTTCCAATCTGTTAGATTGCCATCAATTTTTATTTTTTCAGGCGCTAAGAAGTTAGTAGCCTGTACATTTTCAAATTTTTTATTTGCAAGATCCTCTTGAGCAAATAACTTTACTCCGGATACTGATAGCAAAACTGCCAGGGGTATTAGCTTTTTCATCCTTTTGTATTTATAGGTTTTATTAATTGACCATGAAGTTACACCTAAGTTTAATTAAAAAACCAATGTCATATAATTGTTGCTTAAATGTCATACACTTGTTGCAAAAATGCTACTTTAAGCCTGTTTTTGCACAAAGTTAACATTTAAATTTTTATTGGCTATAATTGAGGCGGTTACTATTATTCATTAAACTTCTTTAAAAAAATATTTGTGGCAATAATTTTAAAGCTTACCTTTGCGAACCCTTTCGGGATGTAGCGTAGCCCGGTATCGCGCCACATTTGGGATGTGGAGGCCGCAGGTTCGAATCCTGCCATCCCGACAACAAGCGATACCAAGTAGTATCAAAACCCTCTAAATTGTATGATTTAGAGGGTTTTTTTATGGATTTTGCAAAATTATAGTTCAAAGTAATCCATATTAATACAAACTTCTACATGCCCTATATCGCACCCTCTTTTTAATTTGTAAAATTGTTCAATGCGTTTTTACTCGCAACCCGTGGTTGCTTGTAACTGATTTCGTGTTTTAATCCGTTTGTCGCAAAATGCATTCGCGTCGATGGGGATAATATCAAATAAGTAAAACCGCGTATGAAAACAACAAATTCATTCAGTATCCTTTTTTTTCTAAAAAAGGATAAAGCAAGCAAAGGGATCGCTCCCTTGTATGTGCGAATCACCATCAACAAGAAGTTCGTCGACATTTCTTTGAAGCGACGGCTCAAGTTGATTTCCTGGGATCATAAGTTTCAAAAAGTAATTGGAGCCGATAAGGAATTAAAAGACGTACAGGAAAAGGTACGGCAGACGCGCACGGAGATTAACTCCGCTTATGACACCCTGCGTTACAATAAAGAAGTCCTGACTGCTGATAGCATCAAAACATTTCTGGAAAGCGGTGGCGAGGAAGAGCAAACTACTTTGCTTTTTCTAATGAACTATCATAACACAGAGGTCAAAAAGCTACTGGAGCCAGGCACGATGAAAAACTACTATAGCACCGAGCGATATGTTAAAGAGTTTTTGGTTAAACGAAAAAAGCGTTCGGACATTTACCTTTCTCAACTGGATTACAAATTCATTATTGATTTTGAGATCTACTTACGCCAACGTGAACCCGATAAAGGCCAGCGGCCTTGTACCAATAACACCGTAATGAAACACATCGAGCGGCTACGCAAGATGATCAACATCGCACTTAAAAACGATTGGATCGTTAAAGACCCCTTCCTTCGTTTCGAGCGTCACATGATCCACAAGGACAGGCAGTGCTTGGAATTGGAGGAGTTGGAAACTATCAAAGCCTTAAACTTTGATATTCATGGACAAGAGATAGTAAGAGACACTTTTGTTTTTAGCTGTTATACAGGGTTGGCTTTTGCCGATGTATGCAACTTGAGTAGCGAACACTTGGTGACTGATATAGAAGGCGAAAAGTGGATCGAAATGGTGAGGCAGAAAACGGCCAATTTTTCGGGCAAGAAGTTTTATGTTCTATTGCTGCCGGAAGCCATCGAACTCATCAAAAAATATAGAGGTCATCCAATGGCTTCTTATACCGGTACCGTCTTTCCTATCTATTCAAACCAGGCTACCAATCGTTATCTTAAAGTTATCAGCAAAATGGCGAACCTGAATTTCGCTCTAACCTATCACATCGCAAGGCATACGTTTGCTACTACCGTGACTTTGGAGAATGGCGTACCCATGGAAAGCGTATCTAAAATGCTTGGACATTCGAGCATTCGGACAACGCAGATCTATTCTAAAGTCAAGAAAAAGAAGGTTAGTACTGATATGAAAATCTTAAGAGAACGCCTGAAACAGGCATAACCGATAGTAAAGAGCAAGTTTGTGTTTTTGCTATACAAAAACTCGTTTCGCCTTAGCGGCTAAACGGCAAACTTGCCTTCCGCGCCCGTTGGTTGCAGAAGGGGAAATCGAAAGGAATTTAAAGGAGGTAGTGATGGAAGACCAAAAAATTAAAGCAGAAAAAGTAATTCGAAGCAAAGGCGGCAGACCACAAAAGAAAATAAAACGGTGCCATATTTATATGATAAGGTTAACGGATTTGGAGCAATTTACTATTGCCACGAAAGCCAAAAAGGCCGGAACTTCAATCAGCGATTTTTTCAGGAAGTCGGCACAAAAGGCTAAAGTCGTTTCCCGGTTGACTACCGAAGAAGCGGGAGACATGCGAGTTTTGGCGGGTATGGCAAATAACCTTAATCAGCTCACACACTTGGCTCACTTAAACGGGTTGCTTAGCGTTCAAAGAAATTGCAGGTTGCTAATGGCTGAAATAAATGAATTGCTTAAAAAAATTATTGGCGATGATAGGGAAAGTGATTACAGGTAGAAGCTTTGCCGGGTGCATAGCCTATAATTTGCAGAGGGAGGAAGCGAGCATATTGGATGCAAGTGGGGTGCGCACAACAAGCGTTAAGGATATCACCAGCGACTTTAATTTTCAGCGAAAGCTAAACCCCAACTTAGGGCAAGCTGTTGGTCATATCGTTTTAAGTTGGAGTGCAGAAGACAAAGCGAAGCTTAACGATACAATTATGGTTGAGCGGGCAAAAGAGTATATGCACAAAATGAAAATTACAGATACGCAATATCTGATAGTGCAGCATACAGACAGGCAGCATCCGCATTTGCACTTGGTTTACAATCGCGTGGGTAATGATGGGCAGACGATTACCGACCGTTACCAGAAAGTAATTAATGCGAAGGTTTGCAAGGAGATTACCTTGAAATATGGTTACCATTTAGCGGAAGGTAAAACCCAGGTAAACAGGCAGCGACTTAAAGGTTCAGATCAGGTCAAATATGAAATGTATGATACAATTAAAGGGGTAGCTAAAGTTGCGCAAAACTGGCAGCAATTGGAAGCAGCACTTCTTAAGCAAGGAATACAAACTCATTATAAGTATTTAAGCGTAACTGACACTGTGCAAGGAATCAGCTTTAGTAAGGGCATTACTAAATTTAAAGGTTCTGAAATAGATCGGAGCCTGAGCTACGGCAAATTAAGTCAGATTATTGAATTTAATAAACAACAGGCGCAGCGGCAGGGGATTCCGTCAATAAGCGACAATACATCCCAACTCAGCAATTCATTCAATGATAAGTACGTAGTATCATTATTAGGCAAATTGTTAGAACCCTACCACGAACAGAATGCCCAAACACCATTTGAGTTATTAAGAACAAAACGTAAACTTAAGAAAGGAAGAAGGATATGAATGATACACTTGAAAAGCTTGAAGCAATAGAGGAAGTATTGCAACAAGTGATCGTGACCATTAACGGTTATGAAAAGAAAGAAGTTAAAATACCTGAAATAACCATACCTGATTATAAAAGGGAGTTGCGTGATATAAGTTGCCAACTTAATGAACTTAAGCAAAACAGTGGCAATGTACAGCTTGACAAGCTATCTGAACAGATCCAACAATTGAATTTAACAAAGCAGCCTGTAAAGCATTATCGTTTCCTGTTATTTCCTGAAACCAACCAGGGCCAATATTATAAAATTGTCTTCGGTCGCCTTATTCCTTGGGGAATACTGTTAACGGGATTAGTCTTCTTATTTGCTTTGGCACAAAAAGGGTTAGACGTTTGGAGGATAAAAGAATACAATCAACGGGCTGACCAGTACGTCAAAGCATGGAATTATATGGATAACCATGCAGATAGTAAGTTAGTAAAAAAACGAATGGATGAAGCTTGGGAAAAAGCCAACCAATAATCCTTAACAGAAAAACAAAAAATAAATATTTCATTTTAGAAGTTCTCTTTTTGTGAACTTTTATTTATCTTTGCATAAGATGAAAATTCATCTGATAAAAAAACAAACGCTGGAAGAGTTTGCGAAGCTTCAACCACGAAGTAAATCTTCTCTGGAAGATCGGACTGAAAAGTTGAAGCTGGCTGACTGGCAACAGCCCGGCGATATGAAATTTACTTATAACACTGCTGATCTGTTAGGAAAAAGCAGCAACAGGGTTGTATTTGATATTGGCGGTAATAATTACCGGATGATCTGCAAATACATGTTCGGAACTAAGCAGGCACACCTTCTTGTTTGCTAGCTAGGAACTCATGCGGAATATGATAAAGTTTGCAAACAGGGTGAACAGTATACAATTAATCTTTATTGAAGATGGAAACAATAGTTTTAAAATATACCGTCATAAAAAACAAAAGCCAATATGAGCAATATTGTAGCCAATTGGAAAGTTTGCTTTTTGGGGAAAACAATCCTGCGATAGAAGATGAAATTGACTTGCTTACGTTGTTGATCGAAAAATTCGACGAGGAAAATAATACGTTTAAAGAAGGCGATCCTATTACCTTGTTACGTTCCTTTATGAAAGATCATCACTTAAAACCGCAGCATTTGGTTGAAATATTAGGCATTAGTAAGGGTTATGTATCTGATATATTAAATTACAAGAAAGGGCTATCCAAAGAAGTTATTAGAAAATTGGCTGATTACTTCAAAGTTAGGCAGGAAGCTTTTAACAGGCACTATCAGTTGATACATGCTGCTGATACTTACACTAATCCTGGTTTAATAAATACTTCTCAGCAAATACATGCAGCTAAACATTAGTTTAAATGCGTTATAGCCAATAAAAAACAAACTGCTGCAAATCCGCTGCGGCAGGTTCCTACATTGCACCACGCACTATCGCGCCGGGTTCCATATCGTCACCAGCCTCGCTAATTAGCGCAGGAATGCGCTCGTTCCTCGGCATATCTGCGAAGACCTGAATAATAATTTCACCATATTCTCACCGCAAGACGCAAAGGTAGCCTGCACAACGAAAACAGTAAAGGGTATATAAATGAGTGCGGTTGTGGTTGTTTATTGAGGTACGCACTCACCCTTGACAGTTTCCGTTGTTTCCGCTTTTGGTTGCTTAAGCGTTGAAAATGGGATGGTATGTTCGTTTATGAATAGCCGTTTTGAGCTAACTTTGAATCGGTTTCGGTATAAAATGTTCGGGTGCTAATATTCGCTACTTTTTGCGCTTATTACAAATCATAATTCCCTTCGTAATAAGCGGTGGAATTCTGACGAAACCATAAATATCAGATTATAACGATTCATAGAATAAGGTAAATTTATTTCTTATTTAAAATCTTTTAGCGTGGACTCGGAGGGACCAAAGTCGAACACCTTGTACCATTTCTAGCTTTCTTAGAACAGTCAAAAAATAGGTGATCGGGATTCGAGTGAGGTAAATCGAATCCCTTATTTAATTTAACATTCTTGGATCAAATGGGATTTGCAATAGTCAGCGTTTGTAATATAATATAATGAGAGTGGAGCATCAACAATCGGCTTTTTAGTCAATTATCCAGTACCAAGGTAATTTTTCACAACATCTTGTCCGAGTTTAGCCAATAAAGGGCCAAGTTCTTTTAATAGTTCATCCATCCCTTTGTTGGCCAAATTTTCAAATACAATACCATAAACTTGTTGATACCATTTCTTTTTTCCCAGTATATACAAATTCTTTAGTTCAGATATATCTGTTTTTAAGGATGACATAGTTTCAATTACTGCCTGTAAATCATCATACAAAATATTTTCGCCGACCTTTAATTCATCAAGCTTAAAAACAATCTCTTTGATAGTTGCATCATTTTGAACAATTTCTGTGCTGGTGAAAAGGTCTCCTTTTATTGTCAAACCGGTTTCATCCAATTTGCCGTAGAGAAAATAAAGAAATTCTTCTCCATCAGGCCGAACTCGGCAATGAGGTTCATGACAAGTAAGCTCGTGCCTTTCAATTTTTTCGACTACGTCGTTAACAAGATATCCTAAAAATTGTATGCGATCTGCATCATTGTTTAATGCCCAAAGTTCGCTTTGTACCTTGTCACCTAAATCATGTACCCTAAACAGCGGTCCACGCATTCTGGAATCTGAAAACTGTTTGGCTTTGCGATTAACAACCTCTGCAAAAGCAAAGTTGGGTAATGGAATTGTTTCGTAATTATTCGGCATCATAACGCAAGTTACTTATAAGGATGTTGACTTCACTAACATATTTAAAATCAGAGACTAAGATTAATCGACCCCGGCAAAAGATTTGATTAATCTGTTAAATTCATTTGGAGCTTTCAAAAAGCTGTGGTGCTTCTTCATTAGATAAAATTTCAAAAACTCATCAAATGGCATCATACGATTAAGTGGCCCGTGCGCCTGTGCATAAGCAATGAATTCATTAATGCACGTTCCCAGATTAATTTTCTTTTGATAAAATAAATCTTGAATTGATAGTAGCATATCGAGATTCAATACAACCAGATCTTTGATACGATATTTAGGCAACCCAGCATCACTGATTAATTTATTCATTTTTTCCTTCAAGAAATAATTTACGCCCTCAGTTTCTAACGCGTTATCCGTGTGTACCAATACAGGATATATCATCAACTGCCCGGCGTCAAATGTGTCGATGCCTAATTTAGAGTAAGTGCCTTCGCAAATTCTAACTATACTATTTAGCAACTGTCGAATTGCTTTAGGTTGTGCTTTAGTAGTGATATCAAGTTTTTCGGAAAGCTCTTCACGAATTACTTCCGCGCTTGCGGACACTTTGATGTCGGACCGCAACTGTGCGTCTTTAAATTCAAAGACAAAGACTTTGCGGCCATCCCGAATATAGTAATCTGGCTCCCCTTGCTTCAATACCATTTTAAGCGCGTCGCCGGTTCGACGCAGTTGTCCGAAGTTTCCGAAACAAAGTTCCATTGTCCGGTAAAATAGATGGTGTTCAGAAAAGCGGTTACCCAAGTCGTTTTTTAGTTTTCCATAGTTCATTTCGGGAAATTCACCTTGCTGAAGTACTTGAGCAAAATCAAATAGAAGCCCCTGAAAGAGTTTGTCAACAAAAAAATTATGGGATAAAAAGAGGAACGTGTTGGCGTCGCATTGGAAGATAGGGTATTGCCTCAAAGTCTTAAAATCTTCGCCGCTAATTGGATGGTCATTAATAGAAATCCGCTTAAAAAAACTAATCGCCTCTAAATATTCCGGATCTACTCTCAATTTTGGGGAAGATACTTCGCCGGCCGTATAGGTTAGATACGGAACAATTATAGCTCGTAAGTACTCACGATACGACGGGAAATCATAAATCTTTAAAAAGGCATTCAAGTAATGAATATACTCGGTGTCGCTTTCACAGAATCCAAAAAAATAAGCAGCTTTGATAAGGGCGACTTGATGATCCCTTAGTTTACTAATTCCCAAACTACTGATCTTTGCCGGGAGAATTACGTCTAAGAACGTTTTTTCATCTCCGGTGCCGTCCCAGTTGAACATCCTTACCTGCGTAGCCAAATAGCGGCCATTCATAACTAACAAAGCTTCGAACAAGGAACTTTGATGCTTAGAAGTTAATTCAGGGGCATTTCCGCGAGCATATTTTAAAAGTTGCTCGATTAGCGATAGGCAAATTGTTCGGTTAGTTAGTCTGAAACCTTCTATGGTAAATGGATTTTCTCCTGTGACATGATTAGTCGCCCTTTTTTGTGTATCACCCTCTTGTTTTAATATCCATTGCAGTAACTCCCTAGGGTGAAAATCTTTATCGTGTTTTTTGCGGGTAACGATACGGTGCAACATATAAGCGATTTGCTCGAGCGAGGGAATTAGGGGAACTTCGGCCAATAATAAAGCCAAATTGGGTTCAGTTTCCAAGTCATACCACAATGTGTGATGGGAAAACATAACTTCCCTTTTAAGCGCCACTTTTTTCATTTGCAATTATTGGTTCAATAAATGCTTATGTAGCTCTAGCAACGATTCGATATCATTGCTAGGAGGCGTTTGAAAATGAAGTTGTTTATGGCTTAAGATAAACGAAGGAGGGTGAGCATATTTAGTCGCCTTATCAGCCAAATGACTATTGTTAGTCAGCAATTCTATTTGTGGGTTTTTGCAGCGTTGATCAAATAGCCGAATCGCTTCCATTTCCGCAATCATATTAGGCAAACGGTCTTCAGGTAGGTCATAAACACGCAGGGCATCCTTCGCCAGCGTATAAATTTCTTCGTCACTTAAATCGCCCAACCCTTTATTTTTCGTCCCTTTTTCCGCCAAGGCTTTAATAATAAATTCAGCAGAAGAAGTAAAGGGTTGAAACTCATTGTCAGCTTCCAGCTTGCGAATAATTGACATTAACTCATCGGTGGTTTTTGTGCCAATTCCTATTTTGTGAATTTGTGCGCACATGTAGTGCAGCTCATAGGCGTTAGTAACGGCCTGATGTGCATTCTGTTGCATATACAGTTTCATAAAATGGTTATAAGCAATAACTGAATAAGTGTAACTGCCTCTGTAACCCTTTATATATTCCTCTTGTGTTCCAGGCTGATCTTCTACCCGTTGCATCATTAAATAATAGCGCGTTTGAAAGAAGAATTTTCCTAAATTATGGGCTGCGCTGGCCTGTAGCATGAATAGCCCGTTCTGTTCAGCAAATTGATAAGCTGCTCTCGCCAGCGTAGTTGCCTGAACCATCATATCGGTGCTTAAGCGGGCTAAAGCCACTCGCAGGTCCACAGGTATTTCGATTTTTAAATGTAAACTTAACTGGTAACTGCTGTTGAAATGAAGAAAGGCTTCCAACGCGAACGCATTGATATTCTCTGCTTGATATACTAAGAGCAGGTGTCGTTGTTCATCCGATAAGTCGCTGTTCGATATTTCCATTGTTAGTTCTTCGATTTGCGCTTTATCGCTAATCTCAAATTGGCCGTTTTGAGCTCTGTTATTCAACTCAAAATATAATGAGTTAATGCGGATCAATAATCGGTTTTCTATACCTTCCACGGTGTCTTTTAAAGCATCGAGTCGGTTTAAAAAACTTTTATAATTTGTTTTGCCTTGTAAGAATTCCAAGCGGATTTCTGAAAATTGAATAATACCGCGTTGCTCCTCAGTTAACTCGCTCATTTTAAACTTAATTCGACGCAAATAATAATCCGCTTCGATCACGTTACCGAGACGAGTATATGTTATGGCCGCGAGAAAAAGTAAATCCGAGTTTGTGCTAATTACTTGATGATTTAGCGATTGAAACAAATTCAGTAGTTTTTGATGTTCTTGTTCATTGAACAGAAATATGCCATATTTTTTTAAAAATTTGACGATTTGTATGGGGTCTGATAAATCGAATTCTGCCGGCTTCTCGTTTCTGATCTGGAGATAAGGAATATTAAATTTAGGGCCATGGCCAGCGATCAACTGCTCGTGGCGCTCATGACGTTCCACCATCTTTCGATGGATCTGAACCAATGCGTTATCATCAACTATCTGCAGAGGTATCAAGATATTGACATGCTGTTGTTCACGCCAGCCTGCGCGTTCCGAATGTTCGTCCAAACGTTTAATAATTTCATCTAAATAATCAAAATAGCCGAGTTTCGTTTCATCGTCATAAATTAGGATAATACCGTAAGCCGGTAGGCGTTTAGCGAGATAGCCCAGCCTGGAAACTTTAAATTGTAGAGAAATGAAGAGTTCTTGCTGTGTTGTTATTATTTGCAGCTGAGACGTGCTTTTGAGCTGAATGGGGAATTTCCAGGAGCTGGCATCTTTACCATTAACAATTAGCTCAACGTCGACATCGACACCGTAATCAGGTTCTTCGGTACGGTAAATAAAACCATTACTACGTTTGAACCATCCGCGCGCAGCAATTTCCGATTCCTCGCTACGCATGGAATTATCGTCAACTTCAGGTGCCTGATGAAATGTCATCCTCAAATTTAATGAATTTCAGGTGTCTTTATCATTCATGTTGAAACAGTCAAGGAATTAGCGTAAGTCCTCTACTATTATCTGAGAGGTTTTGATAGTTATGATAGCAGGTGATTAAGAATACATCTGAATTGTCATGCCATAGGGAAAAAGGTCATCAATCTACCTGATTCTTCAATTCTCAGCGTATAGTAATTGCCGTTGAAATAGTAACCTTGGTCGCCGTATTTATCAAAACGCTTTCCCGCGGACAATGCTGCTTCAATAGGTTCTTTCAAACTATCTAAGATCAAACAGATTAATCTTCGAATATCTTTATAAGTATATTGAAAATGGGTACCCTTGTAAGTCGAAAAGTTAATGAAATAGTCGACATAGTGCCTACCATAAATGTGTGTAAACCGTTCTTCGTCCCAATAAATCGGATATAACGGGGAGTTCGACGTTAGGGTTTCATCCGAAAAACCGATTAGCGTGGTTCTGGCATTGATATACTCTTTAGGGTGAGCCAGCTTGAAATTTTCAAATACCTGCTCCGTTATTCCCAGGTCTTTTTTTAGAATTGCCCATCGACGATCACCACGTTGTCGCAAAATTTGGTTGTAATGGTTTTTTTGTTCTTGATTTAGCAAATTATGATGAAATCCGAAGGCGTACATTTGTACTAATACTTGTTCTTTAAAAACCTTTCCGTCATCTAATAAATAAGCAGCCTTTATATCTTCTGATACCGTTTCACCAATGATCAGTTGATTGGTATAATACCTTAATAATTCGTGATCTAAGATCTTTGAATTATCCCCAAACTTCCACGAGGTAATCATGTTTTGCATCCGAGGTAGATCAAAGGATCCCGACTCAAATGGAATATCAACCGTATATGGTATTTCCTTTTTTCCTTCTTTCTTATAAAGAACAATCTCGGGATCGTCGATAAAGGTTGATATCGCATAAATATCGCTCGCTTGAAATCCTTCCATTTTTAGTTGTTGGACTTTAAGTTTGTCATCGCCAGTGATAGCCAATAGAATATTGCCATCATTTCTTTCGTGATCTGCTATAGAGATGGCATCTGTTAGTTCATTTCTTAGTTTTCTCCCATAAACGATATGCCCAAGTACCTCTGCGCCGTATTTGTTATATGCATCGCTTGTCCTATAAAATTTCACAACTACAAATTTGTCGTACTGGCCTACAAGGCGAAACATATCCTCAACTGAAAATAATAGCTTTTCCGCCTGCCGCCGTTTCATTTCAGCAGTTATAGTTTGGAGTAATTGTGAAAACCAAAGGTATCTAGTGGCGAGTTCTTTAAATTTTTCGGAATTTACGTCGACCTCCTGTTCGATCTGTTTTTCCACTACTTTAAATTGTTCTTCAAGACCAACATGCAGCAAATGGAGACCGCTTAAATCATATCCTTCTAAATTCATAAACCAAAGATAAACAGATGTTGATCTGATTAATTACTTTTTGATCATCAAATGCGCCAATGCCGAATCGCTCACCAACCGCTCCATCACCTCAAAAATGATCTCCTGAACATCCTGCTTGATTTGCAAATAATTCGGTTGCACAAGTGCAGGGAGATGGGCCTGACCTCCGGTATCTCCACATAACCTGCTATCTCCTGATTCAACGCTTCATGGTCATTAATGATCTCGCAATGGAATGCTTTCAAATCGATTTTGCAGTCCGGGTTATCCGCTACCATACCCGCGAACTCTCCAGAACTTAGTGAGGAAATACGGGAGGCGGGGACCGCCGCTTCCCGTTGTTTGGACCTGCTGATCGAAGTGTCCGATCGGTTAATGGATAAACTCTCCCGGTCCTGCATGATCCGGCCGATACGGTCGGAGATATTCTTAGCCGTATCGCCTGTGCTTTGTCCCGCTACGATATTACCTACAGAGTTCATGATCACATCCGCCCGTTCCTTGCCGTAATCCTTGCGCAGCTGGCTGAAGTCCTGGATACCCAGACAGGTGGCGACCTTATTGCTACGCGCCGTGGCTATCAGCACATCTATGTTACTTACATCCACCGTTGGCAGTTCATCAAATACCAGGCTGCATTTTAGCTGGTCCTTTTTATTCACCAGCTTGATCAGCCGGTTAATGTATAAAGAAATCACCGCCCCGTAGATCTGTGTCTTCTGTGGGTTATTGCCAATGCAAAGCAACTTCGGCTCCTCCGGGTTATTGATTGGTGAGGATGGATTGTCAATAAAAATCATCGGAGAACCCAAAATTTCTTAAACTTGTATAGCCATGAATATCGAAGAATTAATCAGGTTCCATAACGAATGTGGCTACCTGGACTTTAAGCTGGAAGAATACCGGGCGCCCAAACGTGCTGATCTGATCAAAGACGTGTTGGCTTTCGCGAATGCAGACTACAGCGGTGACCGCTATATCATTATTGGTGTTAAGAAAACCGGTGCTGAGATCACGATAAACCCGGTAATACATCCCGAAGACGCTGCCGGCATCCAGCAATATATTCACGCCAATATTATTCCGGAATTATCAATCAGTTATGAACCATTTCAGTTCGAAGGGCGGCAACTGATGGTCCTGACCATACACGCACCCAAGGATCAACCTTATGCTGCCGCTAAAGATATTCAGGCTAACGGGAAGACAATCTTACGTAAAAATGAGATGCTGATCCGAAAAGGCACTTACCAGATAGCCATGGGTAGGGCGGACCTGGACCGTATCTACGCGCAAAAATTCAAACCCGGCGGCTTCGATGGCAAACTGGAAGTAACCTTTGAAAACGGCAGCCGCAGCCTGGAAATTCCCTGCATCCATGGATTGGAAACACCTTCCTTACGGAATAAACGAGAGATAAAGGAACAGATACGCTGGAAGGAGGAATTGCTGCAAAAAGATCCCAAAACCTATAGCCAGCGTTTCGGTAACCATCGCGGGGCGCAGACAAGTTATAGCGAAATGGACCTGCCTGCCTTACGCAATGAATTGCAATATGTTAAACAGCGGTTCGAGATAGAAGACAACCATTTCCAAAACGAAGCTATGGCATTTAAACTCAATCTGCTCATCACTAACAACGGCAGTCAGCATTTGGAAAAAGCAATGGTCCGGCTTGACTTTCCGGTCGTTGAAGATATAAAGATAATGGACAAGATCCCGCTAACTCAATTTCAAGCCTCCATCGCTACCGGGATAGATCATCACGCGGGTTATCCTAGAGTCAGCAAAATAAACGATCGAATCGTGGTTACTGCCGAGCCGGGCGATATCCGCCACCATGTACCCATTAAGGCTTTTAAGCAAGCCCTGCGCGTAACCGTAGGAGAAGATCTGATCGGCAGATCTGTTAAATTCAATGTTACCATCCACGGCAGCAACCTAACTTTCCCACAGGTTCAGGAGCTGGAACTAACGGTTGCCTGATAAGCTTAATACCTCACCATATTTCAATGGGGATTGTTTCATTCATCCAGACTAATTTTACCGCCAGTATTAATTAATCAAAAAGCATATGGCAACGAATGTGTTAAGTAAGGTCTATGAAACATTGTTATGTAGCCCGGGAATGAACGAAGCGGTGAAAATCGATGTCAAGATCAATCGTAAAACGGTATTATTACTAAACAGCGTATAGAAAATGGCCTTTCAAAAGAAGGGGGTACGACATCGAATTTCATGGAGTTGGTTCCGCAGGAGGACCTGGCCGAGTTAAAAGCGTTTGGCGAAGAATGCCTTAAGAAAGCAGGGTTAACAGAACTTAATGAAAAGATGAGAAGTTTAAACACCGGCGGAAAATGATCATTGATATCAAGCGGTGCCCGGCGCCGCTTGATATCATAAGTTTAGTTGGCAACCTCCTCGAACAAGGCCTTAATTTTTCTATTCGATAAATCTATAACGTTGACCTCCCGGTAGCGCTCATTCATTTGCTCCGCGTGCCAACCCAGGTGACCGGCATTTTTAGGATAATCAACGGCAAGATCGGCAGCGCATTGATTCATGAATGTCGTCACCATTTCCAGATCCCGTTCACTTTTCGCTGCAAAACCATGTAGCGTTTCTAGCAACAGGTCTTTTGGTGATTCGTGAAATCTTATTTTTGCTGTTTTTTCATCCAGCATCAGGTACATCAAAGGTTTTAGTTCAGCGAGGCCCCATTCGGTCGAAACGTTCCATATTTTAAGGTTGCCTTGGATATCGAATGGCGCCGGTCGTCCCGCTTCAAATTTACTGAACAGGTAACTAAACCCTTCCTTATCGCCTAACTGGGCCAGGTAACGCGCTGCTTCAATTTTCCTTTCGGGAGAAACAACCGCTGATCGCAAGGCTCCTAAAAGCCGCTCACCAACAAGTGTTGGATGTGTTTCTAATAATAACTTCACCATAAAAATAAAAAGATAGCCGTTCAGGTCAGTTATAGATTTAAATGAAGGTACCAAATCCTCCGGCGCTCCGCCCAGCAGGACGTACAAACTCATAAAGTCGTCTTCGTAACGCGTATCTTCCGATTTGTTCCTGATGAAGTTTAAGATATAGGGAAGGGCTTCTTTGATAACTAAAACACGACAAAATTCTAAATGTGTACCGATTACGCCGATGTCACTTAACCCATTTTTCAAATTAGCTAAAACGCGCTGTTTCAAAAGGGGCTTTCGGTCATCAAAATGTTTTAACAACAAAGTGGTGATCGACTTTCGTTTATTGACCTCAGCAAATTGAATACCCCCGTAACCCTCTGCATTTATCCGGATGAATTCCAGTAATATATCGTCACTGGTAGGAAATTGATGTTCCGCCCAGATCTTCATTAACTGGCCCGCTTGTTGCCGAATCAAATATGGACTATCAAGAGTGATCGCTGCAAATGAAAAGCTTTGTAGCTCACTATCGTAATAAGCTTTTAGATAATTGTGGATCAGCTCCGGGTAGTATTGTATAATATAACTTTGCATCAGCTGACCCGCCCGCCAGATCATAAAATGGCGTTCATTATCTACCGCCTCCAGGCAGTCATTAAGTGTCGCTTCCCGGTCATTCGCTAATTGGCTGATAAAAGTGGTAAGCAAAGTAGAATTCACAGTAATGTAGGGATTGTCTTCATCAAACCGCTCATAAAGTTCTTCGACGGAAATGGTCGTTGATCCGGCAATCCCGAATAGCTGAATAATGCCGTTACGGAATGCTTCTCTGGAACTCAAATATAAAAGATCGTTATTCCGCTTCCTGACTTGTATGGCCTGGTAACTTAACGCCTGAGATGACGGTTCATCCTTAAACCCGAACGACGCTGCGGCAAGGCTTTCAAGTGACTCGGCTTCCTCCCTACGACCACTGTAGTATAAGCCGTTACAACAAATATTAAACTCTTCGCGGCTCATTAAGTCTTCTTCTACCGCGTAAAAGATATCTCCATAGCAGTCGGGGTGAATCGCACCGCTAAAAGCGTAGTTCTGCAGTCCCGTTTTATCGCTCAGTAGCGCAATGCGTAGTCCGCGTGAATAAGTTTTCGTCAGCGCCAGGAACTCAACCATTCCATTGGGCTGCCGCTCATAATAATTACGCCCGCTAACCATCAAATAATTGACAACCGCAAAAATGATCGCTGGTTCCTCCGCATAAATTTTGGCGCAGACTTCCGCTAACTCGTGGTAAAATGCTTTGGTTGTGTCCTTGTCGTGGCGGAAATATTTTTGAAAAGGCTCATCCTGTATCAATAGTAATAACTGCCGCATATGTCGGCCACTGCGCGTCGTCAATACCAGGTCGAGTAGCTTTTTTTCCGATCCGTAATGTGATACACTGCCATTATAGTTATATAAAACCGGAAATCCCGCTAGCAGCCAGTTATAATAGCCGTCCACTAAATCGTGTGACGCCAGATATTGGTATAGCCCCTGCCGCAATTCATGCGACGTTTCGACTAATGAGTTTTGAAGAAACTCTTGCAGGAAATCATCATCGCCCAACCGATAGTGTGCCAACGCCTCAAGCAGGAGCCTACCCAGTTCAGGATTGTCCGTCACGATCAATAAATCTTTAGCTAAACGCGCATACCGGTCTGCTTGGGAAGCGGTCAGTTGAAGGTAGCGTAACGTCCTGCAGGCTACAATTTTTACGATCGCTCCTGTATCAGTAACCAGCACCTTTAATAATTCTTCAACTACCAGGTCATCATTCCCGGCGAAAGCCGCCAGGTTAGATTCATCGATCACGACCAGCCGTGCCTGGTGCCGGTTGGTACGCTGCAGTATTTTTTGTAAAACACCCAGCCGGAATGCGGTAGCAAATTTACTTCCTTCACTCAAGGCCAGTAATTCGATGTTATCCGCTTCAATAACGGACACTATTTTTTCCCGGTCTGCGTGAGTTTCCGGCAGGAGGGAGAGATAACTTGCCAGCGTCTGTATCCATTTCCGGCTGATCTTACGGATTCTTTCGCCATGGGTAATCAGTTTTATCACACTTTCCGCATCCAATTTTTGTAAAGCCAGCGCCGCCAGCTGTTCCTGGAAAAGGGCATTAATGAATGACCATTGCGTATTACGGATATTAAGAATTGAACTTTGCGTCAATAAATCGATATCTTCCTGGTTGAACAATTGTTGTAGCGACTCATCGTCGCATGCATTAAGCCCCCGGATCTGTAATAAAAGCGCCAGCTTCTGCAGCGCGTTTCGGTATTTTGTTTTGAACTTATCCAGGCTGAGACCGGAACGCATTTTTCGGGTTCCGGATAAAATCAGGGATTCATCTACAAACCGGGTTGCAATAGCGATCTTGGTCTTTGGCATCTCCTGCGTTGGATCATGGAACCATTTTACCATTTGCAGCAGATAGAAAGGTGTCCCCAGTAAACCGGCGATGCCCAGGCCGTTCATTTTAGTATAAAACCCCACAGCCGAATTCCAGTCGCCCAGTTGTTCTTCCAATACGGAGAGAATCTGTTTCATATGGAGATCCAGTAATTCATAAAATTCAAATTCCCGGAGATCGTGGCGAAGATGCTGGTAATTATAAAACATGGCCCGGCATGAAAACGCCAGCCGGACGGGTGGGTGGTTCCTCGCAAAATCCCGGATATGACCCACAACCGTGTTAAATTGCTCGGCCGGTACCTCATCCAGCCCGTCGATCAATACCACCAGGTTTTTAGCCGGCACACTTAACCAGCTTGCAAAATGATCATCCAATAACTGACTGACCGGGTGGATCGAACAAAATTTGAGATCCAAAACAAGCGGCAACACAGCGGCATCCAGTTGGCTCAGCTCCCAGGCCGTTTGGCGGATCAGCGTGCTTTTACCTTCATAGGCTTCCGCAATCAGGCAGACCCACTTGTTTTCACCAGGCGCAGCCAATACGGAGGTCAGTGTTAAAACAGACCGTTCCTTTTCGCGATAGCCCCAGGCATCATCCTCGTTGGAGATCGTTGCCGGTTGAATATTGCGGGTAAGGTACCTGGGAAATGATTGAAGTTCAGGAAGTATGAGCTCAGGTTGAAAACAATGGCGTTTTGCTTCAGTTTTACCAAAGTATTTTTCCACGAGCCGGTAAGCAGATCTTAATGAATCTTCCAGGCGGCTGCGGTCCCATACATCAAAAGCGATAGCGTGCTGTTCGCGGAAGCTGACCTTTTCTGCAGTGATCCAGCGTTGAATATCTGGCTTCTGCAGGTCCGCGGTAGTGGTAATGATAAACGTTTCGGTGGTCGCTGCAAATTCACCAGCCGAAAATAGGGCAATGATATTTTTTAGCCTGGTTAGGGATAGATCGGAATGCTTACACTGAATGCATACATGTTTGCCGTTTTCCTGCCGGAACGATAATAGGTCGATCCCGGATTGGAAATGTCCTTGTCGCAGAAATTCTTCGGCAGCCAAATCCCCGGTTTGTTCCTTATAAAGGTATAGGCTAACCTTTTGGAAATCTTCCCAATCCAGTTTCGACCAGGAAAGTGCAGGCTTACTCATTTGGTAAAGTTAAAAGAACAGGCAGAACTTTAAGAATAGTTTTGCCAACCAAATAGAAAAAATAGATAGCCTGTTAAGCCTCGAAAAGCAAAGATCAGGTTTGTATGATAGCCTTAAAAATAATTTCAATAAGATTCAGGCTAACCAAGATAGCATCCTGCATCTGTTTTTAAATAAAGTAATACATCCCAACAAAAAATAGATAATTAACGGAATAGTTTAAAAATGGTGGATTTGCATGAATTTTCAATAAAAAAACTTGCAAAAAATTTTTGGTAGTTGTATCTTTGTTAAAAAGGATCGGCAATGAGCAAATTGGATGAATTAAAAGAGCACTTGAACAGCGGACAGGTTTACCGCAGGGCCGATCTTGCCCAATGGTCTAGATCCGTAGACCGCCATTTAACGCAACTGGTCGATGAAGGCGCGCTGAAGAAACTCGCCGGCGGACTATATTACGCCCCCAAGAATTCCGCCTTCGGCCAGGCACCACCTGACGAACAAGCATTGGTAAAGGGATTTCTCAAAGACGAACGTTTTCTCCTGACCACCCCAAACGCTTATAATAGCCTGGGACTCGGCACCACCCAGCTTTATAACCAGCGGACCGTTTATAACCATAAGCGCCATGGTGAATTCAAGTTGGGTAACCGGACCTTTAATTTCCAGGTCAAACCGCATTTCCCAAAGACCCTTACCGAAGAGTTTTTGGTCGTTGACCTTGTTAATAACCTGACAACACTGGCCGAAGACCAGCAGGAGGTACTGAAAAAGCTTGCCGCCAAAATACCGCAACTGAATGCCCCTAAATTACAACAGGCTGTTGCTGACTATGGCGGAGCCCGTGCAAAAAAACTGCTGAACCCGCTAATAGGCGCGAACACCAACCCGAAGTATGGCCGTTAATTACCTGCACCGTTACCCGGACTTCGCCGACCTGTTGCAGATCATCGCCGAGGAGCGCAGTATGCTGCCCGGTCTGGTTGAAAAGGATTATTGGATCATGCAGGTACTGCATGGCTTGCAGCAACAAGACTACCGGTTCGAGCTGAAAGGCGGTACCTCCCTGTCCAAAGGCTATGGCATTATCAACCGGTTCTCCGAAGACATCGACCTCCATATCAGCCCGCCCGCCGCCTTAGGGATTAACGAGAACCCGAAGAGCTCTAACCCTAATGTATTCGCCGCCCGTAAAAACTTTTATGACCAGCTGGCTAAAGAAATAAAGATCGATGGTATCATCAAAGTAGAACGCGATCATGCCTTCGATAATACCCGGACGTATACCAGCGGCGGCATTCGCTTATATTATGATAACCAGACCGATCCCATCGACGGCGTAAAAGATGGTATCCTCCTAGAGGCCGGCTTTGATACCGTCACCCCCAACCACCGCCAAACGATCAGTTCCTGGGCCTATGACAAAGCTGTGCAAAGCATTGAGCTGATCGATAACCGCGCGATCGATGTCGTCTGCTATGACCCCGGCTATACCCTAATCGAGAAACTACAGACCATTGTCCGCAAATACCGCCAGGAGCAGGACGGCGCCGCGCCAAGCGTCAATTATATGCGCCAGTATTACGACGTTTACAGCCTGCTTGCCAGGCCGGAAATCGTCCAATTTATCGGCACACCCGCCTACCTCGCGCATAAGGCCGCCCGTTTCAGCCCGGCTGACGCCGAGATCCCCGTACCCCGGAATGAAGCGTTCCTGCTATCTGATCCCGCTATCCGTGCCGATTTTACCAAACGCTACCAATCTACGGCCGCTCTCTATTACCGGGGGCAGCCGCATTTTGAAGATATACTTGCCCGCATCCACCAATACCTGCCCAGCCTGTAACGAGCAAATCCCCGTTAAACTATAGAGTTGAACGCAATAATTCTCAGTTTTAGCCCATGCTGAGCCTTTATGATTTCAACGCCCTGAACGATAATGAAAAAGCCGAAGCCGTCTGGCAGGGTATCTTTCTGGCCGACCGACACGACGGTGAACTCACCGTTCAATTGTACAGCTTGACCATTTTTTTTAAGTTGTAAGCATAAAAGTAGCTATTAAATACTTGCAAAACAAGTGTTTAACTAATACTCCTTAAGCTTGATTCCGTATTCCGTATAATACGATGCTGGAGGGTCATTAACAGGTCCTAACTTTATTTCTTGAATAAAAATTTTTGTTGATCGCTAGCGTTGATGTATTTTTATTACCGTTTTGGGGTAATAATTTTTTTTGTTAAAATAAATGCAGTATCATTGTAAATAATTACCCTTCTTCGGTAATAATATATAAATGAAAATTGATTTTGGTAATAACAAATTAAGGAAACAAATGAGCTCGGCATCAGAGATCAAGCGTGCTTTTGGCGTTAATGCCAAAAGGATTCAACAGCGTCTTGATGAGATGATCACTTCGCCAAATTTGGCTATGCTTCAGCAGATCCCCGCAGCGAATTGCCATCCCCTGAAGGGTGATCGGCAAGGTGAATGGGCGGTCGATATTTCTGGCAATCACCGGATAATATTTGAACCGGATCATCATCCACTGCCTAAAAAAGAAAATGGAGAAATTGAAGTCATAAAAATAACTGATATAAAAATTTTAACTACCAAAGATTACCACTAAATGGCCCTAAAATCTAATAAAATGAACACGATAAAGGACGAAAGAGAATTATTATCAAAGCCGGGGGACACCATTTTAGAGACAATTGAGTACTTGAAAATGAGTCAGGCCGAACTCTCTGAACGGATGGGTAAAACGGCATCTAAAATAAATGACATTATTTCCGGCAAAGAACCCATAACTGTAAATACTGCATTGCAGCTTGAGCGTGTTTTGGGTATTCAAGCCCAATTTTGGCTTAACCGCGAAGCTTTATACAGGGAAAAACTGGCCCGAATAGAACAGGAGGAATTTTTAGAACAGTGTAAAGAATGGTTACAACAGCAACCGCTAAAAGAATTGAAAGGTTTAGGATATATAAAGAGTACTCAAGCCGGCCCGGAGATGGTAAATGAATGTCTTCAATTCTATGGAGTTGTGTCACCTGATCAATGGAAAGCCATTTACGTCAATGATTATGCAACCACAAATTTTAAAAAAAGTACTGCTCATGCAACTGCCCTTGGAAGTATGGCAGCTTGGTTGCGAATCGGAGAACTGGAATTGCAAAAGTTGAGGATCCCGGAATTCAGCAAGGATAACTTTAAAAAATCTCTTGAATTGATTAAGACAATTGTTAGGGATCATCCTGAGGATTTTGCGACCCGCTTAAGAGACATTTGTTATGAAGTCGGTGTCGCTATAGTTTATTCAGTTAATCTTCCTAAAGCGCCAATAAGTGGAGCTGCCAGATGGATAGGAGGGCAACCTTTAATTCAAATGACTGACCGATATAAAACCAATGACCATTTTTGGTTTACTTTCTTTCATGAGGCCGCACATATCTTATTACATGGAAAAAAGGATGTCTTTATCGAAGATTTCGAAGGGGTAGAAAACAACCAATTAAAGGAAGATGAAGCCAATGACTATTCAGGTAATATCTTGTTGCCGAAATTATCTATTGACAATCTTCCTGATAAAATAACAGAATTAGATATACGAAAACTAGCGAAGCAATACGATACCCACCCTGCTATAGTAGTTGGAAGGTTACAAAAGCTTAACCTGATACCAAGAACATTTGGGAATCAATTTAAAATGACTGTTAATTTGGATTACGTTATGAAAGTTAAATAAATCAGAATGAACTGATTGCTAAAATATTAAAGACATGAATGGGCAATTTATGTATATGCCGACATTTAGGCTGCGGACTCAGGAAATTAATGTGCTCACCAGCTTTAATTTTGGTGACGAAATGTACCCGTGCTTGGAAATAATCCGGGAACATCTCGATAAACGAGATGCTGAAGCGGAGAAGCCTTTTGAGGAAACTTATATACCTATTGTAAATAGTGTCCGTAGTAAAAGATTATTCCTTGATTTGCCAGCGCAAATTAAAGAAAAGCCTGGAATGAAACCCGAGGTTCTGACCTTCTTTGCAAAAGTTGTCGCAAATATGGAAACCCGAACGCAGTACATGCTGAAATTCAAAGACCAGGCGGATAAAGTGATCCCGGTTATAAGTACCTATTACAACCGTAATAACACACCTAACACTATAATTAAGCAAGAAAACGACCTGAGATCTGCTTTCAATTCCCTGGCATTCAGAACATTTGAATTGTCCATAAAAAGTGACCTTTTGCAAATAAGATCCGTTGCCCGGCCGCAGGATTTTTTAATTGTTGATTTGGATGATTATGCAGCAGATCCGGACGATGAGTATGTAATTCAACCAATAATGACGCTTTTAGTGGACTTTGATACCTGTCCGGTAATCCTGCTGCGCAGTTCCATCTTGAGCTCCATTGCAAATTCCCGTTTAAAACACAAAGAGGTTGTTGATGAAATAGATAATAACCTGATGAACAATTATAAGCGTATCAATTGTCAGTGTTTCGGAGACTATGTCGGCATAAAAAAAGATGGAGTTAATGATGCAAGAGGGAGAAGCCCTGGTTTTATTTTTTATGATCCTGTAGAGAATAACTCGTATGGATTCAGGGGATCGGATGCCCGGCAGTTTGCCGATTTTGAGACTATTATTGTTCCTGATGTGTATAATTCTGCAAGTGCAACACGAATGCAGCATTCAAATCTTGGATATCTACATCAGGATAATTTCGGCTGGCAGATGATCATTGATATTCTTAAAGGCGACCGAAAAGGCAGAAGTCCTTCAACTTATAAGCGAATTGCCATGGAGCATTATTTGCATTGTTTACGGATAAAAATCGCCGCCGGGCAAATTTAGCTTTGGAAATAGATATGTTTTGGTTCAATGTTAGCTTTAAAGAAGAATTGTACATCCAGTGGCAATATTTGCTCGGCGCGACTGGTAATAAAATTCCAGCGCTCTTGGTAACGGGATTTTAAAGCTTGTTTAAATTTGAAATTGATAACCTTCGTGTCGATATCGCGTAGAATTTCTTTTACCTCGAAATTTCCAAAAAAGGTTACAAGTTCTTTTTTGGTGAGCAATCGCAATTGGAATTCAGCGTCGATGCCCTGGTTATATGCCCCAACCTGTATTGTTTTTTTTGTACCGCGATAAATTGTTATAATGCCATAGTGCTGAGGAACAATTTGCCTGGCGTTTTTAAGATGGCGTTCATCGATCACGATGTTATTGTATTCAAACGCCTTCAGATAATCCGTAGATTGCTTTGAAAGTTTTTGCAGCGTATCTAAGCTTGACTTAATTTCATAACCTGTACTGACACCATTGATGGTCAGGAAATCCAGCCTGCTGTTGTTCACGTTCATTTCAAAGGCGGCAACCAGTGGCTTTTGTTTAAACGATTTAAATAAAGCATACTTAATGGCCTGTTCGCCTTGATACTTGTCTAGCAAGTGGAGGTTGATCCGTTGCTGAAGTTCGAATTTGGCCAGACTCTGAAAGTCTTCCGTAGGATGTAAAAGCACAAATAACTCCTGCAACTGCGGAAGATAGCTTAACGTACTGTAGTTTTTAGCGACATGCGTAATGACAGAGCGTTTATTATCAGAAGCTTTAGTTAAGTGCATATGTTCGACAAAGGGCTTTCAAAATAGACATTATCTTCGGTTTTACGAAAGATATTATTTGTTCGGTACCTGCTTAGATATTTGAAGTGGTAATGTGCTTTATTCACGCTTATTGAGATCGAGCTACTTATATTACGGGTAAAGCGAATAAATCCGGTAGCTTTAAATCCAAAAACTTAGGCACTTTCACTAAATACAGCACATTTTTTGTAATATCACTTCATCAAATAATATGGACCAAGCCTTACAATTAATCGCCATTAAACCATTAAAGGACTGTGCACGAAAACTGCTGAAAGTCCTTAATGAGAATGAAGTCTATTACCTATACAAAAATTACCAAATTCTGCAGTTCGATAATGGGCGTGAAAAGATCGTACCACCAAAACTAAACCCACCAGAAATATTTAATGTGGGTCATATATGTGTTAACCTGAGTGCAATCGCGGGGAAGAATGGATCAGGCAAAAGCAGTATAACCGAATTGCTTTATGCGGTGATGTACAATATCTCACAACGTCTTGACCTGATTGACGAAAAAGATGAGAATAGTATCTTATACCTCGAAGAACCTGACGTAAACGTTGATATTTATTACCGGCTTAGAGGAATTCACTTTCGTATCCGATCGTATAACGGTGAATTGACCTTAAGCGAGTTTTCTTCCTCAGGCGATGGCTTCGTTATGGAGGACCCCATTGAAGATATTTCTCAACTGGCCGACTTGTTTTACAGCGTTGTAATCAACTATTCCTTATACGCGTTGAATACAGAGGAGATAGGACATTGGATCAAAGCGATCTTTCATAAGAATGACGGTTACCAAACACCTGTTGTGCTTAATCCTTTCCGTAAAGCAGGCGTGATTGATATAAATACAGAAAACTATCTGGTGCGGTCACGCATGCTAGCTAACATTATGGAGATTAAAGATTACGCACTTTGGTTCAATGATGAAGGCAAAACACCAAAGTTGATCGCTTTTCAATTGAATACCAATAAGCTAAACTTTAAACCGCATGAACGGGCACGCAAGAATATTATCAAAAATTATAGTGAAAATTGGGAGGTCATGGATATATTTATTCGACAATCCTTTTTCGAATCAAAGAAGATTGCTGTTGGAAGCAATGAAGTAGAAGAGTTTACGAAAAAGTATATCCTCGCTAAACTGGTGAGCATGTGCAAAAAATATAAGTTATATCATAGGTTCGACGGTTTTATGAAACACTCTCAAAAGCCGCTGAACTTATTGGACGAAATTAAACGGGACAAGAGTCATGTCGCCTATAAGATCAAACAGGCGATTTACTTCCTCTATCTGCGTACCGTTCCGCTAAAAAGAGAAAACTTTGCATGGACCGTAAGGGCACTTAGATTCAGGAATGCCCAATTAAGGAGGGCTTATCCTGAAATCCCTGTAATTGAATTGGTGCCACCTTCATTTTTTGATATTGATATTGAATTCCAAAATGAACATGACCGATTTAGTTATTTGAGCTCCGGGGAGAAGCAAAAAATATACGCGATTTCTTCCCTGATCTATCACCTCAGGAATTTAAATTCGGTGAAGGATCAGTCTTCCCAGTTACTCCCGCCTTTACTACGATTAATAAAATATCAATACGTAAATATTGTTTTTGACGAGATAGAACTTTATTATCACCCGGAACTGCAGCGGAGGTTTATAAAAGATCTTTTAGACAACATTTATGCAGCGGACCTGAAGGAAATCCTAGGAATAAATTGTTTGTTTATCACCCATTCCCCGTTTATATTATCTGATATTCCAAACGAAAACATCCTTTATCTCAAGATCGTTGACCGAAAAGCAGTCCAATGGCCACAGGCAAATGAGACTTTTGGCGGTAATATTCATGACCTGTTGGCTAATAGTTTTTTTCTTGAGTCAAATGGCTATATGGGTGAGCATGCAAGGCAGGTAATCAATTCTTTATTCTATTACTTGACACCGGACAATAAGAAACAGCAGAAAACACCGCCTCAACTTGAAATCAATTGGAATCAGGAAACGGCGCGTGCCGTTATAGATATGGTTGGAGAATCGCTTATCCGAAGAAGCCTAAATGAACTTTATTCAGACAGGTTTCTCAGAGAGGATGATGAGATCGAAAGAGAAATTAACAGACTACGTCAATTGCAGGCAGCTAAGGAAAATAAACCATGAGAGCGATATCGCTAGTTACCGTTGATCAGGCTATCAGCCATTTTCCTGATGAAATAGCAGGACAGATTACCAAAGTTAAATCTCGGTTACAAGCGATGCTGGATACACCACTTGTTGAGGAAAAAGAAATACAATATTTGACGCTTCTCATAGAAAAGATAGCCGAGATCATTACAGCCAAACCTGGAAGACTGGCAGTATTGAAAAATGAATTTGACGAAATCATCAGCGGGCAAACTATGGCTGATGATCTTTATGAGGATTTTCGCACTGAAATCAATAGACAGCTTTGGTACGTTCACTGGCGTGAAATATTCTATCCAAAATATTTCGCCAAATTGGGCATTAAGGTATGTGTATATTGTAATGCCCAGTCCGCCCTGGTAATTGAACGCGAAGAATCAGGTGACCAACAGGCAAAGTTTCAGGTAGACCATTATTTACCGAAAAAGGAATATCCCTGTTTCTCGATAGCCTTGTTTAACCTTTATCCCGTATGCGCGAGTTGTAATAATATTAAAAGCACTAAAAAGATATTGTTTGAACTGTATGTCGACTCCCCGACAACCTCCACCTATAATTTTTATCTTGAAAAGGATAAGGGAGAATATTTATCTAGTCGGGACATTGAAGATATCAAGATTTGTGTAGATGGACCGGTGTTACCGGATGGAAGTGATTACTCCGATTTTGTCAAACTTTTTGGTCTAAAAGGAATTTATAATCATTACCGGGATATCGCCGAAGAGCTTATTTTGAAGGCGGAGATTTATACGCCTGGATATAGAGCATCTTTGTTGCATTCATTCGCCGAGTATATGCAACCCGAAAATATTAATCGACTAATTACTGGCAACTACACAGAAGAAGACAGTATTCACAAGCGTCCATTATCTAAGTTTGTGCGGGATATCAGCATTGATGTTGGCCTGATAGAAAAAGACATTAGAAACAAATGAAACCAAGTAGCTTCAGCAATTGAATTTTGGAATACAAGTGACCCGGCGATCGCTAAAAGAAACTATTTCGATTCCCTAATCGAATGCCGGCAAACTAAGGTGTAGAGATAATTTGCCGGAAATTTTTAGTTTCTGGTTTATTGTAAATCAATCTTTTTTCTAAAATTTTTTTCCTTATGTTTGATAAGCATTGACAGCAAATTAAAAGCCAATACGTGCGCAATAGTTCCTTAGAAGTTTCAGAAAATGCCCTAAATCATACCCTCATTGATATGGTATAGTTAAAGTATTTGATAATCAATACATTAGAGTGTGTCGGATGCATCCTGCCATCCCGACAAAAAGCGATACCATTAGTATTAAAAGCCTGTATATGAAACGTATACAGGCTATTTTTGTTATTTATCGCTACACTATTTATCTCCGTTTTATATCAATAATCATATCATTTGTCAGGAATAATTGTAAAATAGTAGATTGCAGTTTATTAACCTGTGAATATGAATTGTAAAAATTTATTAATTATTGCCTTTGCTTGTTTTGGTTTGTCAACTGCTGCTCAGCAAAAGGATGGTGCAGATACTAGAACAATACGTCAAAATCTTTCAGGTACCGATAAGGACCACACTGTTAATTGGGACTTTTATTGTACCAACGGGCGTAAAAGTGGGCAATGGACAACTATCCCCGTACCATCAAACTGGGAGTTTCAAGGATTTGGCGGATATAATTACGGGCATGATAAAGTGAAGAATGATGAGCAGGGGCTATATAAACACCAATTTAAATTAGGCGCTAATGCGCAGCATAAGCGAATTTTTATTGTGTTTGAAGGTTCAATGACGGATACCGAGGTTAAGATCAATGGCCGGTTGGCCGGGCCAATACACCAAGGTGCATTCTATCGGTTTAAATATGATATTACCAGTTTGGTTAAAAGCAATGCAGATAATCTGCTGGAAGTAAAAGTAAGCAAAATGTCGGCTGATGCTTCCATTAACCGTGCTGAGCGGAACGGTGACTTTTGGATATTTGGTGGAATTTACCGGCCTGTATATTTGGAGATAGTTCCGGAGACTTATATTGACCGTATTGCTATTGATGCTAAGGCAAACGGGCAAATAAGGATTGACGTATTCAATAAAAATAACGTAGCCAACCAAATCATCCAGGCAGAAGTTCAAACTTTAAAGGGCAGTAGGGTGGGTCAGCCTTTTAGTATTAAACCTACCGGCGATAGCACCACATTAAAAAGTGTTGTTAAGAACATTGCGGCCTGGAATCCCGAACAACCAAATTTGTATAATCTGGTGGTTGCCATTAAAAGTGGTACTAAGGTAGTGCATCAAATAACCCAGCGCTTTGGCTTCCGTACCGTTGACCTGCGCAAGGGGGACGGTATTTATGTAAACGATAAAAAGGTAATATTTAAAGGTGTGAATCACCACTCCGAGTGGCCCGAATCAGGTCGCGCGTTAAGCAAGGCTATTGATCTGCTGGATATTAAGCAGATCAAAGAGATGAATATGAATGCGGTACGGATGTCGCACTATCCGCCTGACCAAAGTTTTTTAGATATATGTGATTCGTTAGGGCTATTTGTATTGGATGAAGTAACCGGTTGGCAAGCCAAGTACGATACCGGCATTGGCCATAAAATAGTTAAAGAAATGGTTATACGTGATGTAAACCATCCAAGCATCATATTATGGGATAATGGCAACGAAGGTGGCTTTAACCGCGATTTGGACAATGATTATGGTTGGTATGATCCTCAGAAACGTACGGTGATACACCCATGGGAGCGTTTTAATAGTACGGATACTAAACATTATCCTGTTTACAACTATGTGGTGAACAGCAATCTGTATGGTAACGACATATTTTTCCCTACCGAGTTTATGCATGGCCTTTATGATGGTGGGCACGGTGCCGGATTGGATGATTTTTGGAACCTGATGTTAAACGATCATAAAAATACCGGTGGCTTTTTATGGGTGTATGCCGATGGGGCAATTATGCGTACAGACAAGGACAATATTTTAGATGCCGATGGTAACCATGCCCCTGATGGTATTGTTGGCCCGCACCGCGAAAAGGAGGCCAGTTTTTATACGATTAAGGAGATATGGTCGCCGGTTTATATCAGCAACAATATTTTACCTGTTAAATTTGATGGGCGACTGAATATTGAGAACCGATATTTATACACCAACCTCAACAAATGCAGTTTTAGCTGGAAATTGGTCAGCTTTGTATCGCCTCAAAGTAAAACTACGGCACCAATAATTAATGCATCGGGTATTATAAAAGCCTATAATTTAGCTCCGGGTGCAATTGGTTATCTTAATATTAATATGCCTGCCAATTGGAAAAATAGTGATGCCTTGTTGCTTACTGTTTATGATGCTGAGGGGAAAGTGGTGGTTAACCGTAGCTGGGCAATTGCCGGTACGCAATCAGTAATAGCTAAATTTACTAAGGGTATATCATCTGCTGTAAACTTATTAAAAGAAGAGAATGAACAGCTGATGGTTACCAGTGATGGCGTTACTTATTATTTCAGCACCTCTACCGGGTACCTGCAAAAAGTAAAGGGAGCATCAGGTGATATTTCTTTGTCTGACGGCCCGATGTTGGCAGGTGCTAAACCGCAGTTAAAAGAGATCAAGCGTTCTGTATCAGGCAATAGCCAGGTAATAGAACCAATTTATAATGATGCTAACTTTAAGGTTAAATGGGTATTTACGCCCGGAAAACCTGCACAATTACAATACGGTTACCTGCCAAGGGGCAATGCCGATTTTTACGGTATCACTTTTAACTATCCGGAGGAAAAAATAACGGGGATGAAATGGTTGGGTAACGGCCCTTACCGCGTTTGGAAAAACCGATTAAAAGGCGGTACGCTCAACATTTGGCAAAAGGATTATAATAACACCGTTACAGGCGAAAGCTGGCTGTATCCCGAGTTTAAAGGCTATCATGCTAATATGTATTGGGTTACTATACAAAACAAAGAACATCCCTTTACTATATATACCGAAAATGAAGATATTTTCTTGCAGATGTTAAAAGCCCCAAAACCAGTTGGTGCCCCTAACAATAATACCAGCCCGGCTTTCCCTGATGGTAACCTGGGTTTTATGACGGCTATTCCGGCTATCGGCACCAAATTTAATCCTGCCGAAGATATGGGGCCACAAAGCCAAAAAAATGTGCAATTGAATAATACACCTGTTTCAGGTACGTTATGGTTCGATTTTAAATAAATAGCTGATCAACAAAAAAGCCATTTCAGTAACTGAAATGGCTTTAAAAATCACAATTAAATTATATTAGGATTGTACTTTATAATTAGGGAATATATAGTCAAACTTATGTGCTTTATTAATGATGATCTGTTTTTGCAATATTAACTGCGTCATCATTTTTAGCTTAAATATATCGCGTATAAAAGCCGGGCCGTAGTACAAATATCTTTTAGCCATCCGTTTTGGATTTTGAGCCAGGCGCACCATCCACTCCAAACCCATATCTATCCAAAAATCGTTCGGGCGATTTATAGTGCCTGCATAAAAATCAAATACAGCGCCTATTGAGCAAATAATTTGGACATCTAATTCATCTTTATATTTAGTAGCCCATTTTTCTTGTTTAGGGGCGGTCATGCCAATAAACAAAGCATCAGGATTAAAGTTATTAATGGTGGCTACAAAATTTAAACTTTCGGCTTGTGTAAAGTTATCTTTAAACGGGGGTGAAAGTGTTTTAACGGTTATATTAGGATATTCTTCTGCTAATCGCTTTTCAATTAAACTCAAAGTATTTTCAGACGAGCCAAAATAAAATACACGGCCACTGGTTGCATTTAGTTTCTCAAGTATGTGCACATGAATGTCTGCACCGGCAATTTTTTTAACATTTTCATTACTCAATACTTTCATTGCTGCTGTAACACCTATACCATCAGGTAGTAATATATCCGAAGCCAATAACGCTGATTTAAATTCGTTATCATTCTCGGCTACCATGTATGAGTATTGATTAATGGTGTTTATTACGGTTTTTTTATTAAAACGTATATCATTAAGATTACCCTTGTAAATAGAGTAATCAATCATTTTAGCAGTTGAAGATTTTTGAGTTTTTAAAGTAGCAGCAAACATTACTATATTAACATTTGGTTACCATGTGCAAATACCACTCCGAATAGAATTTATACTTATTTTGTTATTACCAATGAATATCAATGTGGAAATAAAACCACCGATTGGGGAAATACGCACATAAGGAGTGGCTAAACTTTTAATTTATAAGTATCTTGCGAAACATAGCTTATCCATTCGTTAAATCCTATTGCATCAACACTATCAGTAAGAGTGCCTGTTTTATCAAATTGGGGGTGTACCATTAATTCAATATTCAGATTTTTATTATTAGGAAAAACCTTTAAAAATTCTCCTAAGTTTTCAAATTTTGATGAATAATTATGGTTGTTTAATTTGATCCTGTTATTGATATATAATCTGTACAGATATTTTATAACATTTTGCTCATGTGATAATTGAGCCAGCCGTAATTTAATGTTATATTTTTTTGCAGCTTTAATAAACAGATCATAAAAGCATGGCAATATATGTAAATGATAATGCGAATCGATATGGGTTATATTTAGATCAGCCGACAACGCTCTATCAACCTGTGCATATAATTCAGTTAGGAAAGCGTTCTTAACTTCTGTGTTTAAGGAGTTAGAGTATTTTCTTGTTTGTTCCCAATTCCATTCACCATTGTGGTTTAAATATTCATTATACTTAAAATTGGTAAGTGGTTTATTTTCGGCAAAATTAATATGCACCCCCAAATTTGTAATAACCTTGTTGTCATGAACTAATTGTGCGGTTTCATCAAAAAGAGGGGTATTGGTTATGATTGATGAGCTATTTATATACCCTTCCTTATAGCAAAATAAAATAGCTTCATTAACGGATTTACTTAAACCTAAGTCATCCGCGTTTACAATTAACCGCGTCTGTATCGACATAAAAAATATTCTATAAAGCTATATAAATCGCTTGAAAATTTAAAGAGATATGTGCTGTTTATTTAGTTATGGTATTTCCCGTATTTTCTAATAAATTAAACCGGCTTAGATCATTTTTTACCCCGCTAAACTTATTGTTTGTAAAATACAAATTCAATTTATTATCAGATGAATTGCCTACAGCATATAAGTTAGTAACGGCCGACTTAATAGTATTATTTTTTATGCTTGTATTATTTGTAGCTATATAAAATCCATATTCCTCAACAGTGCTACCTTTTGCAGTTACTGTAAACTCAGTATCGTTACCGGTAAAAACAATATTATGTTTTACAGCACCTGGTGCTTTGCGCGTATAAGCGACAAAAATTGAACGAACCTTTTTAGCAGGTTCTGTAATTGATACATTGTTATTAGTTATGCTGGCATCAATTATAGTCGCATCGCTATCAAACTTAACTGCTGATGTTTTTGGATTTTTAAAAGTGTTTGATAGTAATAGCGTATTTATATTATTATTTCCATAATAGTGGATACCTAATTCGCAGTTAAGTATTTGGTTGTTTGTAATAGTTACTTTGTTGTTTGTATTGGTTTTATTAATTGACGAGGTATCGGTATAATTTATTATGATGCCTGTAGCCAACCCGCGGGTATCATTTATGATATTTCCATCTACTGTTTTGTTTGAGTTACCACCAATCTCAATATAATACATGCAGGCATCAGTTATTTTGTTGTTTAATATTTGTGGCCGTGCGCCAACTGCTGATATGCCCATTGCGTCGTCTCTATGGTCGGGGTCCTGGCCGGTATGCAATATAGTATTGTTTTTAATTATTGTACCTGATGTATTACCCCAGTCCTCAATCCCCATATTGCCGGGATATTCAACAACATTGTCAGCTATCACATTATCTGCACATACTGAGGTGCTATTGCCGTGCCCATTTATACCAATACCATGGGCATTTTTAACATAATTGTTTTGTACTAATGCTCTGCTTGCTCCGGCTTCGGCATACTCAATACCTACGGTATAGAGTTTATTACCTTTAATTACAGTATTTGTTGTTTCGTTGCCTGTAAACCACATCGCTTCTAAACCCAACTTACCATACTTTAAATTAAAATTAAATGTATTGGACAATATGTTGGTTCCCTTGCTATTGGAGGCAAAAATGCAAGCGTTTGACCATTCCTTAAGTGCAAATGGTTGTGCTCCCTGCTTGAAAATTATGTTATATATCAAGCAATTATCAGCTTTCTCTAGGTTGAAATAATGTCCATGTGTTAGCAAAACACCACTCATACTGTTGCCTGCCATAATTGTAGCGCCAGTGGCACCATAGATTTTGACGTTTGAACGTAAGTTTAATGCTTTGTTTATAATGTATGTGCCTACAGGAAGTAAAATTGATGTTTGGGTATTAATCAAATTTTGAAGCGTCTCTGTATCATCTGTTACACCATCGCCAACTACGCCATTTTTTTTTGCATTTGCTGCATCAGCAGGTACAACAGTATCAGCTATTGCAATTTCGCTTGGGGTATTGGTTTTTTCTAAAATTGCTGTTGTTGATAATGAATCAGAACTATCTGAGGAAAATTTGCTGCATGATACTAATGCAGTTAACAGGGCAATACATATGTATAATGCACAACGAAACATAATACTTTTACAGATAAGGTTTAGAAAAATAATAAATTTAGTTTATTTATCAAATTATAATTTGTCCCACCCGGTTGTATTATAATTTCCACTCCATAGTTGTATGAAAATGGCAGCTATAATACCCGTTTTTTCAGTTTTTTTAGACTTTATTTTATTAATGGCAGTTAAAAATTGTTGCCCCATATTTTGATAATTCATTGTCTTTATGATTTTTAATGAGTTATCAGACATTTGCTTTTTTGCAGCAGCATCTAACGCCGTGAATTTTAATATACTATCGGTAATGTCTTGCACATTATTAGGGTTAAAGCTATAGCCGTTAATCCCTTCCTGCAATAATGCCTGGCCGGCATTAATTTTATTGCTTAGTAAAACAGGCAAGCCTGCTGCCATAGCCTCGTTAACTACCAACCCCCAGCTTTCAGAATAGCTTGGTAATACAAAAGCATCAGCGTTGTATAAATGTAGTGGCAGGTCATCATTGTTTACCGCCCCTACAAAAGCAACTGATTTTAGATTGAGTGTTGACGCCAGTTGATTTAGGGTAGCATAAAGTGGGCCATTGCCAATTATATTTAGCTTGTAATCACTTCCGCTATCTTCAATAATTTTCCAGGCTCGTAATAAGTTTTCTATATTTTTGATAGGGACTAGCCTGGCAACACAAACAATGGTTTTATAATCAAATGCTTTTTTGTCTTCAAATCTAAACTGGTCATTGTCTATGCAATTAAACCCATGAAATATTACTGTATCGGCATCTACATAAGGGTATTCCGCATCATAATCCGCTGAGGGCAGCCACAATGCATCTGCTTGCTTAATAAGCATATCTTTAACAAACTGCACCACCATATTTCTTTTGATGTCTGACGGTTTGCCATCATCAAACATTACAAACTTCTTTTTATGCTGCCTGGCCCAGCGTAAACCTATCGCGCCCGAAAAAAAAACAATAGACCCTCCTATAACAACATCTGGGTTGATCTCATTTAACTTATTATATATTTTTTGGGCAATAGTGGTTTTGGATAGTTCTGAGAAATCATTTTCAGGGAAAAGACATGACCACCAATTTTCTTTATTATCATAGGGGTCAAATGCATAGGGTGATCCTTTACCAAATAACTCTATAGCATAAAACTGAACATTGTGTTCTGCCAGAAATTGATGTAGATAGCTTACACGCCTTTTCCAATACACCCTTAAATCAGTATGTAGTATTAAAACCTTCACTGTTTTTTTCCCTTGTAAAAATCAAACACCCACGGGAATAGTGTTTTACCCCATAATTTTAAAACTAAAACAGGGTACATATAAGGGAAGTGCCTTTTGATATAAAGCAAATATTCTTTGTAAGCTAATCCTTTAGGGCTATATAAATAGGCTATTCTTTCTTTAAGCGAGTGCTCGCCTGATAACCATGGCAATCCATGATCCCACTCGCAAAAACCATAAAATCCCGGCGCTACCCAAACTTTTATTCCGGCTTCAATTGCGCGCATGGTATAGTCATAATCAGCTACTCCATGCGTAAAATCTTTTGCTAAGATGCCTATTTTATTTACAGTTGCTTTATCAACCAGCATAATATTGGCATTACCAAACTCACATTCTTTTAACTCTGTTTTATCGGGTATAACTATATAACTGTCGCCGGTAATACGACTTAAAAGTTTGCGCCCGCCATAAGTAATATCGTCTTCAGTAAAACCATGTACAGTTCCCACAATAATTGCAGGCGACTGGTTTAATTTGCTATATGATTTAAACAGATTGTCTATAGCACCATCAAATAATTTTACATCATCATTAAGCAGCAAAAAGAAATCATAATCATTATTTTCATTTGCATACTTCCATAATGTGCGCATGCTTCCCGCCCAAAATAAACTGCCTGTGCCATCAATAACAGTTACAGTAGGAAAATTTTGCCTAACAAAGTCGCCGGTACCATCTGGTGATTTATCATCCAATAAATAAACGTCAAGTATATAATTATCAGGAATAGCTTGTTGTAATAGACTTGATAAAAAAGCGTTTGTTTTTTGCAACCTATTAAATGAGCTTGCTAAAGCCGCAATTTTTAATTTCCCTGATGCCATTATTTATAAGGACCTATATAAATTGTAAATTGAGTTTAATAGTTAATTATAGTAAAATTTATTTACAATGTAATCTATTTTAACGTCCCATGTGTTTTGTTTAGCAAAATCATAAGCGTTTTTGCTCATTTCCTGCCTTGTATTCTTTGAGGTTGTAAGCTTTATGATAGCCTCACTAATTTCTTTTAAAGCACCAGCTGGTTCATCAACTGATGCCAGTATGCTGGTATCATGTGGTAAAAAGTTTTTTCCACCATTCATGTTTAATGTTATAATTGGTAGTCCATAAGCCAATGCTTCTAAATATTGAGCAGGACAGGAGTCCCTCAAACTACAGTATATAAACACATCGGCATTATTATATTCTTGTTTTACCGTATCATAAGGTAGTGCCCCGCAAATGGTAACAATATCTACCACGCCATATTTAACCACTAACTCTCGTAATTGGCTCATAAATGGCCCGTCGCCAACAATTTTTAAATGTAATTGCTTACGTATATCCTGCGGAACCAACATAAAAGCTTCTAATACCAATGCTATACCCTTAAATGCCCACATTCCACCAACCCATAAAAATTGGGTTAAGTTATTGGTTTTTTCGGGCAGAGCAGGAGGAATAAAGTCAACCGGCAGGGCCGAATCCATAAATAAATGAACATTTTTAGCGCCATTTTTAACAGCATAGTCTACTGTTTCGCTATTGGTAGCTAAAACGACATACGCGTTTGATAATGTAGGTTTGGTTAACGGATTTATTAATGAAAAAAATCTACCTACATTGGTTCTTAACCACTCACGTTTCCATTCGTTAAAAAAATACTTTTTAAAATGCGGTGGTGCGTTATGACCGCCGCCCACCGGGCCATAAATAAACCTGGTGTTTTTAAGTTTATACAGCATTGATCCCATTTTAACACTACCCCAGGTAACGTGCTGTACTATATCAAATGGTTTATTTTCATGCAAATGTTTTGCAACTGTATATATTTTTCGCTGCCACAATAAATAGGCAGTATACATGGTAGCTACATTCCAATAAAAAGCTTTTTTCCAAAACGGAGTATGGTCAACATAATGAAAATGCAGGTTGGTTATATTTTTTTCAATAAGCGTTTTCTCAATAGCAGATTTACCTAAACTTGTGGTAATTACATGCACTTCAAATCCTTTTTTTGAAAGATAGTAGGCCCAGTTCCACCCATTTCCTGATTCAGATCCCTTGTTGGGCTCACACACAAAAGCTGAAAGTAGTACGTTTAACATTAAAATTAATTAAGTTGTAGGTCTTCGTAAACACGGTCATCATATACCATGTCCTCTTCATTTACATAATAATTTACAAATAAAAATATAAGTGAAATGGGTAATATCAGAATAGGCTCGCCAAAGCTTAAGGTAAGTAATATTAGCACACTATAAAAAGTGAGTTCGGCACTTTTGGCGTATAAGTTAAAGAACTTCCCGAAACAATAAAGAAGGTATGATAGCCCCATTACACCAAATTTGGCACAAAAATCTATAATTCCATTTGATATATTTACGTTTTTGAGTATAGTTACAGTGTCTTGGTAAGGGTTGGATACTCCCCAAAGTAGGTGTATCCCAAATAAATCCCATAGGTATACTGCGCTTGAAAATCTGTTTAAAGGTAACTCGCCGCCATTTTCTAAATAGTATTCACTTAAAAACTGAATGTTATCTACATCATTCATGTCATGTACATACATTTTTGATATTTTATCAAATAAAAATGGCAGGTTAAATGCTAAGGCCACCATCATTGGGCCTCCAATAAATATTATTTTAGAAAACTTGCCCCCATTTGCCCTGTAATACATTAAGACAATGATCAGCATAGCAAGGTATGATGTGGTGGATAAAGTTGTTATTATAGCAGCTACAAACCACTTGCTTTTCCTATCAATAACAAACCTGTTTTGCGCCAGGTTAATCATTAACGCTATGTTTAAGAAACACCCATAAGCACCGGGTTCCCATACAAATCCGCAATTACGGTCATGGTGCCCTAGCACATAAGTAAATATATAAATGTTTGAATAGTGGTTAATATCCAGTGCAAGTGGTAAACTCCTGCCAAGCGTATACAGCACATTACCCGCAACCAATTGAAAAAAGTACAATGGTATAGATATTACCGCCCCCCAATAGATAACTTTAACCAAATATATCATTGCTTGCTCTTTAAGTAAAGCAAAATATAAAAAGCACACAAACATGTACTTTACCAGGAACAAAACATCTGTAAGTAAATACCTTAAGGGCAAATCGTTAAGATAGTAATAACGAAAAACCATTAATGCTAAAAACACTAATGAGAAATTACCTATAACCCTTAAATCGTAGTAGGTATAACGTTTATAGTGTAAACCCACAGCGATGTAAAAAAAAAGTATTACAAACCAGCTTGCATTTGAAGTGTACAAAAAAGAACCCTTTGATGCTAATAATAAAAAAATAATGGTAATTACATTATTCATACTGATTACGCTGGGTGCTTTTTAAAAACTCATTAATATTATTAAACAAATGGCTTTGTTGTTTTAATTTGGCAAAATCCCACTGCCACCATTTTATCGTGCTTAATTTTTCTATCTCTTCGTCTGTAAACCTATAACGTATAATTTTTGCAGGAACACCACCAACAATAGCGTAGGGGGGGACATCCTTAGTCACCACAGCCCCGGCAGCTATTATAGCACCATTGCCAATATACAAGCCGTCTGTAAAAATTACATTGCTGCCTACCCAAACATCATTACCTATTGATAATACATATTTTCTATCAGTATCAATATAGGTAAGCTCTTCAAAGGTGTCTTTTTCGGTAAATGTAAACCCACATGCTTTACTGGTTGAAAAAAAAGCGGGGTGGGTTGAAACATGAATTTTTGTTGGGTGTGTACCAATACCCATTTGAACGTTATTGCCAATTGAACAGTAACGGCCTATTTTGGTCATCCTGATAATACAATTATCATTTATATAAGTGCCTAAACCAACATTAGTATATGAAATTTCGGTATTTTTTCCAATCGCGTTCCACCCCTCAAAATAATGGTTAGAGTTTAGGGTTACCCGCTTATCAAACTTTACATGTTTGTTTATGTAAAGCAACCTATAGTAAATTATTTTAAGCCAATCTCTCATATTAAACACTTATTCATTTTATATATGGCTTTAGTATGCTTGATAATAAATAGTAACCTTCGCCGCTAAGATGTAAACCATCGTCAGAAATTAACTTTTTATTTAATTTACCATTAACTAAAAAATGAGGGTAAGCGTTTATAAAAGTAACATCCATTCTATTGCAAATGCCTTTAAGCATATTATTATAGGTAATTATTTTATCGCTGTCTACTGCAGTATTAGGAAACATACTTATAAAATAAAAATTTTGTACGAAGGTGTTTGATTTTATTTTATCAATTATCTTATTTAAATACTTGCCCGAACTATCAGGAGGTATGTTGGTCTTAATATCATTAACTCCAATTTTTATAAATATGGTTTTGGGATTGTATTTTAATATATCATCAAGACGGTAATAAAGCCCCGGGCTTGTATCCCCATCAATGCCCCTGTTTTTTAAGTTAGGGTTTTTAAAAAATTCATGTAAATTATATTTATAAATGTGGCTATCACCAATAAACACATTATCATCCCTGTTAACGGGTAATACTTGATACATTTTATGGCGGTTACCGTCATAACTAATATTATCCGGGTTGTAACGCCTGTTTGTAATGTATCTAAGTGTTCCGTAAACAACAAATACAATGTTTAAAAGGATGGATAATATGAATAATATATATATCCCTTTTTTCATATCACTTTCACTATTTACCGTAAGTAGAAATGGCTTTACTTTTTATCAGCCTTGTTAAATATAACATGCATTTTAGGCATGTATTTATCATGGTATACTTTTTTCATAAAAGGCAGATAGCTTTTTGAAGTATAATCATAACAGGCTAAATACAAAGTAACATCACAAAATGTGCTTAAAATGCTGGCATCATTAACCAGGTGCATAGGCGATACTTTAATTAAAATATGATCATACCGTAATTTAAGCCAGGTTATTAAAGCTTCTAATTTTGGTTGCTCCAATAATTCTGAATAATTATCTACAAATACACCACTTTGTATAACATCCAAATCTGGCGATATGGTTGTAGGGCTAATTATATCTTGTATTTGAGCCTGATGCCTTAAATAACCTGTTACACCCGGATTGTTTGCATATATCCCCAATATTTCCGGCGAATGTGGTTTATATAGGTCCATTTCAATCAAAATGGTTTTCTTTTCGGCACTTGCTAATGCTGTTGCTAAATTGGTAGCTAAAAATGTTTTACCCTCATTACTAATGGTTGAGGTTATTAAAGTTACGTGCCCCTTACTATTTGTTGTGCTGCCATGCAAACGATACAACTCGTTACGCAACTCCCTAAATTGTTCAATAATCCTGATAGTGCTTTTCTTTTTGGAAGATAAAAAGACTAAAGGAATTTTTTTCTTTAGTCGGCTTATTTGAGCTACTACAGGTATCCCCAGGTCTTCAATATCTACAGTGGTAGTAATTTTATTGCGTATCAAATAAAGCATTATCGCAAATACGCCCGGCAAAATTAAACCAACCATTAATGCACCGGCGTAGGCTATCATTCTTGATGTCCCCTTTAACGGTGTTGAATAAGCCTTATCAACAATGGTTGCGCTTGAATAGGTTGTTGACAAGGTAAGTGATAACTCTTCTTGTTTTTGCAATAATAAGTTATAAAGATTTGCTTTAATAGTTTGCTCGCGGCCCAGATCATTAAGAGCACGTTCATTTCCTGGTAATGAACGTATGGCAGCTGTATAGGAGGCATCAAGATTTTGTAAACTTTCTCTTTGTGCCTGTAAAGAAGCCTTGACGTTTCGAACAGTTTCTTTTATCGAAGCGCGAACTGTTTCAATTTGGGCATTTAACGGATCAAATACCGGATTTTTTTCGGGAGTAGTTTTTAACAGTCTTGCCTTTTCCTGTTGCAGTTCAGCATATCTTTGAACCAGGTAAACCAATCCTGCATCCTGTATCCCAATAGTTGATGGGTTGCGTGATGCCGGGCTTGGAGAATTAACATAGTTTTCAACGTCGCTAACCATGTTTAACTGCACATTTACCTGATTTAACTGGTTACCGTTGTTTTGTTGGTTTTGCCTGTATATTTGAGCCTGGGCATTAATGTCAGTTATATTACGTTTGCTTCTAAAGTTCTCATATGTATTTTCGGCTTCTGCCAGTTCAATGTTCAATGAGTCTAAACGTTCTTTAATATTTATGAGAGTGTTCCTGGTATTTAAGTTTTTCTCGGCATTTTTTGCTTTGTTATAAAAAAATATCAAAACATCAAGATAATCCTGGCCACGTTGATAGGTTTTGTCAAAAACCGAAAGTTCAACCGTTGATGCCAGCTTGAATTTTTGTTTTACTTCAAGTGCATCTAATATATAGGTAGTACTTAAGTTTGGGTCTACCACTTCAACATTTATTGTTGAGCCGATATATTTAGATAAATTGACGGTAGGGGTTATTTTAAATTGTCCAAACTCGGTGCTTATGGTATCTGTAAACAAAAATTCCTTACTGGTATTCTTAAATTTAATAAGGTAAGTGTTACTATCTTCTATGGTGACATCAAAATACTGATAGCCCATATCATCTTTATTTTTTATAGATTGAAATTTTATAGGCGATTTATCATACAAAGGATCACTATTTTTATCCCCGGTTTTAAGCACATAGGTTACTCCTAACTGTAAGCTGTCAATAGCCAATCGCGTTAATGTGCGCGATTTTAAAAACTCAATTTCATCCTCAACGTTTACAGAAATAGTGTTAGATATATTAATATCCTGGTTTGATTTAGGGTCATTAGCTTTATTATTAGCGTTACCCTGTAATACAACGGTTGCTTTGATTTGATAACTGGGTTTAGCTCTTTTTAAAAATAAAGTAGCCACAACAAAACAAAGTATTACACTTACTATAGTGTAGGGCCAATAACTTAGGTACGATACAATTATTGCCCTTAAATTTATTACTTCGTCCTTTTTAGAAACTTTGCGGGGAGGTACAGCGTCTCTTATAATTTCAGCAGCCATAAAATTAATTACGATTTAGAAATAGGGCAGATACAATTAAACTTAAAACAGATATCGCAGATAAGGCTAAAGTTGCTGTACGGTAACCTTTAGTATCCACCTGGTCTGTTTTTTTACTGCTTGGTTCAACTACCAAAACATCATTGTTTTTTAAATAAAAATAGGGTAGGTCAAAAAGTTTTTTTGATGTTAGATCAACCGGGTATATATGTTTAGCACCGTTTTCTTCACGATAAAGCAATACATTTTCTCGTTTTGCAGTAATAGTTAAATCGCCTGCAAGTGCCAATGCTTGTAATATGTTAATTTTTTCGTTTTGTATAGTGTATTCGTTGGGGCGTGCTACATCACCCAATACATATATTTTTAAATTAATTATCCTTACATCAACATTAATCCCGCCAATGTATCCACCCAAGGCAGTAGTAAGCTTAGCCTTAACTTCTTCAGTGGTCAAATCAGCTACCTGTATTGTGTTTATAAGTGGCAACTTGATTTCGCCCGCCGAATTAACTTTGTAACCATATAAGGGGCTGGAAGGTAAATCATTAAATAAATTAAGAGATGCCATGCTTTCCCTGTTTCCCGATACATTAATACCTAAAACATCGCCCGGCTGAATTTTTAGTGGCGCGTAATTATTGATCAATGAATTGGTTGTTTTTGTTTTGTCCAGGTCCTGGAAATAGGGAACCTTATTGTACTCGCTGCATGATGCCGAAAAAAGAAGAAAGGAAATTAATAGAATTTTTAACAGACGGGTCCTCATTATGATATTTAAAATATACAACAACGTCCTAAGTTAAAATATAATAAGCAGGTATAGTTAAGTAAGATATCAACAATGACTTTTTGTAGCTATTTTTCAATGCGGCTGCTTACATAAAATCGTCAAAAGCAGAGCTTTAGTATTGTGTAAAATTTATAATTTAAATAACTATTTAAATTATCTAACAATCAATAATTTATGTTATATTGTAAAAAACAAAAAATGCTATTTTTAAAAGATGTATAACTGGAAAATATACAGCCTGTTTTTTCAAAAAATGAGCATAGCGAATTGTTAAAAACCCATTGAACGAGCCAGTAATTAACGGCAAATAACTGCTTTGAAAAAGTAGTTAAAAAATAGGTTATCAATTATCAAAAATTGCAACAGTTTAACAAATAATATACAACCCATTATGAGTAAAGACAAGCCCGGAAGAGACAAGAAGAAATTACCAAACCCGGTTGGTAAAGGTGCGCCTTCTGATTACCAGTCTGGAAAAAAATCGGTATCAAAAATTGATATTATACCTAAAAAGAAATAGCTACATGAAAAATGAAACAGTTGAATACCGGGCCATGGCTTATGTATATGATTTGAATAATTGTGCTATAGAATATGGTTTTAAAACTGATGAAGGTTGGGAACTGAACCTGGCAACTGAATTAGAAAAAAAGATGCTTGAAAAAAAGTATTACCCAACAGTTACTGTTAAAGCTTTGCCCGAAACTTTATTGGAGTTAGTACGGCTGGTAAAAAATAAACTTATTGCAGCTACGTATGATATGGAAAGAAAATTTGACAATGCTGATATTAATGATGTCAGTTTGCAATATCTTATCGCTTTTAATCCTAAAAGAACCAGGTAATCCATCCATATATTATAACACCGATTTTAACAGATCGGTGTTTTTTTTGTTTTAAATTATTTGACTAACAACAACAAAATAAGTTAAGAAAAATTTCATAATCACATATTCTTAAATGGTTTAAAATAAGTAAGTTGCAATTTTTGTATTTTAGTATTTGGCTATAGTAAGCACTATTCAAATTTGTAATAATTTTGATACTGTTAAAAATAACACATGATTTTGTGGGTATATAACATCTTTTGTTGCTTAATTTGAAAAGTGTTGCTACATTTAGTGACTTAACCAATTAATACACCATAATATAATTGATGAAATTACCAGGTCGAGGCAATTATAGCTGCTAGTGCCGTAAATAATGTAAATTAATTAAACTATAACCAAAACAACTTTAAATAATTAAATATCATGTCAACAAAACAAAACAGGCGTTCGTTTTTAACTAAAGCAGGCATCAGTGCTGCTGCATTATCTGCATCGCCATTGATCCAAACATTCGGTACCGGCTTAGATGAAGCGAAAGAAAAAACCTCGATGATGTCAGCCCCTTCCGATATCAAAATAACTGCTGTTAAAGTAGCTTACGTAGGTGGCGGTATGTTCGTTAAAATAGAATCAAACCAGGGCCTTATTGGCTACGGCGAGGCTGTAGATGCCAGTGCTGGTAGTTATTACCTTTTGCAGCAATTGAGCAGAGGCCTTGTGGGCCAAAGCCCGTTAAGACCTAACGTTATTTTTGAAAGAATACGCAAACAGGGTGTTTTTGGTGGTGCGCAGGCAGGTACATACGTTGCTACTTTAACCGGCCTTGAAGCTGCTTTATGGGATTTAACAGGGAAAGCACTTGGTTTACCAATTTGGCAATTAATGGGTGGTAAACACCGTGATAGGGTACGCGTTTATTGCGATACGGAATTTTACAACAAACGTAACCCTACACCAGACGATTTTGCTAAAGCAGCTTTAGACGTGGTAAAGCGTGGTTACACCGCTATTAAATTTGACCTTGATGAGGGTAACGATCCAAATAAACGTGACCGTGTAAACTGGACGGCCAGCTTACCGGAAATTGAAAGGATGAGAGACTCAATACAGGCTGCCAGGAAAGCAGTAGGATCAAAAATTGACATTTGCTGCGATATGCACGGACGTTACGATGCTGTTAGTGGTCGTGCAGCTGCTAAAGCATTAGAGTCTTGTAATCTGATGTTCTTAGAAGAACCAATACCTGCAGATAACCCTGAAATGTACAAAACTATAAGCAGTGAAACCAGCACGCCAATTTGCTGTGGTGAAAACGTTTATCTTACTTATGGATTTGCTCGCTTACTTCCAGAACAAATGGTTGATATTATTATGCCAGATTTGCAAAAATGTGGTGGCTTAGGCGAGGGTCTGCGTATTGCTAATATGGCTCACACCTATTACACTCCATTCTCTCCGCACATGGTAGGTACCATGTTGGGTGCTATGGCTTCTGCACACGTTTGTTCTGCTGTACCTAACTTCCATATTTTAGAGTGGCAAACACTAAGCGATACCGAGCAACGTTGGAAAGATATGGTTATTTATGATAAACCATTTATTGAAAATGGTTACATGACCGTTTCTGACAAACCAGGTGTTGGTGTTGATTTGAACGAAGAAGGAATGAAAAAATATGCTGCCAGAAACATACCTTTCTTTGCATAATTAATAAAAATTATAATAAGCCGGGTTGAGTTATCAACCCGGCTTTTGTATTATTTAAAGATGTTGTATAATTGCAGCATTTATAAACCAGTGCTTCTGTTACCAGTAGCATATTAAACCAAATTAAATGAACATTTATAAATCAGCATTGATCCTTGCGGGGCTATGTTTACTTGCTTCGCTTGTTATGTTATTTGGTGGTAACTATAATGTAGGTGCCCCACTTTTAATTGCTTTCTTTGTAGCATTATCTATTGGCTTTCGTGGCAATGCGGTGCTTAAAGGCTTTGCATTTACCATGATCATTTTTGCCACAGTAGTAGCTGCGTTACAATATCCTACAGCTTTTATTGAAGTTAACGGCTTTAAAATGTCAAAGTTAATTACGCCGCTTATCCAAATAATTATGTTTGGTATGGGTACCGAAATGAGTTTAAAAGACTTTGCCGGTGTAGTTAAAACACCTAAGGCAGTATTTATAGGTTTAGTAGGGCACTTTACGGTAATGCCGTTATTAGGTTACTCATTAGCAACAATATTTGGTTTTGATCCGGAAATTGCAGCAGGAGTTGTTTTAATTGGCAGTATGCCTTGTGGATTGGCATCAAACGTAATGTCATACCTTGCCAATGCTAACCTGGCTCTTTCTGTAACTTTAACAGCAATAGCTACTGTGATTGCACCATTTGTAACCCCATTATGGATGAAGTTATTAGCCGGACAGTTTATTGAGGTAGATATATTGGCAATGATGCTGGATATTGTTAAAGTTGTGATATTACCAATTACAGCCGGCTTGTTATTTAACAAATTTATGAAAGGTAAAGCTGAGTGGTTGGATAAAGCCATGCCAATTTTATCAATGTTTGGTATAGCTTGCGTTATTGTAATTATTGTAGCAGCCGGTCGTGATAAATTAATTTTAATAGGCCCGGCATTAATTGTGTGTGCATTTATTCATAATTCAGGGGGCTATTTATTTGGCTATTGGACAGGACGTATATTTGCATTACCCGAGCGCGATTGCCGTACCATAGCTATTGAGGTAGGTATGCAAAATGGTGGTTTAGCAGCAAGTTTAGCCACAACAATGGGTAAAGCAGCAACTGTAGGTTTAGCAGCAGCAGTATTTTCGCCAATTATGAACATCACCGGTTCAATATTAGCTTCATACTGGCATCGCAAACCACCGGTAGATAAAGATGAAGTTGTTATTCCAACCTAAAAAATTGGATATATAATTTAAAAAGGGATGAATTTACTTCATCCCTTTTTTGTTAAATATTGTAAGCATAAGTATGCTTTATCTCCTTTAAAACAAAAGCACTATTAACCGTGCCTATATTGTTGATCTTTGATAATTTATAACGGATAAAATCATGGTACTCGTCAATACTGCTAACATTTATCTTTAATAAAAAATCAATCTGTCCGGCAATGTGATAACATTCCTGTACCTCTTCCAACTTTAAAATTTCCTCTTCAAACCTATCAATATATTCTTCATGATAACGCATAGATACCTGGCAATAACTGGTAAATGGTTTATTGATAAGGTACTTATTTAGCACAGCTACATACTCTTTAATATAACCTAGGTTTTCTAAGCGTTTAATACGTTCATATATTGGTGATATAGTTAAGTTAAGTTTAGATGCCAAGTCTTTAGTAGTGATCTTTGCATTCTTTTGTAATTCACGCAAAATGGCTTTGTCAGTATCATCAATTATATCCATGGTGGTAAAATTTTCTATTCCAGAATAATTATATTATAAGTTTAAGATATTTTTTTGAATAATCAAGCTTTTGAAAGGAATATTTGCTTATATGATGGTGTATACTAAATAAAAATCGGCTAATGTTTAAATTTGCAGGGAATATATTTTAATTTCTTGTCGATGAATTTGAATACAGATTACCAGGAACTTTTTGAAAAAAGGCATATCGCGCCAAACGATGCAGCAACCGCAGAAATGTTAAAAACTGTAGGTGTAAACACACTTGATGAATTGATCGATCAGACAGTTCCATTAAAGATTCGTTTGAAGCAACCATTGCAATTACCGGCAGCAAAAAGTGAGTTTGATTACCTGGCTAATCTGAAACAAACCGCGAGTAAAAATAAGGTATATAAAAGCTATATAGGCCAGGGTTACTATGATGTAATAGTACCGGGCGTTATCCAAAGAAATATTTTGGAAAATCCCGGATGGTATACCCAATACACACCGTACCAGGCCGAAATTGCTCAAGGACGTTTACAAGCGTTGCTAAACTTCCAAACCATGGTTATTGATTTGACCGGGATGGAAATTGCCAATGCTTCATTATTAGATGAAGGCACTGCAGCAGGCGAAGCAATGTTTATGCAATATAGCCTGCGCAAAAATCAGGATGCCAAAACGTTTTTTGTATCGCAGGATATGTTCCCGCAAACCATTGATATTCTTAAAACTCGTGCCCAGCCTTATGGCATTGAACTGTTAATAGGCGATCATCAAACGGTTGAATTAACCGACCAAATGTTTGGTGCCATAGTACAGTATCCTGCAGGTAACGGCGAGGTTTATGATTATAAAGATTTCGCTAACAAATTACATGAAAAAGGTGTAAAGCTAACTGTAGCTGCTGATATTATGAGTTTATTACTATTAACCCCTCCGGGCGAATGGGGGGCTGATATAGTAGTAGGTTCAACACAGCGCTTTGGCGTTCCAATGGGTTTCGGTGGACCGCACGCCGCTTTTTTTGCAACCAAAGAAGGATATAAGCGCTCCATGCCGGGCCGAATAATTGGTGTTACTATTGATAGTGCCGGTAATTATGCTTTGCGTATGGCACTGCAAACCCGCGAGCAGCATATTCGCAGGGATAAAGCAACCTCAAATATTTGTACCGCACAGGCACTATTAGCTATAATGGCTGGGATGTATGCCGTATATCACGGGCCTGAGGGCTTGAAGAAAATAGCCGAAAGAATACATGGATTGGCTGTATTGTTAGATAATTCATTAACACAACTGGGTTATAAACAAACCAACAAAGGTTATTTTGATACCTTAAGATTTGAGACGGGAGATTTAACCGGTCCAATAAATGGTGAAGCGATTAATAATGAAATGAACCTGAATTACTCAGGTTCGGCTATTACCATTTCTATCGACGAAACAACCTCGCCGGAAGATATTAAAACTATGGTGCGCTTTTTTGCTAAGGTTAAAGGCAAAACCATCAACGATGTGAATTTTGACGATCTGAAAGCTAACCTGCAAACTACTATACCTGCGGGCAAACAGCGTACATCGGCTTATTTAACGCACGCTATATTTAATTCACATCATTCAGAGCATGAAATGCTGCGTTATATCAAATCACTTGAGGCAAAAGATCTTTCACTTTGCCATTCAATGATCGCTTTAGGTTCATGTACGATGAAGCTAAATGCTACAACCGAAATGATACCTGTAACGTGGGCCGAGTTTAGCCGTATGCACCCATTTGCCCCGGTTGACCAAACAGGCGGTTATATGCAGTTATTTGCTGAATTAAACGATTGGCTATCGGAAATTACCGGCTTTGCAGCCATGAGTTTACAGCCAAATGCAGGTGCACAAGGAGAGTATGCAGGTTTAATGGTTATTCGTGCTTATCATTTAGATAGGGGCGATGATCACCGTAATATCGCCTTAATACCTTCGTCTGCGCATGGCACTAACCCTGCATCGGCAGCTATGGCCGGTATGAAGATCATTGTGGTGAAATGTGACGACAATGGAAATATTGATGTAGCTGATCTGAAAGAAAAAGCAGAACAATACAAAAACGAACTATCTTGCCTGATGGTAACTTATCCATCAACTCACGGTGTGTTTGAGGAATCTATCATCGAGATATGCGAGGTAATACACTCACATGGTGGCCAGGTATATATGGATGGTGCTAATATGAACGCACAGGTTGGTTTAACCAGTCCGGCTAATATTGGTGCAGATGTTTGTCACTTAAACTTGCATAAAACATTTTGTATACCACACGGTGGCGGCGGGCCGGGTATGGGCCCAATTGGTGTAGCTAAACACTTAGTGCCGTATCTTCCGGGCCATGCGGTGGTTGATATTGATAAGGGTAAATCTATCCCTGCTGTTTCAGCAGCACCATGGGGATCAGCATCTATATTGATCATATCCCATGCTTACATTGCTATGATGGGCCCCGATGGTCTAACTAATGCAACCCGTTACGCGATATTAAATGCTAACTACATCAAATCGCGTTTAGAGAAACATTACCCTGTGTTGTACACAGGTGCTAATGGACGTTGCGCACACGAGATGATATTAGATTGCCGCTCGTTTAAAAACTTTGGTATTGAAGTGGTAGATATAGCCAAACGTTTAATGGATTATGGCTTCCATGCACCAACCGTATCATTCCCGGTTGCAGGTACAGTAATGGTTGAGCCAACAGAATCAGAACCTAAACAGGAGTTAGATCGTTTTTGCGATGCCATGATAGCTATCCGACATGAAATTGAGGATGTAGAGAAAGGCTTGTCTGATAAACTAGATAACCCGCTTAAAAACGCGCCGCATACCGCGGCGGTTATTACGGCTAATGATTGGACACATCCATACACCCGTCAAAAAGCAGCTTTCCCATTACAGTATGTAAGCACTAATAAATTCTGGCCATCTGTGGGCAGGGTAAATGATACTTATGGCGACCGTACACTGATTTGCAGCTGCCCGCCAATAGAAGAATACGCGTTTGAAGAAAGTGTTATAGAATAATAGAAATGAAGACCACAGCATTAACAGATAAACATATAGCACTTGGTGCAAAAATGGTTCCTTTTGCCGGATATAATATGCCAGTGCAATACGCCGGTATAAACGCCGAGCATGAGACTGTACGCAAAGGTGTGGGCGTGTTTGATGTGAGCCACATGGGCGAATTTATCCTGAAAGGTGAGAACGCGCTGGCATTGATACAAAAGGTAACCAGTAACGATGCTTCAAAATTGGTAGATGGTAAGGTACAATACTCTTGCCTGCCTAATGAAGATGGCGGTATAGTGGATGATCTGTTGGTTTATCGGATTGACGAGAAAACTTATATGTTGGTAGTTAATGCTTCTAATATTGAAAAGGACTGGAACTGGATAAGCAAATACAATGATTTAGGTGTGGAGATGAAAGATATTTCAGACCGTACCACTTTATTAGCCATACAAGGCCCTAAGGCCGTCGAGGCGCTACAAAAACTAACCGAGGTAGATCTGGGTTCGATGGAATATTATTCCTTTAAGAAGGGAAAATTCGCAGGTGTAGATAATGTAGTGATATCTGCCACCGGATATACCGGCGCAGGTGGTTTTGAGATATATTTTGATAACGCCCATGCCGAAGCTATATGGGACGCCGTATTTAAAGCAGGAGCAGAGTTTGATATTAAACCCATTGGTTTAGGTGCGCGTGATACGCTTCGCTTAGAAAAAGGTTTTTGCCTATATGGTAATGACATTGATGATACTACATCACCATTAGAAGCAGGCTTGGGCTGGATAACTAAATTTACTAAAGAGTTTACCAACTCGGCAGCATTACAGCAGCAAAAACATGAGGGAGTAAAACGCAAGTTGGTAGGTTTTGAAATGATAGACCGTGGTATACCACGCCACGATTATGAGATTGTTGATGAAGCTGGTAATATTATCGGAAAGGTAACATCCGGCACACAATCACCATCGCTACAAAAAGCGGTAGGCATGGGTTACGTTAAAACCGAATTGGCAAAAGAAGGTACAGAGATATTTATTAAAATAAGAGATAACCAGGTTAAAGCTAAGGTGGTAAAAACGCCATTTGTTTAATGCTCGGCCCTGTTTCTATCTTTAAAGCTATAAAATAAATAGAACAGCGATGGTAGTATCAATAAACTACCAACCAACAAAGCCGTTCCCAAAGTATCTATGGTCTTTTCGGTAGCATGTTCGGTTAATAGTGACATGTTTTCTCCGCCTTTGATAATGATGAAGTTGGGATAATGCCTGTATCCAACGGACAATAATATCATACTCACCTGGAAAGCGGCAAATGCACGGGCTATTAATCTTTTACCTTTATTAATGGTTAGCCATAGCAATACTAATGATATGCAAGCAGCTATTACCGCTATCAAACTTATAGGGTTGCCAAATATCCATGAAGCCAGATGAATGTTCTCTATCTCTGCGGCTAAAAATACCAATCCGCCGAAAATAAAAGCCAGGATGTTTAGTACTTTGGCTTTTAGAATAAAACGCTTTATGTCAATTTCTTCAGTTGATTCACCTATCAGGTAAATAGCCGCTAAAAATCCGCAAAGCGCCACGGTAAATAAGCCTACCGCTATTGAAAATAAATTGAACCAGCTATATACATAGGCATCCATAAATGAGATAGCCTTTGTATCAATATGTCCGGATATAGCACTGCCTGCAATTATCCCCAAAAACAAGGGTGTAATAAAGCTGGAGTAAACAAATATGTGGTTGTATAAGTACTGTGTCCGTTCACCTTTAATAGCATCATAGGCACGAAATGTAAATGCAGTTCCACGAGCAATAATCCCCATCAGCATAATTAAGATAGGGATATGCAGGTAAATAGACATCTGCGTATATATGCGCGGAAAGCCTACAAATAAAATTACTACGGCAATAATAAGCCACATATGGTTAGCCTCCCAAATAGGGCCTATGGCCTGGTACATGGTACGGCGGGTGCGGTTCTTATTCGGGTCGGATGTAAAAAGCTCTATGATTCCCGCGCCAAAATCGGCCCCGCCTAATAAAAAATAAAGCAATATGGCGAAAAACAGGAAGAGGATAACAACAGTTAGCATATTTTCTTATTTATGATCATACAACTCCGGTACCATTTTAATTTGCCTCGCCAGCAAAAATATAACCGCCAGGCTCAAAGTAAAATAAACAAAGCTAAACAGGTAAAACGAATACTGTATACCCGGCATTGGTGTAACCGCATCGGCAGTACGCATAATACCTTGTATTATCCAGGGTTGGCGGCCAACTTCGGTTACTGTCCACCCAGCTTCTACAGCAATAAATCCAAATGGCGTAGCTATAATAAAAAGTTGCAAGAACCATTTTTTAAACAGCCAGCTTCGTTTTTTCCAAATAGCTATCAAATACAATATCGCAATGGCCATCATAGCCATACCCAAGCCCACCATCAATTGAAAGGCATAATGGGTAATAGCCACAGGTGGTTGCTCGTTTTTTGGGATAGCATCTAAGCCTTTCACTTCTCCCTCAAAATTATCATGCACCAAAAAGCTTAACATACCGGGTAATTCTAAGGCGT
>CAZTAU010000002.1:0-130896 GCA_964611565.1 uncultured Mucilaginibacter sp. | reverse complement strand
ATATAATGTAATTTTCTTTAAAGTAAAATACCGTTATCAAATTCATTAGTTACTTTATTACCCTGCTCTGACCAACAATTCATCCGCATAAAAATCAAAAAAGTATCTTTGCAAAATATATGAGCAAGCACGGTAGGATCTTAGTGGCCATGAGTGGCGGGGTTGATAGTTCTGTAGCGGCAGTGATGCTGCATGAGCAGGGCTATGAGGTTATTGGCCTAACCATGAAAACCTGGGACTACGCCTCATCAGGCGGAAGTTCAAAAGAAACCGGTTGCTGTAGCTTAGACAGTATTAACGATGCACGCGCTTTAGCCGTCGGCTACGGCTTCCCCCACTACATCCTGGATATTCGCAGTGAGTTTGGCGATTTTGTGATAGACAACTTTGTTGACGAATACCTTGCCGGCCGCACTCCTAACCCATGTGTACTTTGCAATACCCACATTAAATGGGAAGCTTTATTAAAACGTGCCGATAAACTGGACTGCGAATTTATAGCTACCGGGCATTATGCTAATATCCGCCTACAAGATAGCGGCCGCTATGTAATATCTAAAGGAAAAGACGAGCATAAGGATCAATCTTATGTACTGTGGGGTGTATCACAACAAAACCTGGCCCGTACCAAATTCCCGTTAGGCAGTTTTAGCAAACCCGAAATACGTCAAATGGCCATGGAAATGGGCGAGATTGAATTAGCCGGAAAAAGCGAAAGCTACGAAATATGTTTTGTACCAGACAACGACTATAGAGCGTTTTTAAGGCATAAAGTGGGTGACCTGAAGGAACGTGTTGCCGGAGGTAATTTTGTTTTAACAGACGGCACCATAGTGGGTAAACATCAAGGCTATCCCTTTTATACCATTGGCCAACGTAAAGGATTAGGCGTAGCGTTTGGCCATCCTATGTTTGTGACCCAAATAAATCCCGATACTAATACAGTTGTTTTAGGTACTGTTGAAGAACTGGAACGCAAACAAGCCTGGGTACGTAACCTTAACCTGGTTAAATACGAAAGCATAACTGAGCCATTAGAAGCTATTACTAAAATACGCTATAAAGATGCCGGTATGCAAAGCAGTATAGTACAAATAGGCGAACATATGAAGGTTGATTTTCACCATAATGTATCGGGTATTGCTCCCGGGCAATCTGCTGTATTTTATGAAGGAAACGATCTTTTAGGTGGCGGGTTCTTAATGTAGAATTAGCACTTAAATCCCATCCTGATCAACCCAATCAACAAATTAAACCTTTTGCAAAAGTTTGCGTTTAGCTTACTTTATGTTTTATTTGCAGAAAAATACTGTTTAAATGGCTAAAAACTTATTAATAGTTGAATCTCCGGCGAAAGCTAAAACCATTGAGGGATACCTGGGAAAAGACTTTACTGTTAAGTCAAGCTATGGCCACATCCGCGACCTGGTTAAATCTGAAGATGCTATTGATATAGCCCATAATTTTGAACAGAAGTATGAAGTACCGGCAGATAAAAAACAGGTAGTAAGCGAATTAAAGAAATTAGCTAAAGAAGCAGACATGGTATGGTTAGCGTCCGATGAGGACCGCGAGGGAGAAGCCATATCATGGCACTTATTTGATACGCTTAATTTAAAAGAAGAAAATACCCGCCGCATAGTTTTCCATGAGATAACCAAACCGGCTATCATGAAGGCTATTGAAAATCCACGGAAGATAGATTACAACCTGGTTAATGCACAGCAGGCGCGTCGCGTATTGGATAGATTAGTAGGTTTTGAACTTTCGCCCGTATTATGGAAAAAAGTTAAACCATCGCTTTCAGCAGGCCGTGTACAATCGGTAGCTGTTAGGCTGATAGTTGACCGCGAGCGCGAGATCAATAAATTTAAATCAGAAGCTGCTTTTAAAATCACCGCCATATTTGGTAAAGGCAAACAAACTTTTAAAGCTGAATTACCTGAGCGTTTTGCCAAACAGGAAGATGCAGAGAAGTTTTTAAATGATTGTATTGACGCAGCTTTTAATGTACGTTCCTTAGAAACCAAGCCTGCTAAACGTTCACCTGCTGCACCGTTTACTACCTCTACCCTGCAACAGGAAGCTAGCCGTAAGTTAGGTTATTCAGTATCGCGCACCATGTCGGTAGCGCAAAAACTGTATGAATCAGGGCATATCACTTATATGCGTACCGATTCGGTTAATTTGTCTGATACTGCTTTAAATGCGGCAGCTAATGAAATTTTATCAGCCTATGGCGATAAATATCATCAGCAAAGAAAATATAAAACTAAAAGCGCGGGTGCACAAGAAGCTCACGAAGCTATACGCCCCACCTACTTTGATAAACACACCATTGATGGCGATGCAGGCGATAAACGTTTGTATGAATTAATATGGAAACGTGCCATAGCTTCACAAATGAGTGAAGCGCAGTTTGAGAAAACTACGGCAAAGATCAGCATATCAACCCGTAAAGAGGATCTGGTGGCTAATGGTGAGGTAATGAAGTTTGATGGTTTCCTGAAAGTTTACCTGGAATCAGACGACGAGGAGGAAGAAACCACCCAAGATGGTGAAAATGCCATGCTGCCGCCATTGACCAAAGATCAGTTATTGGAGTTACAGGAAATGCTGGCTACCGAACGTTTTTCCCGTCCACCATCAAGATATACCGAAGCGAGTTTAGTAAAGAAATTAGAAGAATTAGGTATAGGCCGGCCATCAACCTATGCTCCTACCATATCTACCATACAAAACCGTGGTTACGTAGTTAAAGAAGAGCGCGAAGGCAAACAACGTAAATTCCGCGTTTTAACTTTAAAAGGTAATAGCGTTACTAAAGAAGAAAGAACTGAAAATACAGGTGCCGAGCGCAACAAACTTTTTCCTACGGATATTGGCGCGGTAGTTAACGACTTTTTAGTACAACATTTTAACGGTATTGTTGATTTCCATTTTACTGCTACTGTTGAAAAGCAGTTTGACGAAATAGCACAGGGTTTACAGGAATGGACAAAAATGCTCCATGACTTTTACAAGCCATTTCATGAAAATGTTGAAAGCACCATTGAAACCGCCACCAAAGCTACCGGCGAACGTGACCTGGGTATACACCCGGAAAAAGGAGAAAAGGTTTCTGTAAGAATTGGCCGCTACGGTCCGTTTGTACAAGTGGGCGAAAACGCCAGCGATGATAATAAAGATTACAAACCATTATACGCCAGCTTACGTACAGGACAAAGTATTGAAACGATTACTTTAGAAGAAGCATTAGAACTATTTAAGCTACCGAAAGTTGTTGGCGAATATGAAGGCAAAGCAATGAAGGTTGCTATTGGCCGATTTGGCCCTTATATTAGCCATAACAGCGCGTTTGTATCCTTACCAAAAGAAATAGACCCACTGGATGTTACCGAAGAGCAGGCTATTGAATTGATAGAAGCTAAACGCAAAAAAGACGCAGAAAAACTCATCAAAGCGTTTGATGAAGACCCAACCGTAAAAGTATTGAACGGACGCTGGGGCCCGTATATTGAGTTTGGCAAGCAAAATGTTAAAATACCCAAAGATAAAGACCCGCAAACATTAACTTTTGCCGAATGCAAAGCCCTTGCCGATGCAGATGCCAAAGCACCTAAAAAAGGTGGTAAAAAATTTGCTAAGAAAAAGTAAGTTGGTGAGTGGTTGATAAGTTTTTAAATCATTCAACTTAATCTAACTTAATCAACCCAATCAACTAAAAATGATAAAAGACCTCCCCGAAAACAATGTACAGGATATAGCTATAGCGGTAGCTTTAGAGAAAGAGAACGCGGAGCAAAAAACCTGGTATGTTTATCTTATCAATCTTAAAAAAGAACCTATCGAGAATGTACTGATCACCTCAAAAGGTTATGGTGAAAAGGATGGCGAACAGGTAAAAACCTCTACCCTGCGCCATATGTTCCCCATTGTTGAACCAGGTACATTTAAAATTATTGAACCTATAGCCGAAGAAACCTTTGGGCTAAATAATGAATACTGGTTAAGCTATTACATCGGCACACAGATATACGATAAGAAATTCATCTTCCTGCCTGAAAGTATTGTGGATGCTAATTTTATAAAGTTGCCTGTGGTGAATAAGCCTGGAGTGATGATAAAATAGTCTTATTAACTATCAAACTTATCCAACAACTTCAATAACGTTTCAAAATCTTTAGGGTATGGGGCGTGTATGGTTACATCGTTGCCGTCCATTAGTTTAAAAGTAACCTCGTAAGCATGCAGGGCAAAACGTTTCATGATGGGCAACTCCTCCTGGTCTTTCCCTAAATGGTATTTTCGCTTGATATCCGACAAGAAAACCGGTTTTCCTTTATACATCTCATCTCCGGCAATTGAAGCGCGCTGAGTGGCTAAATGGATGCGTATTTGGTGCATGCGGCCAGTTACAGGACGGCACTCTACCAAAGTATAATGTTTAAAGTATTTTAACGACTGAAACCATGTTTCGGCACGCTTGCCTTCCTGTCTGCTAATGGTTACGTTTCCTTTACCTACGTTTAAAATAGGCAGATCTATAAAGAGGTTATCAAAAGTATGTGTTCCCTCAATAACAGCATGGTATACTTTTTTAACCTGTCGCTTTTCAAACTGCATAGATACCAAGCGGTAAGCCTCGGGGTTTTTACCAATGATCAGCGCGCCTGATGTTTCTTTATCCAAACGGTGGCATATCTGTGCATCGTCAGCATAATTTTTAGCCAACCTTAACATATTAATCTCACCGCCTTCGCGCTCATCAAGCGTGCTTATAAAGGCGGGTTTGTTTACAACAATGATGTCATCATCTTCAAATAATATAAGGTCGGTAAATTTTGGAATTTTCATGTATACGCTAATAGGAAGCAAAAATACGGTTAATAAAACAAACTTTAGTTGGAACGGTTATTGTATTTGAAAAACATATCTAACTATAAAAACAATTACCATGGCAACAAAATCAACCCAACCTGACGAAAAAGGATTTTTTGAAAAGGTTAAAGAAACCATCGAAGAATTTTGGGATGGCACAAAAGATACTGCAGAAGATGCTAAAGACGACATAAAAGATGTTGTAGAAGAAAAAATTGAAGCACTTAAACAGGCGATACCTGCAAAAAAGACTACTACTGCCAAAAAAGCGGTTCCCGCTAAAGCAAAAGCCACCATTGCAAAAGCTAAAACTGCGGCAGCTGATGTAAAGGCTAAAGCCGACACTAAAGTTAAAGCTGTAACTGCTAAAGCTAAAAAAGAAGTGGCTAATGTAAAAGCTAAGGCAGCGACTAAAGCCAAAGCTGTGACAACTACCGCTAAAAAAGAAGTGGCCAGTGCTAAAAAAGCTGTTGCTGCAAAATCAACTGCTGTTAAAGTAAAAGCAACAACTGCTAAGAAAAAAGTAGCAGCTGCTAAATAATCTAACTATATAAATAAAAAGAGGCGGTAAAATTACCGCCTCTTTTTGTTTATGCTTCAAATTTGTAACCTACCCCTTTTACAGTTGATACACAGTCGTCGCCCAGCTTTTCGCGGAGTTTACGTACGTGTACGTCAATGGTACGGTTGGTAACCACTACAGAGTCTTCCCAAATGTTTTTTAATATTACCTCGCGGGTATATACTTTGCCCGGTTTTGATGCTAATAAGTATAATAGTTCAAATTCCTTTTTTGCTAGTACTACTTTAACACCGGCTTTATAAACTAAATAGGCTTCGCGGTCGATTACCAGGTCGCCAATTTCAAGCTTATTATCGGTAAAATCTTCGGAAGGGGCGTTTCTGCGTAGTATAGCATTTATACGACTTACTAATGCACGCGGCTTAATAGGTTTAGCTATATAATCATCGGCACCTACATTAAATCCTGCAATTTCTGAATATTCTTCGCTGCGGGCGGTTAAGAATACCATAAAGGTGTTTTTAAACTCGGGCATGGTGCGCATAATCCGGCAAGCCTCTATCCCATCCATCTTGGGCATCATTATATCTAATACTATCAGATCAGGCAATGATCTTTTGGCTTCGGTTACAGCCTCTTGCCCGTTACGTGCTAAAAATACCTGGTAGCCTTCTTTTTTTAAATTGTACTCTATCAGCTCCAAAATATCCGGCTCATCGTCAACAATTAGTATTTTTTGTTTAACTGTGTTGCTCATCGCTTTTAATTTTGCATAAAAGTAGTCGCTTAATAGAAGTAAACGGTTAAGTTAATATTAACAAATTGTTAATAGTCACCTTATTTTAACTATTTATTGAGGATTGCTAAATGTTTTATTTAAAAAATCTTCAAGTTTAGCACCTGTAATATTTTTAGCGATTATAATTCCCTGTGGATCAAGAATGTAGTTCATAGGTATAGCATCAATGCGGTAATCAAGTTCGGTAGGGCCTTCAAACCTCATCAGATTGGAACCATGCGCCCATGTTAATTTATCATCATTAACCGCCTTTTGCCAGCTGGCTTTATCCGTATCTAATGATATACCTATAATATTTAATCCTTTTGGATGATAAGTTGCGTATAATCTCACTATGTTAGGATTCTCCGCACGGCAAGGGGCGCACCATGAGGCCCAAAAGTCCAGCATTACATATTTGCCTTTATAATCGGCTAGTTTTACCGGTTTGCCATCAAGACCATTAATAATAAAATCCGGCGCTTTTTGACCTATGGTAACCGGTTTCATATACCTCATTTGATTTTTAAAGCGAGTTACACCGGGGTTATCTGTAAATTGATCTTTAATATCTTCAGCATACTTGATCAACTCCTGCTCGTACTGCTGTGGCGGGGTTATAGACGCCATGGCATAAAATGCGGCTAATGAAGTTTTATTATCATTAACAAATTTTAAAATAGCGCGGTTATTATCTTCGGCAATTTTTCGGAGGCGGGGTTGAAAAGTATTCATTAATGAGTCCGATTCCTGGCCTATTGCTTCTGCCCTTGCCTGGTAATCGCTACTTACCTGGGTGTATTGCTCACTAAATACATTGCTAATTTTATTAAACTCCTGTATTTTTTCAGATTCATCTGAACCCGATATGGTATAGGCATGTTTTTCATCACTCAAATCTGTGCTAAAATCTATGCTTTCACCATTTTTTGCGATGAAGTCAAATATCGCTCCTCCAATGCGTAGCTTATATAAGTTAGCGTAAGGTGACTTGTGTTTAAATTCAAATTTACCATCATTTAATGTAGCCGAATCAACAACATTTACACTTGTACTGTCTGCAGCTAATAAATAAATATTTTTTATTGCAGCGGGATTTTTAATTGTACCCGAAATGGTAAACGTTCCACTATCCTTACAGGCAAACAATAAAAAAGACAAGACTACAAATACGCAGACGGCAAAACGATTTTTCATTTCTAATAGATTTTATAATTGTAAGGATACAGGTAAAGATTACCTTGATTCTAATTCTTTTATTAACAGCTGATTAGTTTTTTGTGGGTCGATCTTACCTTTTGATAATTTCATGATCTCGCCCATAAACAAGCCTACAACGCCTTTTTTGCCTTTCTGGTATTCCTTCACCTTATCCGGAAACTTGGCAATAGCATCGTTGATGTATTGACTTACATCATTGTTATCGGTTGTTATCAGCAGGTTTAGTTCACCGGCTAATTGTTCAGCCGTTTTTTCGGGTGACCGTAAAAGTGCCGGGAACAGCTTATGTGAAGCTACGGTATTATTAACCAAACCATCATCCACCAGTTTAATTAATCCTGCCAAAGCCTTTGGCTGCAAATTAATATTGCTAATATGAGCCGAGTGATCATTCAGGTAAGACTTAACCGGACCCATCAATAAATGCACCGCGGCTTTATGGTTGCTGGTATGTTTTATCAGTTCTTCAAAGAATAGGGCCAGCTCTTTATCGGCAGTAATTACTCCTGCATCATATTCAGACAGGCCTAATTCGACGGTATATTTTTTATACAGCTCATGCGGCAAAGCAGGCATGGTTGCTTTTATTTTATTAACGTAAGCATCATCCAAAGCTATCGGCATCAAATCAGGCTCGGGGAAGTAGCGGTAATCATTAGCCATTTCTTTGGAGCGTAATACGGATGTTTCTCCCGTATCTGCATTGAAATTAAGAGTATTTTGGTCGATATGGCCACCTGCCTCAATAACGTTTACCTGGCGTATAAATTCATGCTCAATAGCGCGCTGTACGTTACGGATAGAGTTTAGATTCTTCACCTCGCAGCGGTTGCCATATTCGGTTGCCCCTTTTAAACGAACAGAAATATTAGCATCGCAGCGCATACTGCCTTCTTCCATATTACCATCGCAAATATCCAGGTAGCGCAGGGTTTTGCGTATCTCGGTTAAAAACTGACCTGCTTCTTCTGCACTGCGCATATCCGGTTCAGATACAATCTCCAGTAAAGGTACTCCTGCCCTGTTCAGATCAATCAATGAATCTTCATGATGGTTATCGTGCATACTCTTGCCGGCATCCTCTTCCATGTGGATGTGATGAATAGCCAACTGCTTTTCAGAACCATTAGCCAACTTTACAGTTACAGCGCCGCCCAAACATACCGGCGCATGATCTTGCGTTATTTGGTAGCCTTTCGGCAGATCGGCGTAGAAATAGTTTTTACGGGCAAAGGAATTGTTAAGATTGATGGTACAATTACATGCCAAGCCCAGTTTAACGGCATACTCCACCGCGGTTTTATTGATGCGCGGCAATGTACCCGGGTGGCCCAATGATATGGCACTGATATGGTGATTAGCTTCGGCGCCAAAAGCGGCCGAATCTGAAGAAAACATTTTGCTTGAAGTTGATAGTTGCGCATGAACCTCTAATCCTACAACTAATTCATACTTTTGGCTTATTTCCTCTGCAATAACTGTCATAAATTATAATACAAGCTATATTTAGCCCGATGATGAAAGGTCAAATATAATATTTTACTACCAACCTGCTTAAGCAAGTGTTAAAAAGTATGTTCTTACCTATTATTTAAGATTGATAAAGAAGATTAACACAACTTAACACATTTTAGAAAAAATAATTTCATAATCTGATAGTCAATTACTTAATTAAAAATACAGCAAAAAAGTGTTAACCATAAGCAATACTTTATTTAATTGCAATAATTAGCTAACTATCAATAAATAATATTAAATTAGTGTATAAAGCTCTTCGCCTTCACTAATACATTATCCAGCCCGGATACATCACTACCACCCGCGGTAGCAAAAAACGGCTGACCGCCCCCGCCACCTTTAACTTCTTTAGCCAGTTCTTTAACAATATTACCCGCGTGTAAGCCTTTGTCTTTAACCAGGTTCTCGGCTATCATCACGGTAATGTTGGGTTTGCCGTCGATATCGGCAACCAATACTAAAAACAAGTCGTTTACGATGCCTTTTAAGTTATAAGCCAGATTTTTAATAGCATCCGCATTTGGTAATTCCACTTTTTGCGCGATGAAGTTGATGCCATTGATCTGCTCCGCTTTTTGAGCCAGTTCAGTTTTTAAGCCCGACGATTTTTCTAAAACGCTTTTCTCTATTTCCTTTTTCAGGCGGTTATTTTCTTCTATTAAGCTTTCTATGCTTTTGGATACATCTTTAGGGTTTTTCAGTAACTCGCGTACCTGGCTAACCAGTTTGATCTGGTTATTAATAAACACCTCTGCTGCTACACCGGTAATGGCTTCAATACGCCTTACCCCTGCGGCTACAGCACTCTCGGCTATGATTTTAAAGAAACCAATATGTCCGGTTGATTTAATGTGTGTACCACCGCAAAGCTCTTTGGAGAAAGTTTCATCAAAAGTGATCACACGCACATAATCGCCATATTTTTCGCCAAATAAGGCGGTTACCCCGCTTTTAATCGCTACATCATAAGGTACATCGCGTTCTTCTTTTAGGGCGATATTTTCGCGCACTTTTTGGTTAACAATGGCTTCTATCTGTGCTATTTCCTCATCGGTTACTTTAGCGAAGTGCGAAAAATCGAACCTTAAATAATCTTCGTTAACCAATGATCCTTTTTGGTTTACGTGCGAACCTAATACCTGTTTCATAGCGGCATGCAGCAAGTGTGTGGCACTATGGTTATTCATAATATTGGCACGGCGCTGACTATCAACAATGGCAGTTAAGGCATCGTCAATATCATCAGGCAGTTTATCTACAAAATGAACTATTAACCCATTCTCTTTTTTAGTATCAGTAACATCTACCACTTCGCCATCCGGGAAAACCAACTCGCCGGTATCGCCTACCTGGCCACCGCTTTCCGCATAAAAAGGCGTTTTATCCAGTACGATCTGGTATTGCTCTTTACCCTTAGCGGTTACTTTACGATACTTAACTACGTGTGCAATACTTTCAGTTTCGTCATAGCCGGTAAACTCAACAGATTCATCATCTTTTAATACTACCCAGTCTTCAGTATCAATGGCAGATGCCGCGCGAGAACGTGTTTTTTGTTGCTGTAGTTCAGCTTCAAAACCAGCAATATCTACAGTTAATCCTTCCTCCCGGGCCATTAACTCGGTTAAGTCAATTGGGAAACCATACGTATCTGATAATTCAAAAGCAGTAGCACCTGCAATGACCTTATTACCTGCACCAACAACCTCTTTAAACTTCCTTATACCTGATGATAAAGTCCTCAAGAAAGAAACTTCCTCTTCTAAAATCACTTTTTGCACAAAATCCCTTTGGTTATTCAATTCGTCGAACACTCCTTTAAACTGCTCAGCCAATAAAGGCACCAACAGATTTAAAAATGGCTCTTTAAATTCTAAATATTGATAAGAATACCTAACCGCCCTGCGTAAAATACGACGGATGACATAACCTGCTTTGTTGTTGGATGGTAATTGTCCATCAGCAATAGCAAAGCTTACCGCGCGAATATGGTCGGCCAAAACACGCATGGCTACAGCAACGTTCCAATCTTCATCGCCGGGAACAGCCGAGGCATTATATTTTTTACCTGATTTGGCAGCTATAAACTCAATAGTATTTGAAAACACATCGCTATCGTAATTACTTTGTTTGCCCTGTATCACCCGCACCAAACGCTCAAAGCCCATACCTGTATCCACATGCTGTGCAGGCAAGGGCTGTAACGAGCCGTTTTTAAGGCGGTTAAATTGCATGAATACATTGTTCCATATCTCGATAACCTGTGGGTCATCAGCATTTACTAACGTAGCACCACTAACCTTAGCGCGTTCAGCCTCGCTTCGGTTATCATAATGTATTTCTGAGCAAGGCCCACATGGACCGGTTTCGCCCATTTCCCAAAAGTTATCTTTCTTGTTTCCTAACAGGATATGATCTTCGGGTACACCACATTGCTTCCAAAAGTCATACGCTTCCTGGTCCTTAGGCAAACCTTCCTTATCGTCGCCTTCAAAAATGGTTACGTATAAGCGGCTTTTATCTATATTATATACTTCGGTCAGTAACTCCCAGCTCCACTCAATGGCTTCTTTTTTAAAATAGTCGCCAAAACTCCAGTTACCCAACATCTCAAACATGGTATGATGATAGGTATCAATTCCCACCTCTTCCAGGTCATTATGCTTGCCCGAAACACGTAAACAACGTTGGGTATCTGCCACGCGGGCCGACTTTGCCGGTGCCTCGCCTAAAAAAATATCTTTAAACTGGTTCATCCCCGCGTTGGTAAACATCAGCGTAGGGTCGTTTTTTACAACAATAGGTGCCGACGGAACGATAGCATGTCCCTTGGCGGCAAAAAAATCCAGAAAAGCCTGGCGTATTTCGTTAGCAGTCATGAGGGCAAAGTTAATTATTAGTCCGAAAGTCGGAAAGTTTAGATTAGTTTCTTTTGGTCTTTTCCGACTTGCGGACTTCCCGACTAAATCATACATTTGAAACATTATGCCTTACAAAGAACGCGAGATCAGTAAACTATACTACACCATGGGTGAAGTAGCCGCTATGTTTGATGTAAATACATCACTTATCAGGTTTTACGAGAAAGAGTTTGATGTGCTTAAACCCAAAAAGAACAAAAAAGGCAATCGCTTATTTACTCCTGAAGACCTGGAGAACCTAAAGATCATTTTCCATCTGATACGCGATAAGGGCTACACCTTGCAAGGTGCTAAAGATCATTTAAAAAATAACCTGGGCGAAACCAAGGACAACCAGCGTGTTATCGACTCGTTAGAAAACCTTAAAAAGTTTTTATTAGAGGTTAGGGATCAGTTATAAATTTTCCATTCGTGTCATTGCGAGGAGGAACGACGCGGCAATCTCAAATAGCCTAAGTACCCAGTGCACAGTTCGCGATTGCCGCGCTTCGCTCGCAATGACAATTAGTTTTTTTTATATTGCCTTGTGTTTAAAATCCACCAATACTATGTTTACATGATGACCAACAAGGGCAATACTGTTATTTATATTGGTGTTACGAATGATGTGCAAAGTAGAGTTTGGGATCATAAGTAAGGTGTAAACAAAGGTTTTACCAAACAGTACGGATGTACGAAATTGGTATATTATGAGGAATACCAATGGGTTCAGGATGCAATAGCAAGAGAAAAACAAGTCAAGGCCGGCTCAAGACAAAAGAAAATCGATTTGATCAATTTAGATAATCCTAATTGGAATGATCTAAGTAAGGATTGGTATGACGAATAACTTTGTCATTGCGAGGAGGAACCACGCGGCAATCGCGGACTATGCAAGTTTGACTTATCTCCTTGCGATTGCCGCGCTACGCTCGCAATGACATGGCGAGTTTGATAATTATTTGTACTTTGGTTTTTAATAACCAACCCTGTCAACAATGCTTGCCAACCATAAAGGCGAAATTCCTTTTGTACTGCTAATAGTTCCTTTTTTATTGGGGATAGTGTTTGGGTTAAACTTTTCATCAGCCAGCAACTTTAACTTTCTATTTGTATCTATTTCATCTTTAAGCATTGTCTTTATCGGGTTAAACTTGGCTTATGCACGGTTGGGTTTATATCGGTTAAAATGGTTGGGCGGCTCATTAATGAGTTTGATTTTATTATTAGCTGGATGGGTAAGCGTTGTTCAGCATAATGATCTAAATAGGGTCGATCATTTCTCTAAATCATCTTCACAATATTTGGCAGTTCGAGTTAACAATGAACCGGTTTTTAAAAATGGATTAGTACGATTTAATACCAAAGTTAAACAGCAGGTAAATAACACCAAATACACAAACACATCCGGCAACTTACTCATCAGTATAAAAGATAGTGCAGCCACACAACTAGAATATGGCGATGAACTGCTTATACCTGCATCCTATACTTTGGTTGACCCACCCTTTAACCCTGCCGAGTTTAACTATAAAAAGTACCTGGCACATCAAAATATCTATCACCAAAGCTTTTTGTATCCTAAACAGTATGTGGTTATTGACCATAATAAAGGAAATGGTATAATGGCTTACGCCTTACACCAAAGGCAAAATTTGGTTGAAAAGTTTAAAGCCAACATGAAGGATACCAATGCCATAGCCGTTGCATCCACATTAATACTAGGTTATAAGGCCGATCTGAGTAATGATATTTTACAGGCCTACTCTAAAACAGGAACTATTCATGTACTCTCGGTATCTGGTGCGCATGTAGCTATTTTGTTTTTGCTGTTGAATTATGTGCTTACCTTTTTGGATGGCCGCAAATATGGTAAGTTGTTAAAAGCCACAATCATTATCACCTTCATTTGGTATTATGCTTTGCTTACGGGCTTCTCGCCTGCGGTTTGCCGGGCAGCAGTGATGCTATCGCTTATTATTACGGGTAAAACCTATAGCCGATATATTAACACATTGAATATACTGGCTATATCAGCTTTCTTCCTGTTATTATATAATCCCTATTTAATTACAGATGTGGGTTTCCAACTTTCCTATTTGGCAGTAGCGGGGTTAGTGGTTTTTCAACCAATCGTTTACAATCTTTTAAAAGTCAGCAATAAATGGCTGGATAAATTGTGGGCTCTTTGTTCCATATCCATCGCCGCCCAGGTAATTACTTTTCCGTTAAGCGCGTATTATTTTCACCAGTTCCCGGTTTACTTTTTATTGAGCAACCTGGTTATAGCATTGCCGGTTATACTCATCATGTACACGGGGTTATTTTATTTATTGCTGCCGCAGATGCCGTTTATATCCAAAGCATTAGGTTTTATTTTGGAGCAAGCCATTTTATGGATGAATAAAGCTTTATCTATAATTGAACATTCGCCTTTAGCCAGCATTGGTAAAATATGGTTAACTACTTTTGAATATTTACTGCTATATGTCATTATCATCTGCTTATTTTACTTTTTGTTTGATAAGCGAAAATGGTTAATTAAAGCAAGTCTGTTATGCTTGTTGATACTGTCTATCAGCATCAGCCTAAAAAAGTATAACGCTTTTAAAACCGACGGTATTACCTATTTGAACCTACGGTCGCATACCGGCGTTGTATTTAAAAAAAATGATAAGGCTATCGTTATAACAGATTTAAATCCCGCTGATAAAAACTATCAATACGGCATACAACCCTACCTGGATAGCTGCAAAGTAACAGATACAACGGTTTATAATTTAGACAAAAACGTTAACGCGCCATTTTTAAGAAAGAGGGATAATCTTATCCTGTTTAAAAACAAAACAATTATTATTTACAATAAAACCACCGTCAGTAACCAACTACCGCAAAAACTCCCGGTTGATTGTCTATACATTACCGACAACCCAAATACAGATCTTACAACAATTAATAAAAACTACACTTATAAGCTACTAGTTATTGGCAGTAATAATACGCCCCAGTTAATTACAAAGTTGGAGCAAGAGGCACAAATCAGCAATATCCCCTATCAGTCATTAAAACGTAACAAAGCTTTAAGTATACTATCTAATACGTATTAAGCGTTAAACTTCTATATCTATTTATACTCTATAAAAACATGAAAATCAAACGAATCATAATAGGAACGGTATTGGCACTCACTTGCATTACCATCAGTGCAAACGCACAGAAAACATATACAGAAGGTACAGCAACTTACGCGTTGGCAACTCCTATCGGCGAGCTGGATGCTAAACTTATATTTAACGCCGACTCGAACGCGTTTATAACCCAACAAGGGCCTGCGAATATTAAGGCAATATCTAATACAGCAGGAACTTATGGGGTAATATTGGTTGATGTATCATTAATAGAATTAAAAAAAGCAGCGGTATTAACTCCTGCCGAACTAAAACAGGCAGAGCAACAAGCACCTAAATATACTTTTACTTCGACAACCGAAACCAAGCAGATAAATGGTTTCAACAGTAAAAAGGTAATCGCTAAAGATGCTAAAAATGGATCTACTATGGAGATATGGGTAACCAACGATATTAAAGCGCCCGTTAATACTTTAACTAAACTTTTTGAAAGTGCGGGCGGCTTCCCGGTTCGGTTCAAAACCACGCAAAGTGGGCAAACTATTGATGCTACTTTAAAATCTATCGTCCAGGAAAAAGTGCCTGCAGGGTCATTTGGTATCCCTGCCGGATATGACAGGATAACACTAAATGAATTGAATACTTTAGGTGGCGGGCGATAAGTCAATCGTATCTCCTATTTAATTAAAGGCTTCTTAACCTATTTGTAAATTAATTACTTTTGCAATCCAATGTTCAGGAGCCTTTTCGCATTTATTAGATTCTACATTTTTTGGCTGATATTTTTTGCCATAACACGGGCTGTCTTTTTAATTTATTTCCAACATAAACTTAAAGGTGTTACTGTAGCCGAGTTTTTAGAGACCTTTGTTTATGGCCTGCGCATGGATGCTTCGGCAACTGCATATTTGGCAATAATCCCCTTGTTAGTATTCTTTATCAATTGGTTTACGGGCAATAAGCCTGTTAAACCTATATGGTTCAAGGCGTACACGTGGTTATGCCTTTTCCTGATCAGCTTTATAGCAATTATTGACTTGGGTATATTTACCGAGTGGGGTGCAAAAGTAAACTTTAGGGCATTTGAGACACTGTACATTGCCCCTGCCGAGTCCATGTCATCTACCGCCTCTACACCTATTGCATTGAATATTGCCATAGGTATTTTTTTAATATCCATAGGTGCATTATTATCACACTTTATACTGGATCATAGCTACAAAAGGCCACCAATAGTCACTACTAAAAACAAGCTGACACTTACGGTATTGATTATAATTATCAACTTTATTATTCTAAGGGGCAGCCTGCAACCCGATCCTATTGATCAAAGCGCGGGCTATTTTTCGGACAATCAAATACTTGATCTGGCCGCTCAAAACACCGAGTGGAATTTAGCAAATAATGTTTTCGAGAATTTCCGTAAGCCGCATAATCCTTATAAGTATTTGCCACCCGCACAAGCCAAAAGTTTGGTAAGGGAAACATTCTCGGTAAAAAAGGATACCACAGTACAGGTATTAACTACCAACAGGCCAAATGTAGTTATCATTCAGTTAGAAAGTTTTACCGCTGATTTGATCGAGTCATTAGGCGGCAAAAAAGGTGTGGCTCCTAATTACGACAAACTGGCTAAAAGCGGTTTAGCTTTTAATAACATTTATGCAGCAGGCGACCGTACTGACAAAGGTATTATTGCTATTCTCAGTGCTTTCCCGTCGCAGGCTATACGGAGTGTTATTTTAGATACCCTTAAACAAAGGAAACTACCGTCTATCATCACCGAATTTAAAAATACCGACTATTTAACCACTTATTTTTATGGTGGCAAGGCCGATTATATGAATTTTGATATCTACATGAAGGATCATAAAATTGACCGCATTATAGATAAAAGCCATATACCCGAAAAAGATATCTTATCTACCTGGGGGGCACATGATGATGTGCTTTTTAAAAAACATGCTGGATATTTCAACAACCAGCCACAGCCGTTCTTCTCATTTATTGAGACTTTGAGTAACCATGAGCCTTTTGTTTTACCTGTAAAACCACATTTTAAGGGCGATAACGTGGCGGATATGTTCCGAAGCACCGCTTATTTTACGGATTCAGTTATGAACGACTATTTTATAGCTGCCAAAAAACAGCCCTGGTATAAAAACACATTATTTGTGATCATTGCCGATCATGGGCACCGCTTGCCTTTAGATAACCATGGGGCTTTCCATCCGGGGAAATATCATATACCCATGATGTTTTATGGGGATGTGATTAAACCTGAATATCGTGGTAAAACCATAACTAAGCTGGGTAACCAAACCGACTTGGCTGCAACGCTATTGGCACAGCTAAACTTACCTCATCAGCAATTCACCTGGTCAAAAAACTTGTTGAATCCTTATAGCAAGGAGTTTGCCTTTTTTGATTGGGATAATGGCTTTGGGTTTATTTTACCGCAACAGGCAGTATCATACGATAATTCCGGCAAGCGGGTAATCTACCGCAAAAACAAAAATGCGGATAAAGGAATAACTGACAAGGCCCTGCTTTATGGCAAAGCCTTTATGCAGCAAATATTTACGGAGTATTTGGCGTTATAATAGCGCTTGTTATTTCGAGCGATAACGAGAAATCTATACATATTTATTACAGCAATGTATGGATCTCTCACTGGGTTTCGAGATGACAGTTAGATTTGAATTAGTTCACCTCTTTACCTAACTCTACAACCCATTGTTCAAATAAGCGGGTTTCCAATTCGACGGCTTTATCAGCATGTAGCTGCCAAACAGGTGAAAAGTTTTGCAGTTGGTTGATCATCTCTTCCAAATGCCCCTCCTCTTCCAGTATAATTGATTTCACATTAACCTTGCTTCCTGCATTATCCAAAGCATCCTGGTAAATAGGATAAAGTTCATCAGCACGAACTTCAATAGCGTAGGTAACCAGCAGATATGCGGCAAAGCGCAGTTCGCGACCGGATAGGTTAAGTTCCTTTTTTAGATAGCGGCTTACTTCCACATCCAGCATATTCAGGTAATACTTGCTGCATGCAGGTGCCACCAGGTATTCATCCGCATAGGTTGGGCATAAGTCCTTACCTGATTTTTCTATTTGCTTTTTTAGGTAGAAAGCATGGCGGTGCTCCTCGGCAGCATGTTTTAGTATGATATAAGTAACTGTAACCGGGTCCTCACTGGCAGATATTTTGCGTGCTCCGGTATTCTCCATCAGCGACAAAGTATTTAACCAGCGTGCGTGTAGTTCGTTATTGGCAATTATATTGGGTAGTATGGTAGATAGTTGCATATTTAAATTTCTTCAAGCGCCTGCTCAATTTTTTGGTAAATGTAATCTAAGTCGGCGTTGGTAATGCAATACGGAGGTAAAATGTAAATAATATTTCCCAACGGACGTAAAATAATGCCGGCATCTAAAAAGTAAAAATATAGCTTGTCGCGAAGGTTACTAAAATAAGAAGTGTTACTATCTGTATGCCATTCTAACGCGATTATAGTTCCTGTTTGTCTTACCTCTTTTAGTTTAGGGTGATGCTTAACCCGCAGTGCAAATTCGCTGTGTTTTCCCTCTATCCTCTTAATATTTTCTAAAGTTTCAGCTTGTTCAAAAATATCTAAACTGGCCAACGCAGATGCGCAGGCAACAGGATTAGCGGTAAATGAATGGCCATGAAATAAGGTCTTCAATTTATCATCAGACAGAAAAGCGTCAAATATATCTTGGGTGCAAGTAGTTAACCCTAACGCCATAGTGCCGCCTGTAAGCCCCTTGGAGAAGCACATAATATCCGGCTGCTCAGTAACATGGTTACAAGCAAAAGGCTTTCCTGTGCGCCCAAAACCGGTAAATACTTCATCATCAATCAACAGCACACCTTGTTGACGGCAATGGGCCATCAACTCATTCAAATATTTAGCCTCATACATTAACATCCCGGCAGAACCCTGTACCAATGGCTCAAAAATAAAACAAGCCAGTTCAGACTTGAGATTTGAGATTTGAGATTTGAGAATCTGGATATTATGCTCGTTAGGTAAGTCAATAAACTCTACCTCAAACAACAACGAATCAAAGGCGGCGGTAAACGCGCTGCGGCCACTCACGGCCATAGCACCAAAAGTATCGCCGTGATAGGCATTTTTAAACGCCAAAATTTTGGTTCGCCCCTCGTCTTTGTTATGCCAGTATTGCAGGCACATTTTTATCGCCACTTCAACGGCGGTTGACCCATTATCTGAATAAAAGGCCTTTTGTTGGTTATTGGGCAATATTTGCAATAAACGTTCGGCCAGTTCAACCGCTCCTGGATGGGTAAAGCCCGCAAATATCACGTGCTCCAGTTTAGTTAATTGCTCGGCTACTTTTTGAGCGATATAGGGATGCGAGTGCCCGTGTATATTTGTCCACCAGGAGGATATGGCATCAATATATTTTTTACCATCCTCATCAAATAAGCAAGCTCCTTCGCCCCTCACTATCGGTACTGGTGGCAGGGCCGTTTTCATTTGCGTATAGGGATGCCATATAACTTTTAAATCCCTGTCTGTTAAGCTCATGCCTTCTCCCTTAAAAGTTTTACTACATGCTGATCTATCGGGAAGGTCATATCTTCAGGTTTTAGATCAGCTAAATTTACCCAACGGAAAGCCTGTAACACTTCTCCCTCACCATCAAAATCAAATGGCGTGGTTTTAATACATATATCCAAATTGGAAACAGCTTTAACGGTGTAATAAACACTAATGATCTGCGCATCGCCAAAGGCAGATTTTACAAAAAAATCGGTAGTATAAAAATGGTTTAACACCTCTATTTCAACGTCACACTCTTCCTTAAATTCACGTTTAAGGCAATCTTTTAAACCTTCGCCATACTCCAGGCCACCGCCGGGCAATTTGGTGAACAGCCTGCCATACTCCTTTTCATCGGTTATTAATAATTGGTTGGCCTCATTTATCAGCAAACCATAAGCGCGTACATTAAATATAGCCATTATTCAAAGTGTTTTTTGTTTCGGATAACTCTATCCATTGTCCATTCAATATGTTCACGTTTCGCCTCAAATCGTATAGGACAGTTAGGCATACTACAATAATGACAGCAGTCAGGAAGACACGGATCCGCATGTATAAAGAGTTCTGTTTGCGTCACCTCACGATTGATTAGTTTATCTATCATTGATACTTCTTCGTGTACCCTGTTCAAATCAAAATAGTTGGGTAAAGTTACATGACAGTCAATATGCAGTTCATTACCATACCTTTGCGCTCGGAAGTTGTGTACGTCTATCCACTCTTCCTCTCGCTTGTCGTTTAGTATCTTCACCACATTAGTAACCACATCAACATCAGCCTCATCCATCAAACCACCTACTGACCTGCGCACCAACTTATATCCAGTAAATATAATATAACAGCCTACTACGATTGACAATACACTATCTAATATCAGCAATCCTGTAAAATGGATCAGCAGCAAGCCAATAACTAAACCCATGCTGGTTACCATGTCAGTTAGCAAATGCCTGCCGTCAGCTTCAATGGTGATAGATGGAATAGTTTTACCCTTATCTATCATATAATATCCCAAAGCTCCATTAATAGCACCGGTAATACCAATGATAGTTGCACCAATTAACAGATCATGTATAAGATGGGGATAAAATATGCCGTAAATAGATTTTATGATGATGATCAATCCGGCGACCAGTATCAATCCTCCCTCAATAAAAACAGAGAAGTGTTCAACCTTACCATGCCCATATGGGTGATTTTCATCGCGTGGTTGAGATGCTAAATAAATGCTAAAAAAAGCGAACGAACTGGCTATAACATTTACAATACTTTCGGCAGCATCAGTAAGGACAAAGGTTGACGAGGTTATAAAATAGGCGCCAAATTTGGCCATCATTAACACAATGCCGGTAATCAGCGATATAAGTATGATCTTTTTTTGTTGTAGCAAAGCCGTTAAATATGTGTCAAATTTATGAATAACAACGGTACTAGCAGTAAACTTATTTCTATATTTGCGCCCGATAACAACAAAAAACAAAACATGAGCGCATTAAGTAACAGGATTAACAACCTGTCAGAATCAGCAACAATTAAAATGGCCAAAATGGGCCGTGAACTTGCCGCAAAAGGCATTGATGTGATAAACCTTAGCTTCGGCGAGCCCGATTTTAACACGCCTAAGCACATTAAGGAAGCAGCAAAGAAGGCCATGGATGATAATTTTACTTATTATACCCCAGTTGCCGGATACCCTGAATTACGTAAAGCTGTTGTTGAAAAATTAAAAACTGAAAATGGCTTAGATTATGATTTTAGCCAGGTAGTAGTATCTACCGGTGCAAAGCAATCTATTGCCAACGTTTTAATGTGCCTGGTTAATCCCGGCGAAGAGGTTATTATCCCTACTCCTTATTGGGTATCTTACTCAGAAGTGGTAAAACTAACCGAGGGTGTAAGCGTATTTATTGATACTTCCGTTGAGTCAGATTTCAAGATCACTCCAGAGCAGTTAGAAGCCGCTATTACGCCTAAAACTAAGCTATTCATGTTCTCATCACCTTGTAACCCTACAGGTAGTGTTTACAGCAAAGCAGAGTTGGAAGGTTTAGCTAAAGTATTTGAAAAACACCCTAACATCTATATCCTGAGCGACGAGATATATGAGCATATTAACTTCGTTGACAAACATGAGTCAATTGCTCAGTTTGACAGCATCAAAGACCGTGTAATTATCATCAACGGATGGTCGAAAGCATTTGCAATGACCGGATGGAGATTGGGCTACTCGGTATCAAACAAAGAAATTGCTGCTGCCTGCGATAAATTGCAAGGACAGATCACTTCCGGTACTTCATCAGTTACCCAACGTGCCGGATTAGCCGCTTACGAGGGTGGTTTAGAAAGCGTTTTAGAAATGCGCGAGCAATTTAAAAAACGTCGTGATTTAGTTTATGGCTTAATGAAAGATATCCCGGGTATTAAAGTAAACTTACCTGAGGGCGCGTTTTACTTCTTCCCTAACGTAACTGCATTTTTTGGTAAAAGCTACAATGGCAGAACCATTAATGATGCTGATGAATTAAGCATTTACTTATTAGAAGAAGCACACGTTTCAACCGTAGGTGGTGATTCTTTTGGCGATAAAAAATCTATCCGTATGTCATACGCCGCTTCTGAAGAGAAATTGGTTGAAGCTATGAGCCGCATCAAAGCCGCTTTAGCTAAATTACAATAAGCTGCATAACATTTATAAAAAGCCTCTTTGCTTTATGCAGAGGGGCTTTTTTATTTAATAAACTTTTTATAGTAAGGATAATTTATAAATTTGAATAGTTATACATCTGCTATAAACCATTGAACAATTACTTACTATTTATTGATACCGAGGCTACTGATCTGCCTAAAGATTGGACGAAACCCTTTGACACACCCGGTAACTGGCCACACGCGGTACAAATATCATGGGTAGTTTATGACAAGCACCGGGTAGAAGTTAAACGTGAAGACCATTACATTAAACTAAGCAAGGATGTTGAAATAACCGAAGCTGCTTTAAAAATTCATGGTATTACCACTGAACATCTTGACCAACACGGGCATGATATTAAGCAGGTATTGCAACTGTTTATTGATGATATCACATTTTACAATCCATTGGTAATTGGGCATTTTATAAAACTGGATTATTATGTTTTAGCTGCCGAGTTATTCAGAGCCGGCATGCCGAATATTTTAAAGGATAAGCCTGTTTTTTGTACGATGATTGCCAGCCATGAAATGGTACAAAGCCCTATGCCACGGCAACTAAGGCTTGATGAGTTTTATCACCTGCTGTTTTATAAAGATCTGATCCATCCGCATAATGCATTATATGATGCCAAGCACGCTGCTGATTGCTATTTTGAGTTGATAGATCGCGGCGAGATAACTCCTAGGATAGTTGAGCATCAAAATTTAAGGTCATATAACTGGCGGGAACATTAACAGACAGTATTATTAGTTATCTGATATGAAGGACCGTATAGAATTTTTAAAAACAGTAGCACCGTTCCATTTATTACCCTATGATATATTGGAGGGAGTTGCCGGGCAATTAGAAAAAGTAAGTTACCATAAAGATACCACCATCTATCAGCAAGAAATAACCAAGCTAAAAGGTGTAGATATTATTGTAAAAGGTAATTACGAGTCCTTCTTTTATGATAACGCCCAAAACAAACGGTTAATTGAAATACATGAACCCGGCTTTTGCTACGGCGGGGTATCTGTTTTATTAAACAGGCGACAATCCTTACGTACAGTAATAGCCAAAAAAGGCACCGTAGTTTACTTTTTGCACCGTAAATATTTTAGGGAGCTTTGTAAAACTTACGATGATTTTTTTCAGTACTTCAGCTCGGAGTTTGGTAAGCGGATGCAGAATGAGGAGTTTGTACACTTCTTTAAAAAGCCCGCCACGTTTGAAGAAAGCTATATAGCCGCCGACCAGCTTTACTCGCGTAAAATTGAAAGTGTGGAGCAGCGGGCCATTGTATCATGCCCCAGCGATACCCCGATATACAAAGCGGCACAAAGCATGGCTGCAAATAAAGTAAGCTGTTTGTTTGTTACGGATAACAATAAGGAGATGATTGGTTATGTGACGGATATAACCTTACGCGACAAGGTTGTTGGTTTGCAAGTTGATCCTCAGGAACCTTTAAGCACAGTAATGGAAGCTCCTGTACGAAGCGTTGACGCATCAGCCTACATTTATGAGGCTATATTGATGATGTTTCAGACCAAAACGCGTTACCTTTTGGTAAAAAACAACAACGAATATGTAGGTTTTTTAAGCCGTAATAAATTGTTAAGCGAACAGGCGCAATCGCCGTTAGTATTTATACAATCGGTTAAATCTGCCGTATCCGTACAGGAATTAAGAAAAAAATGGGATACTGTTCCGGCTTTTGTGAGCCAATTATTGCAACGTGGCGTACATGCGCATATTGCCAACCGGGTTATTACCACCATTGCTGATACCATTGCCCTAAAAGTAATAGAGCAAGCCATTGAGCAAATGGGGCCACCGCCTGCTAAGTTTGTTTTTATGGTATTAGGCAGCGAGGGCCGTAAAGAGCAAACTTTTAAAACCGACCAGGACAACGCCATTATTTACGAAGATAAAGCCAATGAGCACCGCGAGGAAGTGAGGGAATACTTTTTAGAGTTTGCCACCAAAGTTTCGGACATGCTAAATGATACCGGCTTTGTTTACTGCACCGGTGGATATATGGCTCAAAACCCAAAGTGGACGCACTCACTATCCCATTGGAAACGTAATTACCAGGAGTGGATGGATGAGTCCTTACCAGAAACAGTTATCAATTTCTCTACCTTTTTTGATTGCCGAACCATTTATGGCGATGAAACCATCATGGATGAGTTGCGCGAGTTTTTAGATGAGTCGTTGCAAAAACCCCAGGAAAAACTCTTTTATAATATGGCGATAAACGCTTTGCAATACCAGGCGCCACTAACATTCTTTAATTCGATACGTACATTCACCAAGAACGATAAAGAGGTATTTGATATTAAACGAACTATGACCCCAATTGTGGACCTTGTGCGCTTGTATTGCCTGAAACACCGCATTTTTGAGTTGAATACCGGCGATAGAATGAAGGCTTTAAAAGATAAAGGCGTATTTACCGAATCAGAATATCACGAGTTGAACCAGGCCTATTATTTTTTAATGAGCATCCGTTTAAAAAAGCAGGCCACACAGTTATTACATGACCGTACCGAAGCGGATAATTATATAGATATATCAACGTTAACCAAAATAGAGCGGGTAACTTTGAAAGAAATTTTTAAGGTGATCGATAATTTTCAATCGAAAATTAAGGTGGAGTTTACCAATAGCTTACTGGGATAATTATTCAGCCTCGAACCAGGCTTTTAATCCACCGTCAAGAGAGAATATTTGGGTTTGCTTCAATTTGGGTTGGATAGCTTTCACTGCCTCTCCGCTCCTTTTACCTGATGAGCAGTACAGCACTTTAGTAATTCCATTATCTAAATAGCCTAAATTATCTTCCAGTTCGTCGGCTTCAAAATGCTCCCCACCGATATCAACTACATCCCGCTCCTGGTCGGTGCGGATATCTACTAATTCTAAGGTACCATCAGCCAAACCTTCTTTTATATGGGATACTGACATCACAGGTATACCAACACTCTCTACCAATTTGGTAATATTTGTTTGTGTAACCTGCCCTATTTTGATGATGTGACTACGCATAGTTTGCGCATCAAATACCAAAACTTTTCCGGCTAACAATTCGCCTGTTTTAGTAATGTATTTGATAACCTCGTTGGCCTGCATACACCCAATTATACCCGCCAAAGTTGGTATCACTCCCCCATCTGCGCAATTGGGTATTTGCGTGGCATCTACCGAGGGAAACAAGTCACGATAATTGGGGCTTTTAGAGCCGTCTGCGTTATTTATATTCCAAACAGCTACCTGTCCCTCAAACTGGTAAATAGCACCGTATACCACAGGTTTATGGCTTAAAACGGCCGCATCGTTTAGTAGGTAACGCGTATCAAAATTGTCAGTGCCATCGACAATGATATCGTAACTCTTAATAATATCTATCACGTTGTCCGATGTGATCTTTACATCATGCGCAACCAACGTTATCCCGGGATTTTGCTTTTGAAGCCTATCACAGGTAATAACCGCTTTTTTTTGGCCTACATCAGCAGGAGTATATAATATCTGGCGATGAAGGTTACTAATGGATACAGTATCATAATCAGCAATGCCTAAAGTGCCAATACCTGATGAAGCTAAATACTGAGAAGCCGGACAGCCTAAACCTCCCGCACCAACAATCAATACCTTTGCCTGCTGCAACAAATTTTGTGCTGCTTCACTAAAACCCGGCAACGCTATCTGACAGCTATATCTTAATAGATCATTATCCATTAACGGTGGCTTTTTGTTGGATTACTTGCTTAACCCTTTCCGCATCTTCCGGGGTATTTACATTGGTTAATGCATCCGGGTTGGGTGCTTGCAGCAAGTTAATATCGCTATTAATTAAAGCCTTACGCGGGCATGAATATCCCTGTGCCAGCCAGGCTAACAAAACCGGATAGCTTTTAGGTTCCCAAATAGTAATTAGCGGCTCGGGAAAATCATCAAAGCCACTTTGAAAAGCGGTTGCCAAAGATGATGGGTTACGGTTAGCCACTAAATATTGTAAGGTATTAGCATCCATTAATGGCAGATCGCAGGCTATTACCAACAATGCCTGATCGGGATTTTCACGGAATGCTGAAAGTATAGCGCCATACGGGCCCAAATCAATAAAAGTATCTTCCAATACAGCATAAGCCGTGTCTATCTCGCCCTTTTGCTCAGCACGGCAGGAAAGCGAAACTTTATTACAATACGGTCGTAACAGATCGGCCATGTAATAGCGTTGCTGCTTACCATACCAGATAACCGCGCCTTTATCATAACCCATTCGCATACTTTTGCCACCGGCTAATACCAGGCCATTAAGCGGTGCAATGGTTTGCTGCATTTTAGCTTTAAAAAAAGCAATGATCTTGTCGCGCTCATCCAAATAACAAACCGGGATATCTTTCCAATTGGGTATGGCTTCTTTTAAAAAATCAAATATTTCGTCGGTAGGCTCCGCTAATAATATCAGTTGTACATTAGTTAGCTGCTCTACCCTTTTTTGTAAGGACGCTTGTTTATTGTTGTATATAATAACTACCTGCGCTTTGGCCTGCTGATGATTGCCATTAACCAGCACCATATCCGCATCGGCAAATTGCTGTTTGAATTTTACAGGGGTTAGTAACGAGTTGTAATTAAACTGATGAAAGTTGATCTGATCGGTATATTCTAAAACTGCTCCGCTTGCTAATCGTCCTGATGAAGAGACCATATCATCATTATGCGAAGTATCCGCATAGGCACATTTATATTGCGGGGTTAAAGCACTTATAACAGCATCTGCCAACAATTTGATGGTAGTACACGGCCCGCCTACAATGGCCCACTCATTACGGTTAAAATTACCTATAGCGGGCCTTACCAGCGCGGTATGCTTTTTATGCTCTTTTGAAATCACGCTTACCTCCTGTTTTTGCTATCAGTTTGGTTTCTTTAATCACAATATCATGGCTCAAGGCCTTGCACATATCATAAATGGTTAATGCGGCTATACTTGCACCAACTAAAGCTTCCATCTCAATGCCGGTTTTGGCGGTGATACTGGCAGTACATTCAATTACAGCTTCATTTTGACCGTTTAGTTGTATAGTGATATTACAATTATCTAAACCCAGTGGGTGGCAAAGCGGAATTAACTCTCCCGTTTTTTTTGCCGCCATTATACCTGCAATTATAGCCGTTTGAAATACTGAGCCTTTTTTGGTTTGCACATCACCATTAGCTAACTGTACTAAAACCTCGGCAGGCAACTCAACTACACTTCGCGCGGTTGCAGTACGATGTGTAACGGCTTTTCCGCCTACATCAACCATGGTGGCGCGACCGTTATTGTCTAAATGTGTGAATCCATTTTCGCTCATTATACTAATTGATTGAAACTCCAAATACGATATACCTCACCTTTCTTAAACTCATCTTTCTCTAAAGGCAGTTCCATAAAAGCATCTGTATCTGCTAAGTTAGCAAAATCGCCTGAACCATTTCCTTCAATAGGGTCGGCTAATAATTGCCCTTGTTCACTAAAGTTTAACTTCACCTGTAAAAAGTATTTTAACGGCGGATTAAAAGCAAAATCTTTATTCAATACCGCATATAACGGTAGTTTTGGTGTTAATCCTGTGGACGTTTGCAGCCACGGAATAAAATACCGTTGCATACCCAAAAACGTAGCCACCGGGTTACCAGGGAAAGCAAATACTACTACCCCATTATCATGCTTGCCAAACCAAAATGGTTTACCGGGGCGCTGTGCTACTTTATGAAAAACTTTGGTTACTTCCAATTCATGCAAAGCCTGCGGGATATAATCAAATTTACCCATTGATATACCACCGCTTAACAGTATCACGTCATAGTTTTGCAGGCATTGCTGTATGTTTTGTTTAGTTACTTCAGGGTCATCGGGAATATGCAGCATACCAGCCGTTATGCCATGCTGATTTATCACTGCCTGTATGGCATGGCTGTTTGATTTCCTGATCTGGTAAGGAGATGGTTTAGCGGCCACTTCAACCAACTCATCGCCTGATGATATAATTACTACGCGTGGCAATCTTTTTACCCGCAGTTCGCTTTCGCCAACAGATGCAATAGAATTAATAACCGCAGGAGTAATTAACCTGCCGGGAGTTAGTATAATATCACCTTGCTTTTTATCAGCACCCTGTTTATGTATATTTTGATTTTTTTGTATCGATGAAATGCTTAGCGTGGCATAACCATCCTTAATATCTACATCCTCATAACGGATAATAGTATCAACTGATGAAGCTAATGCTGACCCTGTCATGATCTCTATACATTCATCGTTGCTTTGGATATCAATTGGGCTATCGCCTGCTGCCTGGGTGGCTTTTATGCGAAATTTAGTAATACCTTCCTCTATCGCTTTATAAGTAATAGCAATGCCATCCATGCTCACCCGGTTAAAGGGCGGCAAGTCGCGGTCTGCTTTAATGGTTTCGGCCAGTACCCTGCCTGATGATAGTTCAAATGGTATTATTTCCACACCATAATTGCCGGCGTTGGCCTGTATTAATTTTTCGGCTTCCTCAACCGTTATCATAATTATCCTCCAATTGTGGCCATAGATTCATGCACACCTGTTTTTTCAAAACGGTTACGTTCTGCTTCCCAGCCATCTTTAACACGGTGGCTAAAGGCGGTTAGTAAGTTTTGTTCTAATTGCTCATCGTTGTCACCTTTGCGTATTAAATCTCTAATGTTCAGTACCCCATCATCATATAAACAATTCTTCAACTCGCCCTGTGGGGTAATGCGTATGCGGTTACAAGTACCGCAAAACGTACGCGAATAAGCAGCTATAATACCTATACTACCCTGGTGACCAGGTATGTTATAATTGTATGAGGTAGAATAAGCGGGGTCGGTCAGTTTTTCTATATTGGGGAATTGAGCTCTTATCTTTTCAAGGATGTGAACATAGTCCCATTGTAAACCACTGTATGTATGTCCATCGCCATTAAAGGGCATTTCTTCAATAAACCGCACACTCACTGGCAAATCCTTAGTTACCTCCACCAACGGAATAATATCTTCGGTATTTTTTCCTTCCATTACCACGGCATTGATCTTTACATCAATATCATGTTTTAATAATTCATCCAACGTAGCCATCACGCTGGCAAATTCATCACGGCGGGTAATGGTAAAAAAGCGGTTGGCATCTAACGTATCTAAACTCAAATTAACCGACTTCACCCCTAGTGCTTTCATCTCCGCAACGTAAGGAGCGGTTAAAACGCCATTAGTGGTCATGCTTAACTCCTTTAAACCATCCAGCTTAGATAACGCGGTCAACAACTGCATAATATCTTTACGTACAAAAGGCTCACCGCCGGTAATACGTATCTTCTCAATACCCATTTTAACTAGCAAAGCACAGCTACGCAGCATTTCCTCGTAAGTCATTAACTCTTTACGATCAAGCCAGTTCAAGCCTTCTTCGGGCATACAGTAAAAACAGCGCAGGTTGCACCTATCTGTCACCGCAAGGCGCAGGTAATTTATTTTTCTACCGTGATTATCTATTAACACCTGCTTTATACTTTTTGTAAAAATACCAATTAATCGGCTTTCATTTAATAATATAATTGATACAATATAATCGGAATGTAATTTCGATTATTATATATTTGCAATAACCATTATAAACTAAATAAATTTCAATCCAACACTTTAAAGCCATGTATAAAAGCTGCTTAAAATTTTTGCTGTTCATTTGCTTAACGTCAGTAAGCTATACTTCTTACTCGCAATCTGCTTTTACCAGTAAATTGATTGGCGTTGGTGTGGTTGTTGCTGATATAGATAAGTCTGTAGATTTTTATGTAAACGGAATAGGCCTGATAAAAACCGGAAGTTTTAATATAGCTGAAGATTTCTCAAAAAGATCCGGTCTGGCCAATGGGACACCATTTGCCGTTACGATATTAAAATTGGAAAACTCTCCTGATGCTAACGAATGGAAGCTGATAAGCTTTGGTAAAAAAGCTAACAGTGCTAAAAAATCAAAGTATATACAGGACGCTGTGGGTATGCAATATATCACCATCAATGTAAAAGCATTAAAACCGGTTATGGATAGGCTAAAAAAACAAAACATAGCTTTTTTAGGAAGTTCGCCAACCACTTTAAACGAAAAATCGCAATTGCTTTTAGTGCAAGACCCTGATGGAAATTTTGTTGAATTGATTGGCCCGCTTGAATAAAAGGTCAGATCAATAATTAATTCCTGCTAATATATATCAGTAGCTGCATTGGTATTTCTGATAAAAATTATAGCGTCATAAGTATCAGCTAATTTATTTGTAACATAATATCTAGCCGAGCCAACCGTATAACCGCCACCGGTAAAAACTGAAGATATTTCCTTATTCAAAAAAGTATTTATAACCGGGTCCTTTGAAGCACTTTTAAAATCTAAAATAAAATTGCGTTCAGCACATTCAGCAAATATGGCGCCGCTTGAGTTGGGCATTAACGCAGGTGCATCCATAGCTACGTATTTTCTTTCGGCAATATCAAAACTTCTTATTTTACCTGCACTAAAATCAAAACCCATAGAATAATATTTGTCTTTAAAATTTTCAGATAATACCATGCCCATTGGTCGTAATCTATAATTAGTCCTTAATTTATTTATGTGGCCATTATGTGCCCATATCATCATCTTTTTTTGACCTGTAAAATTGTATATCCATTCACAATTTTCTGCCATGTATTTATCTCTTACGTCCAATGATTTAGCGGGGAAAAGTTTGGATTTAGAGTTCACAAGTTCAAAAAATTGCTGTATTACTCTTATATTATGCTTAAACATAGAAATCTTACCAGTGTCAGAGATCGAAAATTGGGCCGTATTTAAACTGCCAATTGTATTCTCAATTGCTTTTTTGTCTTTGGATGTCAATTTCACAGTTGGATTTAAAGCTTTTTTTATCGCCATAAAACCTTCTTCCATTCGTGGAGTATATTGATTGGTTTCCGTTAAGTGATCTTTTAATAATCCCATAGCAGTTGTTCCCCATTGCATATCACAACCAAAAAACTGCACCTTATTACTTGCAATTTGAGTATCATTATATTCTTTTATCCAAACAATCATGTTCTTAACTTCCTGCGTCATCCAAATGCCAAAACCAAGATTTTTGATACAATTATCAATATCTCCCTTACCGTTAAGTACATAATCGTTTATAGTTTGCATACCACCAAAATCATCTTCAATTACAAACGTTTTAAACCCCATCTCTTTCACTAAAAATTCAAGCATACGGTGCTTAAAAACAAAGAACTCCTTAGTGCCGTGTGTAGCTTCGCCAATTCCAATGATAGATTTATCACTTAATATTTTCTTTAGCGGCTGCAAATCGCTATAATCTGCATCAGGATCTAGTGTTTTAAGCGGAATTAACTGTTTGTTAACTGCATTTACAATTCCTTCATTAGTTTGAGAAAAAGAATTTGTATTCACACAAATTAATATACCACAACAAGCAAACAACCACTTAAAATATTTATGCATTTTTTTAAATTTTTATACAAGGTAGTTTTTAAAACCGACCTAGAAAGTTAATTCACATATTTTAACATATGAATTTTGAAAATCCATTTTGGTATCAATATTGCTCTATCTACAGCAAAAATACTACTATTATGAAAAATCCATTCATCAAACAAAACAACACCGGCATGTGGATAGCTGGTTTAGGAATAGGCCTTGTGGCCGCAGGAGCCGCAGCTTATTATTGGGTAAAAAACAGTGGCGAATCAGAAGCTATGATGGAGGGCCGACCTCATCCAACTGATTATTTAACTAATCGCAATGGCAGTATAAAAAAACACAAGTCTGACGTTAGCGAACTTGCACAAATGGCCAATTAATTTGTCATCTACTAACAAAAAAAGCCCGGATATCTTCGGGCTTTTTTTATTACCAACTTATTCAATTTTTAGCGTATTATAGTACTTACAATGAAGTACACAAAATTGTTGCTGTTGTTAATGGTGTTAAGTATTACTGTATGCGCCCAAAAAAAAGCGAAATCTGTACCAATTGAACCGGGTGTGTCTTTTCAACTGGCGCAATACAGACATAATATCATAAGCAATGTGATGTATGATATTAACCTTGTGCTGCCCGAATCTCGCACTGAAGCTGTCTCCGGTAATATAATCATACATTTTTCTTTAAAATCGCCAGATCAATCCTTGCAAATCGATTTTAAACAGGATGTCTCACACGTTAAAAGGATCGAACTATCAAATCATACAGTTATTCCGATAGTAGTAAAGAACGAGCATATCCTCATCGACAAAAAGTATCTGCATAAGGGAAATAACCAAATACTTATCAGCTTCATAGCAGGCGACGCTGCGCTTAACCGTAATAATGAATATGTATATAGCCTATCTGTACCCGACCGCGCCCGGACTATTTTCCCTTGCTTTGATCAGCCTAATTTAAAAGCTAAGTTTTTGCTTACACTCACTGTACTAAAGAGCTGGCAGGTGTTATCTAATGGCAGCAAAACTAAAACTCAACTGTCAGCTACTTTACAACAAAATAACCAGGTACAGTACATATTTGACGCAGCAGATAAACTTCCAACCTACTTATTTTCGTTCACCGCGGGTAAGTATACTCAGGTTGAACAAAGCATAGGCAAATACAACGCTGAATTTTTATACCGGGAAACAGATACAGCAAAAATTAAATTGAGTGTCGATTCTGTTTTTAGCCAACATAAAGACGCAATAAACTTTTTAGAAAATTGGACAGGCATACCCTATCCGTTTAAAAAAGTTGGCTTTGCAGCTATACCCGATTTTCAATTTGGTGGTATGGAGCACCCCGGCGCAGTGCAATACAAGGCTTCTAGTTTATTTTTAGATGCTGGTGCTACCAAAGATCAACACATTGCTAGGTTAAGCCTCATATCGCATGAAACCGCCCATATGTGGTTTGGTGATTTAGTTACTATGGGTTGGTTTAATGATGTATGGATGAAAGAGGTTTTCGCCAATTTTATGGCTGATAAAGTGACGGAAGATATTATGGGCACCGAAACCTTTAACCTTAAGTTTTTGCAGGATCATTACCCATCGGCATATGCGGTAGACCGTACCCAAGGTGCTAATCCTATCAGGCAGCAATTGGATAACCTGCAGGATGCCGGGTCAATTTATGGGAATATCATTTACCATAAGGCCCCTATTATGATGCGCCAGCTGGAAGGCTTAATGGGAAGGGATAGTTTTAAAAAAGGAATCCGCGAATACCTAAAGAAGTACGCTTACGGCAATGCTACCTGGCCCGATCTTATAACCATATTAAGCAAATACAGCAAAACTGACCTATATAGTTGGAATAAAGTTTGGGTTAACCAACCCGGCAGGCCGGTATTTAATTATAAAATTACCTATGCTGGCAATAAAATAAGCAAATTGGTAATTGACCAACAACCGGAAGTTGGCCAGAAGCGGATATGGCCACAGGTATTTAATATCTTGCTGGTGTATGATAATCATACCAAAAGTATTCCTGTAAATATGAAAGCGCAGCAGGTGGCATTGACCGCTGCCATTGGCCAGTCAAAGCCATTGTTTATTTTATTTAACGCAGATGGAGTGGGTTATGGACTTTTTCCGGCAGATAAAGCAATGGGAACCAGTATTTTTGACCTGGAAAGCCCTTTGGCAAGAGCATCCGCTTATATCAACCTATATGAGAATATGCTTGCCGGTAGAACTTATCAACCCGTAGATCTGCTGAAATTATTTCAACATGGTATAAGTATAGAGAAAAACGAACTAAACCTACGCCTGCTAACAGGTTATATCAGCTCCATGTATTGGACTTTTATGAAGCCTGAAGACCGTACTGCCGTGAGTGTGCAATTAGAGGCTGATCTATGGTCGGCGATGAACCAGCAATCAGATGGTAACAATAAAAAAATATTAATTAACGCATACCAAAGCATCTATTTAAGCGCTGAGGCAAAGACGAGGATCTATGATATATGGCAAAGTCAACAGCCACCTACAGGAGTAAAACTAACCGAGGATGATTATACAGCTTTGGCACTATCAATTGCCTTAAAAAGTGACACCGTAACCACGGTATTAAAACAACAGCAAGATCGTATTACTAATACCGATCGTAAGGACCGTCTAAATTTTTTAATGCCAGCCCTATCATTAGACGTGCATGAGCGTGATGCCTTCTTCGCCGGCCTCGCCGATCAGAAAAACAGGGCGAAGGAAGCATGGGTTACAGCGGCTCTGGCTTATTTACATCACCCACTCAGACAAAATACCTCCATCAAGTACCTGCCGCAAAGTTTAGAGCTTGTAGAAGAAATTCAGCGTACGGGGGATATATTTTTTCCGCAATCGTGGTTGTCTGCCATATTTGGGAGTTACCAAACCAAACAAGCCTATCAAACGGTAACGGATTTTTTAAACCGGCGTCCTCAATATAATCCGAAACTAAAAGAAAAGATATTACAGAGTACTGATAATTTATATCGCGCGCAAAAGATGTTAGCAACAACTAATTAATTACTCTTTTGGCTTTAACACGTACTACATCGCCCACTAAAAATATATACGAGCAAGCACCTAAAAAACCAATCAAAGCAATAAAAAACAACGCCGGCTCAAAGTTGCCGCCACGGGCTAAGAAGCCTATTACCACAGGCACCACCACACCTGATAGCTGCCCTATAAAATTAAATACTCCCCCGGTAATGTCGATCAAACCTTTGGGTGCAAGTGTAGAGATAAAAACCCAGGTGATTGAAGCGCATCCTATGCCAAAAAATGACAACGACATAAATAAAATAATAAGGTGTGGCGCGCTTACATAGTTGGCCCCTACAATAGCTATTGACAATAGTAAACCAAAAATTACAGGGAGCTTACGTGCTCTTGCTGCCGAATATCCTTTCTTCATTAAATAATCAGACAGGAAGCCTGAGCATAAAACACCGGCAAAGGCTGCCAAATACGGCACCGATGCCCAATAGCACGATTTTATAATATCCAGCCCACGATAATCAACCAGGTATTTGGGGAACCAGGTTAAAAAAAACCATAGGGCAGCATTAACCGCAAATTGCCCAAGATAAACACCCCAAAGCTTACGATGTGATAACACTTCTTTCAGATCGGGCCAATTAAAGGGATTTTTATGTTGAATATTTTCTTCTCGTTCTAAAACCCCGCCACCTTTTTCAATATGATCCAACTCCTGCCGGTTAACTGTTTTATGCTTTAACGGGTCGCGATAAAAGATATACCAAACAATACCCCAAATTACGCCAATACTACCTGTTATTATGAATAAACCTCGCCAGCCCGCATACAATTGTATTTTTGTAAGTACCGGCATTAAAAATGCCAGTCCTAAAAACTGGGCCGAGGTATATACGGCAATAGCCGAAGCACGCTCACCCTCCGGGAACCAACTGCTTACCACTCGGTTGTTTATCGGGTATGACGGTGCCTCCGCCATTCCGGTGGCCATACGTAAACCAAACAAAGCCATAAACCCTTTGGTAAACCCCTGCAGAATAGTAAATACCGACCATACAACTAAAATAACGGCATAAAATACACGGGGTGCATAACGTTTAACCAACATGCCACCGGGTATCTGGAACAAGATGTACGTCCAGCTAAAGGCCGACATTAGCAAGCCCAATTGCACTGATGAGAATTTATACTCCTTGCCAATAGCCGATGCTGCCACAGCAAGGTTGCTCCTATCCATATAGTTAATAACTACAGTTATAAATATAAGAAACAGTATGTGGTACCTTATTTTTGTGGGCTTAGTTGAGGTTGTGTTTTCCATTATAAGTTACCAAAATAATAAAAGCCTGATGAAATATTGAATTTCATCAGGCTTTATTTTTGATAATCGATTACCAACAGCGGTGAGGGAGGGATTCGAACCCTCGGTACAGTTTCCCGTACGTCAGTTTAGCAAACTGATCCTTTCGGCCTCTCAGGCACCTCACCTGGTTAGTCAAAATCATTATCCCTTTTTCAGGGACTGCAAATATAGCAATTAGGCTAAGCCATCAAAAAAAATTATTGTAAATGTTATAATAGGTTGAAAATGTTTAAAATAAAAACATACCTGTTATAATTAGGAAGCCTTTAAGGAACTTAAAACGGCTTATTCTGTATCAATAATCAATACGAACGTGATAAATACTCATCAACATTCGCTTAAAAATTTCTTTAATGGTTTCAATATCCTTTAAGGTAATATTACTGTCTTTTAGCTGATTTTGATCCAGCTTGTATTTTACAATTCGGTCAACCAAATCACTTATTGATTTTTCATCTGGCTGTTTTAATGATCGGGAAGCAGCCTCGACAGAATCGGCAAGCATTAAAACACCGGTTTCTTTGGTAAAGGGAATAGGCCCGGGATACCTGAATGTATTTTCGTTAATGATCCTTTCGGGGAAATTTTTCAGGAACGACTGATAAAAGTAATCAACCCTGGTATTACCATGGTGGGTACGTATAAAATCGATAACAATTTCGGGCAGATTGGCTTTTTCTGCCATCTCAATACCTTTACTTACGTGCCTGATGATAATTTGCGCGCTATCTTCATAAGGCAGTTTATCATGCGGGTTAAAGCCCGAACTTTGATTTTCAATGAAAAACAAAGGATTTTCCATTTTACCTATATCATGATACAATGCCCCTGCCCTAACCAATAAGGCATTACCACCAATAGCATAAATAGCGTTTTCGGCAAGGTTGGCAACCTGTAAGGAGTGTTGAAATGTACCCGGCGCACTAAATGCCATTTCGCGCAATAAAGGTGCGTTGGTATTAGTTAGTTCAATTAGTGTAATATCAGATGTTAAGGCAAATACTTTTTCAAACAAGTAAATTAGCGGATAGGCCAGCAGGGTTAACAATACACTTACTATAAACGGTATAAATCCAAGCCAATCAATATTTACAAAGCTACCTTCGCGTATTAATGATATACCTACGTATGAAACAAAGTAGGTTAAAATAATAATGACAGCTGATATCAAAAATTGCTCGCGACGAACTAAATTTTTGATACTGTAAATGGCTACCATACCTGCAGTGATCTCATAAAACGCGAATTCAAAACTGTTCGGCACAAAAAAACCGGCTATAAGTACTACCAGTAAATGTATGTTTAGCGCCAACCGGGTATCAAACAGTATGCGGATGATTATAGGTACTATACAATATGGAATATAATAAAAGTTGGGTAGTTGCCACTTAATAGCCATTGATAAGGTAAACAGCATAACCGTTATTACCAGCAATATTAAACTCATTAAGCGATTATCCTCATAAATGTCACGCCTAAACAGGTATAAAAATATCATCAGTAAAGTAATAGCAATTGCAACCAGCAGGCATTGCCCAAGTAGTACCAACCTGTAATCACCATTTATCCTTGAATTATCCTCAAAGGCCTTTTTGTAGGATTGTAGTTTTTGATAAACCTCATCATTTACTACCGATCCTTTAGCTATAATCACATCACCCTTTTGTACCATACCATGAGTTAATGATACCGCCTCAACAGATTCCTTTTCAAGCCTTTTGGTTAATTGGTCGTCATACACTAAATTGGATTGTATGCGGCTTTGAAGCAAGTCCATTATAAATGCCTTATCAATGTCATTACGTTTGCTTAGCAGCTGATTGCTGTAAGCCAGGGCTTTTTCTTTAGTAAATAGTTCGGCTGTGTTTTTAGAGATAGCTACATTTTTATCTAAAATAGTTACCGGGTAATTTGTACCATTTTGCTGATATTTTGCATTAAGTGTTAAAACACCTTTGCTATAAATATCATTAAGGATACCATCACCAACCAATAGGTAATGAGATTTTAAACGATCATTTATATTGGCATTATGCCATTTTATTTGCAGATCGTTATTAAAGCCCTCCAAAACTTGCTTATCAACATTTGGCTGTAATTGGTATATTGGAGTTATTGTAGCAAGTACAGCATTTTTATCGTTGGTGGTTTCCTGGTTGGTTTTTAATATGGCGAAATTATAGGGCGATACCAGGTCCTTTTGGTTCCATATACGTCCTTTCTCTATCTCATAACTAAATTTAGCTTGACGCGGTAGCGCAAACACAATTACGCCAACACTCACCAGCATCATTAAAAACTTAACATTACGTGCGTATTTACGTAGCAATGCCTTTTGCCGGGATAATGAAAGTGTTGCCATTTAATTATTTAACCTGTCAAAATTAATATAAGTTTTCGGTTATATCAGTTTTCTTTGCTTTAATCAATTTAATTGTGATATCTTTATGATATCATTTTAAATCTTATTAATCATGAATACTGAAAAAACAATCAACCCTCCTTCTGGCTATTTAGTCTTTATTTTATTTTTATTTTTACTAGTAGCAGGCGCCCTTTGTATAATGGCAAAAATGCAAGTAATAGGTGTATTTATTATTATTATCGACTTTTTTATTATTTTACCGGGCCTGGCAATTGTGAATCCAAATGAGTCCAAAGTTCTTACTTTTTTTGGTAAATATGTTGGCACTGTAAAACAGGATGGCTTTTTTTGGGTAAACCCCTACACCGTTAAGCGCAAAGTCTCTTTAAGAGCTTTCAATTTAAACGGCCAACAATTAAAAGTGAATGATAGTGTTGGTAATCCAATTGAAATTGCAGCAGTTATTGTATGGCAAATTAAAGATACCGCAAAAGCCGTTTTCGCGGTTGAGAACTATCAGCAATACGTGAATATTCAAAGTGAAGCGGCAGTAAGGCACCTGGCTAATTCTTTTCCTTATGATAATTTAGAGGACGAGGCCGCTACAATTACATTAAGGGGCGGGGCCGAACAAGTGAGTTTGCTATTAGAAAAAGAATTAAATGATAGATTAGATCGTGCAGGCATTGAAGTTTTAGAGGCCCGAATATCGCACTTGGCTTACGCGCCTGAAATTGCACACTCCATGTTGCAGGTTCAACAAGCATCGGCTATTATTGCGGCGCGCAGATTAATTGTTGAAGGCGCGGTTGGGATGGTTGAGTTAGCGTTACAAAAGCTTTCTGATAAAAACATTGTTGAATTAGACGAAGAACGCAAGGCAGCAATGGTGAGCAATTTATTAGTGGTTTTATGTGGTGATAAAAGCGTTAACCCGATAGTAAATACAGGCACATTATATCATTAATTAATAGTGCTGCATAAACAGTATTGAATTTATTATGGCCGATAAAAAAGCATTTGTGTTACGAATTAATCCTGATGTATTAAAGGATATTGAAACTTGGGCGGCTGATGAATTTAGAAGCACTAACGGGCAAATAGAGTATTTACTGCAACAGGCATTAAACCAGCGGAAAAAAAACACGACAAAGAAAAAAACAGACAATTCTTAACGTAAATTTGGGGTGTGCAATTTTTAAGCAATTGTTACCCCATTTTTGCGTTATTAGCCCGATGAAAAAAACACCGTTAACAGTATTGATACTATTGATACTACCATTGCTGGTAAAAGCCCAGTCTATTAACGAGAGTTCGCGCATTAAACAGTTAAATATTTTTCAGGATAGTTTAGCCAATTTGGGTAAAACGTTTGTCAATCATGAGAATGACCTGGAGCGTAAAAATGCCAATTACCTGTTTATTAAAACCCTGGTTAGCGCTTTAAAAGTTCCAAATTCATTTCTTTTCAAGTTTGATTCCGTTAAAAGCGTTAGCATATTAAACTCGCCCGATAATAAGTTCAGAATGTTTAGCTGGCCCATTATGAACAATGACGGAAGCTATCGATTTTATGGTGCTATACAAATGAATACAGGCGGTGCTTTAAAACTTTACCCGTTAGAGGATTACTCTCCACTTTTTAAAAACCCGCAAGATTCTGTAACCGATAATAATAAATGGTATGGTGCGCAGTATTACAAAATCATACCCGTATATGGAACCAACTCTCACTATATATTGCTGGGATGGAAAGGCAATACGGTAAAGTCAACCAAAAAGGTTATTGAAGTGCTTTCCTTTAAAAATGATAAAGTGCAGTTAGGCTTACCGATTTTTACCGAAAAGGGCAAAAGCCGAAAAAGAATAATATTTGAATATACCCGCCAGGCATCTATGCTATTAAAATATATACCCGACCAAAACTTGATAGTTTTTGATAACCTTGCTCCTCCTGATAAAAAATTTAAGGACCAACCGGAAACTTACGGCCCAGATTTAAGCTACAACGGGTATCGCCTAAAAAACGGCAAATGGGAATATGTCGATAACATAGATATGCGCAACGTACCCGATGCGCAAGACGAAAACTACATCGACCCAAAAAATGCAGGTAAACAATAGTATTGTTATACTGTATTAATAATAGTATTTTTAAAACACTTAAATTAACTGTATGTCTAAAAGCACTTTAACGCCTCAGTCCGTTACCAAGAGATCATCCTACCCACGAAGCATTGCTTATATTATTGGTAACGAAGCGGCAGAGCGCTTTAGTTTTTATGGCATGCGGTCCATATTGGCTACTTTTTTAGTTGCTCAATTTTTTAACCCGACCAACAATCCGGCTTTACAAACAGTTGCAGAAGCGCGCGCAAACGAGAACACACACTTTTTTGTAACCTTGGCTTATACCCTGCCATTTGTTGGCGCTTTGGTTGCTGATTGGTTTACAGGCAAATACAAGATCATCCTATATATATCTATAGTTTATTGTTTTGGCCACCTTTGTTTAGCGGTGTTTGATGATAATTTGAATGGTTTTACTGCCGGTTTGTTGTTGATAGCTATTGGTGCCGGAGGTATAAAATCGTGCGTATCAGCCAACGTTGGCGATCAGTTTGATAAAACCAACCAGGACCTATTATCCAAAGTGTATGGCTGGTTTTATTTCAGCATTAATGCCGGTTCGGTAATCTCTACTGTACTAATCCCATGGGTATATGCCAATTATGGTGCTAAGTGGGCATTTGGCATACCTGGCATATTAATGGCTATAGCCACTGCCATATTTTTTAGCGGTCGTAAAACCTACGTACGTGTTCCGCCATCAGGCATTAACAAGAATAATTTTGTTTTTATATCTCTTTATGCGCTATTTAATATCGGCAAAAAGAAAAAAGGACAAGCATTGCTTGATGTAGCTAAAACCAATTTTGACCCCGAGAAGGTAGAAGGTGTTAAAGCGGTTTACCGTGTTATGGCTGTATTTGCTTTCGCTCCTATCTTTTGGGCCATGTGGGATCAAAACTTATCCGAATGGGTTTTACAGGCTGAAAAATTGGATAGGCATATTGATTTGGGGTTTGTAGATTTTACTATTTTACCGGGCCAGGTACAAACAGCTAACCCCGTTTTCCTTTTATCTTTCATCCCGTTATTTACCTATTTTGTTTACCCATTTTTTGATAAAAACTTAGGAATAAAAACCACTCCCTTACGTCGTATTGGTACAGGATTAGTTTTAACTGCACTATCGTTTGTTATCATAGCACTTATACAAGCCCGTGTTGATGTAGGTGAGCATCCATCAGTATGGTGGCAAATTTTTGCGTATGTCATATTATCAGCAGCCGAAGTATTGGTATCAATAACCGGTTTAGAGTATGCTTATACACAAGCACCAAAATCCATGAAAAGTACTATGACTGCAATATGGCTATTAACTGTAGCGACAGGCAACCTTTTTGTAGCGCTTATTAACGGTAACATATCTGACGGTGGATATTTTGCACAATTTACCGGTGCCAACTTTTATTGGATGTTTGTGGGTATTTGCAGTGTGTTTATTGTAGTGTACCTGTTCGTATCACCACGATTGAAAGAAAGAAACTATATAGAAGAACCTGATAACGAAGTTATTGCAAATACCAATAATTTATAACAGCGATATCCGTTAATGTATTAAGACAGTAATTTAAAGCCGTTCCATTTTTTAATTTTATATCCATAGTATTTCTATTATTTTCGTCAACTGTTTTATATATAACGTAACTTTTTTTAAGTGCCTGATAGCTTAGTAATTATACCTACTTATAACGAAAAGGAAAATATTGAACGGATGATCCGTAAGGTATTTTCTTTACCGCATGATTTTCATTTGCTTATTGTTGATGATGGCTCACCCGACGGCACGCAAAATATAGTTAAGGAACTACAACAATTATACCCTGATAAACTTTTTATATTGGAACGGGCCGGCAAGCAAGGCTTAGGCACCGCTTACATTGCCGGGTTTAAATGGGCCCTTGAAAAGCAATACGATTACATTTTTGAAATGGATGCCGATTTTTCGCATAACCCGGATGACTTACTGCGATTAAGAGAAACTTGTGTAAACGGTGCAGATATGTCAGTAGGTTCGCGTTATGTAAAGGGAGTAAACGTGGTTAACTGGCCAATGAGCCGTGTGCTGATGAGTTACTTTGCCTCGGTATATGTTCGTTTTATTACCGGGGTAAGTGTACAGGATTTTACAGCAGGTTTTGTATGCTATAAACGCAAGGTTTTAGAAACCATCGAGCTAAATAAAATAAAGTTTGTTGGCTACGCTTTCCAAATAGAAATGAAATTCACTACCGTAAAACATGGCTTTAACCTGGTGGAAGTGCCCATCATATTTACCGACCGTACCGAAGGTGCATCCAAAATGTCAAAAGGTATATTTAAAGAAGCCATATTGGGTGTAATTCAAATGAAGTTCAATAGCCTTTTTAGGAAGTATCCCGAAGGATAAAGATTAGCCGTTAAAGATCAAAGATTGAGCCTACCTGTCATTAATCTTAAAAAACTAATCTTTAATCTTCAATCTCTAATCTTTAATATCTAAATTCGCTACCAATGAATGAATACCTCGACCCTGATGGTGAAAACCTGTCTCCTGTTGAACGTGATATAGAAAAAGTATTGCGCCCGCAGGCATTTGAGGATTTTACCGGTCAGCATAAAATATTAGCCAACATTAAAATATTTGTACAAGCGGCCCGGCAACGCGGCGAAGCGCTTGATCATGTATTGCTGCACGGCCCTCCCGGATTAGGTAAAACCACTCTATCGCACATTATTGCTAATGAGATGGGTGTGGGTATCAAAATAACCTCGGGCCCTGTTTTGGATAAACCCGGCGACCTTGCAGGCCTACTAACCAACCTAGAAACCGGAGATATTTTATTCATTGACGAGATACACCGTTTAAGCCCGCTGGTTGAAGAATATTTGTATTCGGCAATGGAGGACTTTAAAATAGATATCATGCTGGAGAGCGGCCCTAATGCGCGTTCAGTGCAGATATCTTTGAACCCATTTACCTTGGTTGGTGCTACCACCCGATCAGGTTTATTAACCGCACCGTTAAGGGCAAGATTTGGTATTAATTCAAGGCTGGAGTATTATGATGCAAAACTGTTAACCACTATTGTCTTACGCTCAGCATCCATATTAAAAACTCCGATAAGCGACGAGGGTGCTTATGAAATTGCCCGTCGCAGCCGTGGGACGCCCCGTATAGCCAACTCTTTATTACGTCGCACACGTGATTTCGCCCAAATTAAAGGCGATGGCAACATAGATACTGCTATTGCACAATATGCGTTAAATGCGTTAAATGTTGATGAGCATGGCCTGGATGAAATGGATAATAAGATATTGTTAACCATTATTGAGAAGTTTAAAGGCGGCCCCGTAGGTTTAAAAACCATAGCAACCGCAGTTGGCGAAGAAGAAGGCACCATTGAAGAGGTGTACGAACCTTTTTTAATACAGGAGGGCTTTTTAATGCGCACTGCCCGTGGCCGCGAAGCTACCGAAAACGCCTACAAACACTTAGGAAAAATTAAAACCGGTGGCAATCCATCGCTATTCTAAAAAACCTATTTATTATTTACTAATTACAATTTTTTCCTGCGCAATTATATTATTTTAGCAGAGTTAATAATATTTATAAAACACCTCCATAACATGTATAAACAACTTCTTGTCCTGGTATTATCAAGTATCTTATTAAATCAATCAGCACAGGCACAAAATGCAGCTGCTATTATGGCGCGCAAGCAAGTGCCTATTTTATGCTACCATCAAGTACGTGACTGGAAATCATCCGATTCAAAAAGCGCTAAAGATTATATTGTACCGGTAGCCGTTTTTAAACAGCATATTAAAATGCTGCGCGATAGCGGTTATCATACTATACTGCCCGATCAGTTGTATGATTATTTAACCAAAGGCACTGCCCTGCCAAGTAAACCCATCATGCTTACCTTTGATGATACTGATGTTGACCAATTTACTATAGCTGCGCCTGAGTTGAAAAAATATGGGTTTAAAGCGGTTTATTTCATCATGACCACATCAATAGGACGACGCCCTAATTATATGACAGCAGAAGAGATCAAAAAACTATCAGATGCAGGTAATGTAATAGGCAGTCATACTCATACTCATGAGCGGTTTGATAAATTATCACATAATTCAACCCGGAAAATTTTAGGTAATAAAGGAAATATTATTTTAAAGCCGGTTGATGGATGGGTTGAACAATTGGATAAGCCAACTAAAAAATTGGAAGAAATTACCGGCAAACCTGTTAAATACTTTGCCTTTCCGTTTGGTATATGGAGCGCGAAAAACTTACCAGAATTACATAAACGCGGCTTTAAAATGGCTTTCCAACTAGCCGATAAACGTCATGCAACAGATCCGTTAATGACCGTTAGGAGAATATTAGGAAGCGGTTATTGGAGTGCTAAAACTTTAAGTAACAGCATCAGGAACAGTTTCTAATAACAACCCTAGTAAAAAATACAAAAGCCATCTTATACAGATGGCTTTTTTGCTTTATAAATTTTCGCCTGCGGGGCCATTACCCTTATTTGAGGTATCTTCATCTTCCGGCTTAACAGGTGTTGGGGCGCCGTCATTATCTGGTGTTACAGTAGGTATTTCTTTTGCCACCTCCTGTTCAGGTTCTGGGTGCTTGTTAGGCTCTTCGGCATTACTATCAGCATTAGTTACCGAATCATCCTGATTGGTGATCTGCTCGTCTTTGGGGTTACCGTTTTCAATATTTTCCATGGTTATAGTTTTAATTATCTTGTTTTATCCATTGCACTGCTTCTTCCAGTTCACTTAAGGCAAATCCTTTTGAATTGCCGGGTATAAAATATTTAAAGGCATCAGTAAACCACTCTACTCCTTTTTGATCACTTACTACTGCTATTCTTTTCCATTCGGTAAAATGTTTTAAGCCCATTACCAGGTCCTTCCACCAAGCAGCCAATGTAAAGTTGGATACATCAGTTTCTAAAACCAGCAGATATTTGATCTCACCTTGTCGTTTAGCCAGGTCATCAATCCGTGGTATCAAAACCCTATCAAAATCTTCTTTGGTAACCTCGCCAATGGCATGTATACCAACTACATCATCCGGCAAATCATTTATAAACTGTAGCATAATTATTCATTATTAGTTTATAAAGACAACAGCTTTACCCAAGGTCTGTTTTTATAAACTGACATTAAATGGCATTACTTATCTTTGCCATAATGCTAAACAACCGATCGGTATATAGCCAATTGATTAAGGATGAAGCCAAAAAACTGGGTTTTATGTTTTGTGGTATAGCAAAAGCTGAGTTTTTGGAGGAGGAAGCACCGCGTTTAGAAAAATGGCTGAACAATAATATGCACGGCGAAATGCGATACATGGAAAACCATTTTGATAAACGCCTTGATCCACGTTTATTGGTTGATGGTGCCAAATCGGTTATATCGTTAGCATTAAATTATTATACGGATAATGCACAGTTAGATCCGCTAGCACCTAAAATATCCAAATATGCTTATGGAATTGATTATCATACTGTAATAAAAGACAAACTAAAGCAATTATTACAGATAATCAATGATAAAATTGGCGAGGTTGGCGGGCGGGCTTTTGTTGACTCGGCACCCGTGTTGGATAAAGCCTGGGCTCAAAAAAGTGGTATGGGTTGGATAGGGAAAAACACTAACCTCATTAATAAACAATCAGGATCGTTTTTCTTTTTAGCAGAGCTGATCATCGATCTGGAACTGGAGTATGACATTGAACCCACCGCCGATCATTGCGGCACCTGTACCCGTTGTATTGATGCATGCCCTACAGAAGCTATCGTCGGTCCGTACGTAGTTGACGGCAGTAAATGCATATCCTACTTAACCATAGAGCTTAAAAACGAGATACCGCAGGAATTTAAGGGCAAAATGGATAACTGGATTTTTGGCTGCGATATTTGCCAGGACGTTTGTCCGTGGAACAAATTTTCGCTATTACACAACGAGCCTGCATTCCATCCCCATCCCGAACTATTGGGCCTTAACCATAACGACCTTGAAGATATTACAGAGGATGTGTTTCAAAAAGTATTTAAAAATTCTGCAGTTAAACGTACCAAGTTTAGTGGGTTGAAAAGGAATATTGAGTTTTTGAAAAAGATAGAATAATTATCCACCACCAGTGTCATTTCGACGAGGTACGAAGAGAAATCTATACACGCGTCTAGCAATGCATAGATTTCTCACTATGTTCGAAATGACAAGGGTCTATATTTTATCCCTTCTTAAACTTATCCGCCAATTGCTTTAACATATCCTCATTAACCGGAGCTGCAGGTTCTTCCTTTTTTACATAAGGCTTGTTTTGATAAGGTTTGTTATATGGCTTTTGCTGTGCCGGTTTTTGACCTTCATTTTTAACTGCCTGTTCAACTGGTTTAGGTTGCGCAGGCTTTGCCGGGCGCTCGGCCTGGCGTTTGGTATTCCAGCGGGTGTATATTTCTTCCAGTTTACGTTTGGTATATAACGGAAAATCGCCCTGCATCATCCATGAATAATAACTGGGTTCGATATTAAACACATCCTCAACCTTTTTACCTTTATGCTTACCAAAATTAAATACCTCTTCCCCATCTTCATTATAAGCCATACGGCCGGCAAAATCAACAGGGCGGTTTAGGTTTGTGAACTTATGTAATCCCTCTACATCATTTACAACCGGTATGCTTTTATTTCCTTTTTTATCTTCCCACTCCTGGTTCTCATACCTGGCTATCTGCGCCAGCAAAACCTCCATGGTAGCACGGGTATCAGCTTCGGCACTATGAGCATTAATGATCTGTTTGTCGCAATAAAACTGGTATGCAGCTTTTAAGGTCCGCTGCTCCATTTGGTGAAATATATTTTGGACATCAACAAAATGACGATTGTCTAAATCAAACTTCACTCCTGCACGCAAAAATTCTTCCATCAGCATGGGGATATCAAACTTATTAGAGTTAAATCCGGCCAGGTCGCTATCGGCTAAAAATTCGGCTACTGATTCGGCAATATGCTTAAATACCGGCTCATCTTTAATATGCTCATCATAAATGCCATGTATTAACGATGACTCCAACGGAATTGACATTTCAGGATGTACGCGCCATGTTCTTACTTCTTCCAAACCATCAGGATGCAGTTTGATAATAGATATTTCTACAATCCTGTCAATACCAATATTAACCCCGGTAGCTTCAAGGTCAAAAAATGCCAGCGGGCGCTTTAAATTTAATTTCATTATTATATAGAAGTAAGAAAAGACAAAGGTCTTTAAAAAGTATTAAATAATTATGATTTTAATGAAAAGGGATTAACTAAATATCCATATCCCTAAAACTATCCCAATAATCATGATCAGGTATAGCAATATCTCGTTACCGGCGTAACGCTTATATTTTGTCCAAAAGGAATAATCTTGTTTTGGCTTATCCATATTATTGCAAAATTACCGAATTATGCGGCAACGCGCAACTATTCTGCCTGCGTGGACACAATTGGCGGTGCTATTATTGACCCTGCCCTTGAAAAATATTTATACATAGATGGGCTTTTTAATCTAACTATCATTACTCCTTTACTTGTACTGGCATGTACAACATAACCATTTTGCAAATAAACCCCAACATGACTAAATGGCTTTCCGTCAAAATCAAAAAATACCAAATCGCCTTCTTTTAATTCTTCCTCATATTTCCGTTTAATAACAGTTACCTGCTGGCTGGTCATGCGGGGAATTTGAATACCATAAACCTCTTGCTGTAATAACTGGGCCAAACCTGAGCAATCTACCCCATCTTTATCTTGTCCACCAAATTTATAGGGCGTACCTATCCATTGGTCAATAAATGAGTATAATCGCCCATTCTTAATATCGCTTTTGCTAACCAACATCAATTGCGAATACTTGTCCGCTATATCTGCCTGTGGTTTAACAATTTCGCCCGGTTCACCCTTTAAAACTGTTTTTTTAGAATGGCAGGATGATAATACTATCGCGGCAGCAAAAAATAAGACATACAGCTTTGAATAGCGGGATAACTTCATGCCTTAAAAGTAATGGTATTGGTTTTATCAGGACTGCGGATGTTTTTAACATATCCACATTACTGCAGAGATTATCCCTTTATCACCCGTTGTATCTCGTCCAGTTTCATTAATGCTTCAACTGGAGTAAGTGTATTGACATCCAAATTATTCAAGGTATCGCGTATTTTTACCAGTACCGGGTCATCAATGCTAAACATCTGCATTTGTACAGCTTGTTTTTGCACCTTGCGGATACTCTCTTTAATATGCTCGCCTCCGGTGCGTTCATGCTCTAGCTTCTTTAATATCTCGTTGGCACGACTTAATACTTTTTGAGGCATACCGGCCAGTTTGGCTACGTGTATACCAAAACTATGCTCGCTGCCACCCGGTAGTAGTTTGCGCAGGAAGATGATCTGGTTGCCTACCTCTTTAACAGTTACATTAAAGTTTTTAATTCGGTTAAATGAATTGCTTAACTCATTCAACTCGTGGTAATGCGTAGCAAAAAGGGTTTTCGCTTTCGCGGATGGATGATTATGTAAATACTCGGCTATTGACCAGGCAATGGATATACCGTCGTAGGTTGATGTACCGCGCCCTATCTCATCCAACAATATCAAACTTCGGTCAGACAGGTTATTCAAAATGCTTGCCGTCTCGTTCATCTCCACCATAAAGGTTGACTCGCCCGATGATAAATTATCTGAAGCGCCAACACGGGTAAATATTTTATCCACCAGTCCTATATCCGCGGCTTTTGCGGGCACAAAGCACCCCATTTGAGCCATAAGTACTATTAAGCCTGTTTGCCTTAACAGAGCTGATTTACCTGCCATATTGGGCCCGGTAATGATAATGATCTGCTGTGATTCTGAATCAAGGAAAACATCATTGGTAATGTATTCCTCGCCCAATGGCAAATTCTTTTCAATAACCGGGTGGCGGCCGCCTTTTATATCTATTACCCTACCCTCGTTTATAGTTGGTTTAACGTAATAATTTTTAATGGATATAGTAGCAAAGTTTAAAAGTACATCCAATCTCGCTATCAGCTGTGCATTAAGCTGTATCGGCTTGATATATTCCGTTAATGAATACAGCAGATCATTGTATAATTTCGTTTCTAACGCCAGTATCTTTTCCTCTGCCCCTAAAATTTGCTCCTCATACTCTTTAAGTTCGGGTGTAATGTAACGCTCTGCATTTACCAGGGTTTGTTTACGTATCCATTCGGTTGGTACCTTATCGCGGTGACTATGTGTAACCTCCAAATAGTAGCCAAACACATTATTAAAGGATACCTTAAGTGACGGAATACCGGTTATTTCAGCTTCACGCTTTTGGATCTCTAACAAATAACCTTTACCGCCAAATGCTATTTTTCGCAGACGGTCCAACTCCTCGTTAATTCCCTCGTTCATTACCCCGCCTTTAACCAACATTACAGGTGGTTCGGCGCTTAATTCCTTTTCAATTTTTTGGCAGATAAGCGTGCAGGGGTTTAATTGCTCGCCTATTGCTTTAAGTGGTAAACTTTCTGATGATTCGGCCAGTTTTCTGATCTCATCAATAGCTGTTAATGCTTTTTTAAGCTGGCAAACTTCGCGCGGGTTGGCTTTCTGTAAACCTATTTTTGATATCAATCGCTCCAAGTCGCCTATCTGACGTATTTGTTGCTGCAGGTTCTCGCGTAACTCTTCCTGTGCTATCAAATATTCAACCACACCTAATCGATCATTAATTGGCTTTAATTCTTTCAAAGGCATCACAATCCACCTGCGCAATAAACGTGCGCCCATTGGCGAGCAGGTGTGGTCCAGCACCTCAACCAATGTCATGGCATTCTCGTTCGCCGAGCCCACCAGTTCCAAATTTCGCACACTATAGCGGTCCAACCATAAATAGCGGTCCTCCTCAATCCTGCTGATGGCTGATATATGCTGCAGGTTACGGTGCTCGGTTTCATTTAGGTAGTGTATTGCCACACCGGCAGCCACAATACCCAGGTTAAGCCTGTCTATACCAAACCCTTTTAATGATCTAACACCAAAATGCTTTAGTAAGGTTTCATTAGCATAATCGCCACTATACGGCCATTCATCAAGTGTATAGGTGTAAAACCTATCACCATATAATTCCTTAAAATCTCCCTGGCGGCTTTTGGGATATATTACTTCGCTTGGACTAAAGCTTTGCAGCAATTTATCGATATAATCACTATTACCCTGCGCGGTTAAAAACTCGCCGGTTGAAATGTCTATTAAAGCTATACCAATACTATTCTTTTCAAAATATAGCGAAGCCAGGTAGTTGTTACTTTTTTGGTTAAGGATATTATCGTTGGTGGCAACTCCCGGGGTAACCAATTCGGTAACACCACGCTTAACAATGGTTTTGGTAGTTTTTGGGTCCTCCAGTTGATCACATATTGCTACGCGCTGCCCTGCGCGAACCAGTTTGGGTAAATAAGTATCTAATGAGTGGTGCGGAAATCCTGCCAGTTCAATATGACTAGCTGCCCCATTAGCACGGCGAGTAAGCGTAATACCTAATATACCTGCTGCTTTAATAGCATCGGCCCCAAAGGTCTCATAAAAATCGCCCACACGAAACAGCAGTAAAGCACCCGGGTACTTAGCCTTAATGGTATTATACTGCTGCATTAAAGGGGTTTCTTTGGTTGCGTCCTTTGCCAAACGGATAATAGTTATTGGTGAATGGGTAAAGTTAATGGATTGAGCGGGCTTTAGTTGGATTGTTGAAAATTTGCTTCTTTGTGGATTGTTACATTTTATGTATATTCGATAAACCTAATCCTATCAACACACACAAATGAAAAAATTATTATTTATCAGTTGTTTATTTAGCGGCATCCTATCTAGCATTAACTCATCTGCACAATCAAAAAGCGCCTCATCAGCACGTACTGATACTTTAGTTTTTCAGGCCAGCGATTATGTTATACAGCCAAATGATAAATTAAATGAGCTACTAAGACGTATACCTGCCATATCTGTTGACAATAAAGGTAAGTTTTTTGCACAGGGCGATGCTATTGAAAGAATATTGGTAGACGGCGGAGAGTTTTTTACCGAGGATCCTGGTGTTGCAGCCAATGTTATACGGGCAGATAAGGTGGATAAAATTAAAATTTACTATAGGTGGAGCGACCAATCCAGTTTTACGGGTATTGATGATAACATAAAGTTTAAAACCATCAATGTGATCATGAAAAAAGAGAAATAATTGGCTATAGCTAAATTACGCTCTCATAATGCTCAACCGTTGGAAATGGATCATAATAATGATGCAATAGCTGTTTCCAATGTTGATATTGTTCTGACTGCCCAAAGGTAATAGTATGATCTTCTAAACTATCCCACTCAACCAATAAAATATATTTATTATCATGCTCAATACATTTGCTAAGCGAATGTTTAATATACCCTTTTATTGAGCTAATGTATTGGCCCGCAGTGGAAAAGTCAATTTCAAATTGCTTCTGTTTGTCATCTATAACATTTAAAATGGCCACCTCTAAAATCATATTTAGCTAATATATAGTAAAACTTTTAGAGATAGTAGTTGTTTAGTGTTAAGTATTATAAAAATTAAAATAAAGAAAGCATGAAAACATACTTAAATTTCAAAGCCCCTAAAACCTTATCCACTTTATTATCAGTATTAGTTCTGTTATCTATAGGATTGTTTGGATGTAACAAAAGCAGTAATGATGAAGTATCAGGCACAGCGTATGTAAGAGCTGTAAATTCGGCTGAGGCATCAGCACCGCAGGATTTTTACGTAGACGACAGTAAACAAAATACAACTGCAATGGCGTATACACAAGCTTCATCCTATACTACTGTTAATGCAGGTACGCATAATGTACAGTTCAGAACATCAGGTACAGCTACAATAAACGTTTCAGGTGGTGTTTTTGTAAACCCGGGTACTTATAGCACATTTTACTATGCCAGCGACAATACAGCTGTGGCTGTGCAAGATGACAATACCCCACCGCCATCAGGTAAAGCACGTGTACGCTTTATTAATCTAAGTTCTACCTTAAATAGCAGTGTTGATTTTGGTTTATCATCAGGCAATAAAATTGTAACCAACCTGGCTTATAAAACTGCATCAGCATATAATGATGTTGATGCCGCTGCTTCCTTTTCATTATATGCTGCAGGTTCGTCAACCGCAACATTAACTATTCCTACTACTATTCAGGCAGGTAAAATTTATACAATTGTAATATCAGGTACCGCTACTATTACATACACAGTTTATGTACATAACTAAATTTCGTAATAGATAGAAAAATAAAAAGCCCGGCTGTAAATTACAGCCGGGCTTTTTTGCATAGTATTGTCACTACAATTAAGTAAGTTATTTTGAAACCAAACTTTAGCTAATGAAACTGGTAGCTGGTGCTATATTATTTATTCTGGTTATTATGTACATCAGGACCTTAAAACGCTAATTGTTTTAATGGAAGCATTACCTTAAAACATGCTCCACTACCTTGCCCGGATTGTATAGCCATTGTTCCATTCAGATTATCAACCAAATGTTTAACTAAGGCCAGTCCAAACCCATAACCTTGCTCGCCCTGTGTTCCGTTTGTTGATAAGGCATTACCACTAAGTATCTCCTGCTTTTTACTTTCGCTTAAACCAACACCCGTATCTGTAACACTAATATATAATCTGTTCAAACCCGCTTCTGCCTCCAACCTCATATCAACCGTAACTTTGCCATTATCGGGTGTAAATTTCATGGCGTTTGATATTAAGTTACCTGTAATTTGTAAGAGTTTATTTTTTGAAAAAGGTGTAGTTGCCGAACTTAAAGATATGTTTACAGAAAATATTATATTTTTATTTTTAGCCTGGGGTCCGTACAGTTTTTCCAATTTATCTTTAAATACCACTAAACTAAAATCATTGTTTTTTAGTTTATCCGGTCCGTCGGCACTTAATATTTCATCTGCAAGTTCAATTAATGACCTCCCCCCTTTTTGGATCATATCTATAAACTCTAACACTTCCTCTAACTTATTATCCTGGCCTTGCTCTTGTATAATTTGAGCCAACCCAATTATACCGCCCAGCGGGCCTCTGATGTCATGTGCTACTTTCTTTTTTGATTCGTTGGCTTCATCTAACTTACGTTTTAAGTTATCCATTGCTTTGAAGGCTTTTAACCTGTTTACTATTTCATCAGCAATGATTTTAAGCAATTCTTCTTTTTCAGGTGTAAGTGTTTTAAGATTGGGATCCAATACACACAAAGCACCCAGATTATACCCATCATCTGTTTTTAAAGGCACACCATAATAATATCTTAGGTTGGGGTCATCGGTTACATAAAATTTATCTTTAAAACGGCTATCATTAGTTAAGTCGGGCACTTCAAAATGGTCATCGTTTGCAATAGTATATTGACAAACAGATTCTTCGCGAGGCATTTGGTCAATAGATAAACCATGGTTAGAAATAGTCCATTGTGTAAATGTATCTATCAGGTTAACCAGCGAAATATCTGTGCCGGCAACTTTAGCAGCTAATTTGGCCAAGTCTTTAAAATCGTCCTGGTGTGTAGTGTAGTCAATATCAAAATCTGATAGGCTTATGATCCTATCCATCTCATTATCTGGTATTGGGTTTTGCATATATATGGTATCAGGAACTGTATTTACGAATATTTAAACGGATTGGATTGATAAATTGATTCAAAAATATGGCAAAAGCATACTAAATTTGGCAACGAACATACTGCTATGGAAAACTATTATTCGCAAAAAGCTACCAATGACGAGATAAAAAACAGGTTTGATAATGATGTTGAACGCTTTTCAAATTTAGATACAGGGCAAATGACCACCATTGACGCTCCGCTTACGATGGAATTGTGTACAGAAGCTGCTAAATACGTAAACCCCAATGCAACACAATTGCTTGATATAGGTTGCGGTGCGGGTAACTACTCCTTAAAAATGTTAAGCAAGATCAACAATTTAAATTGTACTTTAAATGACTTGAGCATGCCTATGTTGCAACGAGCAAAAGAGCGTATATCTGCCCAAACTACTGGGGCTGTAACACTTATACAGGATGATATGCGTAATCTTGATTTACCAGACAACCACTTTGATATTATATTAGCAGCCGCGACATTACACCATCTGCGCGGTGATGATGATTGGGAATTGGTATTCAACAAATTTTACAATACCTTAAAACCCGGTGGCAGTATTTGGATATCTGATTTGATAACACATGACTCAGCACCCATAAATCAACTTTTTCACCAAAAGTATAGTGATTACCTGGATACTTTAGGCGGGCCGGAGTACCGTGAAAAGGTATTTGATTATATTGCACATGAGGACACACCACGCTCGGTAAATTATCAAACAGCTTTATTAAATAAAGTAGGATTTAAACAAGTAGAAATACTGCACAAAAACTCCTATTTCGCTGCGTTTGGGGCAATAAAATAAATTGCTTTAAGCTTTGCCTAAATTTTATCATCTTAGCCCGTAAATAAAAAAACAATGATCAACGTAAATGAATATTTTGAAGGTGCAGTTAAATCACTGGCCTATACATCAGCCGACGGAAAATCAACCATCGGCGTAATTGAAAAAGGCGAATATGAATTTGGCACATCACAACATGAAACTATGACAGTTATTGAAGGTGAACTTATTGCATTGTTACCCGGTGCTAAAGATTGGGCGGTATATAAAAATGGGCAATCATTCCAGGTGGATGCCAATACCTCTTTTAAAGTTAAAACTAACGCACAGAGTTCATATTTGTGTAAATACAAATAGTAATACTCTCCGTTTAAAAGGCCTCTTCTAATTTTAGGAGGGGCTTTTTTTATACTTTATATTTAGATCGATCAATACAACGTAACAAAGACATCATCTTTTTATCTAAACTTTAAATAACAATCAAAATTATGGATACTTCACTTATCACTACAAGCACTACTTTAGAAGGTTATAAAATTGTTAAGCAACTTGGCGTAGTGCGTGGCATTACTGTACGCAGCCGTAGCGTTTTAGGCAATATTGCAGGCGGCTTTCAATCGGTTTTTGGCGGCAGACTTTCAATTTATGTTGAACTTTGTGAAAACTCGCGCGAAGAAGCTTATCGCTTGCTAATACAACACGCCCAAGCTTTGGGCGCAAATGCAATTATAAATATGCGTTACGATGCTAACGAAGTTATGCAGGGCATAACTGAAGTACTGGCTTACGGTACTGCCGTTGTGGTTGAAAAGGCATAATCTATTTAAAATAGGATAATGGTATTTCTTTCCACATACCGTTGGCTAGGTTTCCTGTAAGCAGGGCGTATAATAAATATAGCGGCCAAAATATATAACATAGTATAAGCAATATAATGGAGTGGTTATAGTACCAATTGATCATTAAGGCGTATAACCCTAATAGTAAATATAAAATGCTTGACTCGCGCTTTTTCATAGATGTTAATATGGCTTAAGTTAATGCAAAACTATAAATTATATGTACAAGTATAAATACAGAAACACTGCACTTAACTATATGATAATATTCTCACAAGTGCTTTTAGTTTCATTTTTGCAAGCACTCAAATACCACCAAACACTATAAGTTATCCACATATTAACAAAAACGGCCAAATAAGCCCAAAATCGTGCTTTTTTGGTGATAATTTTTATTCACAACTATTCTCTTGTTAGCAACAATAAACTATGTTTGTGAAACAAATCACTCCCGCAAGGGCTAATTTTTAAAAAACAATTAAAAACTTATCATGGCAACATCTGGAATTACCGCTTATTCGGTGAAAACAAAAACTAAAAATGTACCAATGATCGATCCTGTTATTGATATCAAATCAGGAAGATACATTGCAACTGGTAAAGATGCACAAGGCAACAAAATGGCCGCTATCATGGGCAAAGCTACTGCAGAAGGACATGTAGCAAGTGGTGCAGCAAAAAAAGGTACTGGCTGGTAAGCAATAATTGCACTAACCAACAAACCAAACAAATAAAGCAGGATAACTATCCTGCTTTATTTGTTTAACATACCATACACATAGTATTTGGCTAATCTCAATAGCTTAAAACTTGCACTATTTTACCTCTCTACCAACTGTAGTTCACAATTTAACACTGTAAAAAAGTGTTAAATCTCCTCCATTCTACCCTATTTAATCTATAAATAAATATATTTACCATCATTTGTTATTCCTACCAAAATGAACCTGAAAAAAATATACTTTATTTTGCTTCTGCTGTTTACAGTTAGTTTTTCTGCTTTTTCACAAACAGATACCACCAGCCTAAATACTATAATTACAAAAAGTGTGAAGTTGGCAAATGAGTACCCGTTTGAGAAAGTTTACTTACATTTTGACAAACCTTACTATGCCATAGGTGATACCATATGGTTCAAAGCCTATATTACTATTGACATTCATCAACCATCCCCCCTTAGTAAAGTTGTTTATGTAGATGTAATAAGTGGCAAAGATTCTCTTGTACAAACCTTAAAACTACAGGTAACTGCTGCTGCTGCTTTAGGTAATATAACTTTATCGTCTCCACTTTATAAACAAGGCAACTATCGTTTTCGTGCTTATACTAATTGGATGCGCAATTTTGATGCTGCATATTTTTTTAATAAAACAATTGCTGTTGGCAGTGTAGAGAAACAAATAATGACTAATATTTCTGTTTCAGGAATAACACAAGGTAACAACACTAAAGTAACTGCCCAGGTAAGTTATAAAGACCCTACCGGTAAACCTTATGCTAATAAAAAAGTTAGCTGGAAAGTATTGAGTAGTGATGATGAAAAAATCAGTAATAATAAAGGCACAACTGATGCTAACGGAATTTTAACCGTAAGTTTTTCAACCAATAAAACCAGCGCTTTAAATACAAGTATTTTAACTACTGATATAGATTATGCTGATTATAAATCAATAACCAATACATTCTCATTAAAACACGCTGCTGATAAAGCGGATGTTCAGTTTTTTCCGGAGGGTGGTGATTTGATAAATGGTGTGCGTTCAAGAGTGGGTTTTAAAGCTATTAAGCCCAATGGTTTAGGTGCCGATATTAAAGGCACTGTAGTTGATAATAGCGGCGCTACAGTAGCAGATATTGCTTCACAGCATTTGGGTATGGGTGCATTTGAATTTACCCCACAAAACGGCAAAACCTATAAGGCTAATATTACATTTCCTGATGGCTCGCAAAACACTTACAATTTGCCTGTTGCCCGTGAGGAAGGAATAATATTAAGTGCCGACAATTCAAACCCGCAAAATTTAAGTATTAAGATTTCATCAAATGGAGCATATTTTGAAAGAAATAAAGGAAAAACCTTTTATATAGTAGCTCAAAATGGTCAAACCATTTGCTATGCAGCAAATATGTTATTAAATACCAACATTTATTCAGCATCCATACCTAAAACAAAATTCCCATCAGGTGTAATAAAAATCACGCTATTTTCTGGAGGACAGCCTTTATCAGAACGTGTTGTTTTAATACAGCGTAATGATCTTTTAAATATTACCCTGAAAACACCGCAACCTACTTATACCATAAGGGATAAGGTAGTTATGAATGTTGCTGTTAATAAAGATCAAAAACCTGCGGAGGCCAATATGTCTGTAACGGTTATTGATGAAACCAAAGTGCCGTTTGATGAGCTTTCAGAAACTACTATATTAACCAATTTACTATTAACATCAGACTTAAAGGGATATATAGAAAAGCCTAACTATTACTTTACCAATATTAATGAGAAAACAATAGCTGATGCAGATGTATTAATGCTTACTCAAGGTTATCGCAGGATAGTATTTAAAAATATTTTAGCTAATAATTATCCAACTAAAAAGTTTTTGCCAGAAACAGGTATTACAATAACCGGTACTATAAGAAATAGCACCGGTATGACTTTGTCTAAAGCCAATTTAAATTTAACTGTTCCAGATAAGAATATTTCGCTTTATACAACTTCCAACAATGCGGGCGAATTTAAATTTACAAATCTGGTAATACCTGATTCTACAGAAGTATCTATAAATGCAAAAAACAACCCCAACAGCAACAATTTAATGATACTGATTGATAACGAAATTTTCCAAGCATTAGATGCGGATATAAATGCGCCAGGCACCATTGCAAATATTGATAGTACCTTAACACCCTATTTGAAAAACGCTAAGCAACGTATTGAAAACTCGCGTGAGCTTAAAGAGGTTACAGTAAATGCTGCCCCTGTTGTAAAAAAACAAACCCATGCTGACCACCCAAGATTAACCGGATTAAGTAATATTCCTGATGCGTATATTACCAGCGAGCGTTTTGTTGCCTGTCCAATGATATTGCAATGTCTTCAAAGTATTGTACCGGGATTAACCTATGACGCCTACAACCTCTATGTTACCCGTACTTATCAGCAAGGTGATAGACGCCCTGTGGCACTTTTTCATAATGGTTTGAACGTTGATTATGGTTATTTTCAAAATATACCTTCAAGTGAGATTGAATCTATAGAGTTTTTTAGAACTGACGGCCAAAGCGGTATTAATAGAATGAGCAATACAATGGGAGTTTTAGTAATAAATTCAAAAATTGTTCCCAAGGTAAAGTTTAAAAAGGAAGATTTTTTAGCATTGATTAAGCAAAACAGCGCAGTTAGCGTAACACCACGTGGTTATTCAGAATCAAAGGTTTTTTATTCTCCTAAATACGAGGTCTCTAAGGCATCAGCAATTGGCGGCGATTTAAGAACTACTATATTTTGGAATCCGAACGTGTTAACCGATACTACCGGAAATACAACTTTTGAATTTTATAATGCTGACGGAAAAGGTTCATACCGTGCTATTATAGAAGGCATTGACAGTGATGGTAATATTGGTCGGGCTATATATCGATATAAAGTACAATAACTTTGTTATTAACCATTAATAAAAAAACACACTTATAAGAAATCAAGTATTAATATAGTTTAGGATTTTTCCACAAATTATAATAATTACAAAAAAACATTTTATATTACAGTTGTCAACCCCAAAATTGACTGGTGAATTATGAAATTTTCAAAAATGTTTGTAATTGGAGCAGTTATTACCAGTGTGTTTGCTTGCAAAAAAGCACAGCTGAGTAGTATGGATGCTCCGAATGATGATGCTGCTATCATAATAGCAGAAGCATTAGCTACAAATAACTATGGCGCAAATAATATCACCCAGGATATTAGTGATAATGCAATCACATTGGCAAGTAAAAGCAGCATCTTTTGCGGTTTAAACGTAACAGATTCGGTGGTTCGTAAAAGTGTGTTAGGTGTCAATTTTAATTATGATTATAAAGTAAAATACACCAACAAATTAAATTGCAACGCATCAAATTTACCTGATAATATAACCGGTAGCCTTAACTATACAGGCAAATTTACCGGCCCTAAACTAATATCCAATTACAACGGAAACAGAACATACCGTATTGCAGGTTTAACACCCTCGGCAGAAAACCATGTATTTAATGGAGAATATAAATGCTATAATAACTATAAATTTAAATCTGACACTACTAATAAAGGAACTGCTAATATATATTTTGGAGTTAAAGACCTGGTAGTTTCAAAAGCTAATCATTCAATTATCAGTGGTTCAGCAATGATAATGGTGACTGGTAGCTCTACTAAAAAAGCAAATTTTACTTATAACGGCAAATTAATTTTTAGCGCTTCCTCTGCAATATTAACGCTTAACGGCAATGAATATAATATTGATATAAATACCGGTAACGTGAGCAAGAAATAATACTAACTAAGATTAGGCATTCGTATCGGTTTTACATCAACAGATTCAAAAACTTTTTGAGTGATATAGGGCTCTGACTTTTTCCAGGCTTCCAACTCTTCTTCATTCTCAAACTGCAACATCATAACAGAGCCTATCATTTTATCCGCATCATCTAATATGGCGGCTCCTGTTATATAATTCCCGCTTTCCTTATATTTTTTTGCATTGTCCAAATGATGTTGACGTACTGCCAAACGACGGTCTAAAGCACCTTCATCAGTGTAATCATACCCGGTTACTAAATATTGTTTCATGAGTTTATAATGTAATTATTAATTCAACAAGATAAATACTTTTCTGTTTATAAAACCGAATATATATTTAGGCAAAACTAATCGCACAATATTTACATATTTGCCATTGCAAACATACGTAGCATGAAAGAGAAACTGCAACAAGAATTTAACAAAATATATAACAAGCAAGCCGGAAAAATTTATTTTTCGCCGGGCAGGGTAAATTTAATTGGCGAACATATTGATCATAATGGTGGATTGGTAATGCCTTGCGCTATTGATACCGGAACTTACCTTTTAATAACGCCAAATAATAAAAATGTTTTACGGTTACGCAGTTTAAATTTTGAAGAGACACTGGATACATCCTTAAAAAAACAATATCAAAAAGAAGGTAAAAATTGGTTTAATTATCCATTAGGTGTTTTTAATTTATTCATAAAAGACGGCCATGCTATAACTGGGTTAGATATGCTTTATTACGGCGATATGCCCATAGGCGCAAGTTTGTCGTCATCTGCTTCAATAGAAATTGTAACCGCATTTGCGTTGAATGACATATTTAAAGCCGGTTATTCTAAGCTCGACCTGGTTAAAATGTGCAAAGCAGTTGAAAATGATTTTATTGGTTTAAATAGCGGCATTATGGATCAATTTGCCGTAACTTTTGGCGAAAAGGATAAAGCAGTGCTTATTGATTGTAATAACCTTACCTACGAAGCCGTAAACTGCGATCTGAAGGAATATGAGTTAGCCATCATTAACACCAATAAACCCCGTAAATTGGAAGAATCACAATATAATGCACGTGCACAAGATTGTCAGGATGCTTTAAAAATGCTAAAGGGTGAGTTGGATATTGATTACCTGTGTGATATTGATACTAATATATTCAATACCTATAAGCATTTAATTACAACTGATAATGCTTTAAAAAGAGCGCAACATGTAGTTGAAGAAAATGACAGGGTAAAGACTGCTACTATTGCGTTAAACGATGGCGATATTGAACAATTTGGCAAATTGATGTATGCATCACATTATTCGTTACGCAATTTGTATGAAGTAAGTTGTGAAGAATTAGATACCATTGTTGAATATTGCAAGACCAACCCTTATGTTGCGGGAGCGCGCATGACAGGTGCCGGTTTTGGGGGATGTGCAATAGCCTTAGTTAAAACCAACCAGTTTGATCAATTTAGCAAAGGGGTAATTGAGACTTATACAAACAAAATAGGTTATGCTCCATCTGTTTATAAAACATATATTGGTGATGGTGTTGGTATAATTAATTAAAACAGCTATGCGTAAATTAAAACTGGATGAACTTAACCGGGCATCGGTAAGTGAATATAAAAAACAGGATAAATTGCCGGTAACTGTTATATTGGATAATATTCGCAGCATGCATAATATCGGATCTATATTTCGTACAAGCGATGGGTTTGCGATTGAACAAATTTATTTATGTGGAATAACTGCACAACCCCCGCATCGCGAAATTGAAAAAACTGCTTTAGGCGCCACACAATCCGTTAATTGGACATATTTTGAAACCCCACTACAAGCTATTGAAAAGCTTCGAGCTGATGGATACCAAATCATCGCGATCGAGCAAGCTGAAAATAGCATCATGCTAAATAAGTTTGTGCCAATAATTAACAATAAATACGCTTTGATATTAGGTAATGAAGTAAATGGCGTAAGTGATGAAGTAATGGAACAAATTGATACGTGTATCGAGATACCTCAGTTTGGCACTAAACATTCCTTTAACGTGGTTGTATCAGCCGGGATTGTACTTTGGGATTTTCTTTCGAAAATGAATCTTAAATCTTAGATTAATATTGTGTATTAACGTCGGTTGATCTTAGTAACCATATCCGCTCTATTTAACAGATTGATTTTATCAATATAAAAGAAATTACAAATTCCGTCAAAATAATAAAAACGGTAAACTACGCATTTTATAATTACTCTATTTGTTTTACCTGCATTAGCATTTAAAACATTATACATATCATTATCACCACACGGAACAGATATAACAGGATAGTTATCCAATTTAAGATCAACAGAATAACTCAATCCTTTATTTTGCTTTCCGGTATTTTGCTTAATTGTAGCTAAGATTACTTTGCTGATATTATTAACACTATTACTAAGTTTTGAGTATGATGCAATAAGTGTTACGGTATCTGTAGGGCCATTTAAAAATTTAGTCTGGGCAAATGGGTTATAAGAGCTTTGTTGAGCAACTACAGTTACTTTTAAAATAAAAAGCAAAAAAACTGTAATAGATATACGCTTTGCCATAAAATGATAATACTAATACTATAGTTTAAATAATTGGGAATTGTCGATCAAATAGATTGATTAACAATCAATTATAACTAATATATATACTTACAAAGAATAATCTTTATAATATTATACTATAAACAATATATTATAATAATAATTACCACTTTTCTTAAAAAGAAAAAAGGCCGGGATAAATCCCAGCCCTTTAAAAAACATATTTTTAATTATTAGTGATTGAACACCTGTTCAAATTGGTTGACAGAATCCTTACTTTCTAAAGTAGAATAGCCCATTAAAAACTCATCTACTTTACGGGCGCATTCACGTCCTTCAGATATTGCCCAAACCACTAATGATTGACCACGACGCATATCGCCTGCTGAAAATACTTTACTTACATTGGTACGATAAATACCTTCTTTAGCTTTCACGTTTTTACGCTCATCAACTTCAACACCTAGGTTCTCCAGCATGCCTTCAAACTGAGGATTAAGGAATCCCATTGCAAGGAATACTCTTTGGCAAGGTATTTCACGTTCAGAACCCTCTACCTCGTTAAATTTGATAGGACGGCCCATTACATCCAGTTCCCAGCTAACATCTGTAACCTTAAGTGCTCTTAGGTTACCTTTCTCGTCTCCTAAAAATTCTTTAGTATTAACACCCCAAAAACGGTCAACTCCTTCTTCATGAGAAGTTGTCGTTTTTAACACCATTGGATACGTTGGCCAAGGCATGTGTTGTGTACGTTGTGCCGGTGGCTGCATCATTACTTCAAACTGCTTAACCGAAGTTGCACCCTGACGGTTTGAAGTACCAACGCAGTCAGAGCCTGTATCCCCACCTCCTATTACTACTACGTCTTTTCCTGTAGCCAATATATCTTCGGCAGTAAATTTTGAGTTACCTACGCGTTTGTTTTGTTGTTTTAAAAAGTCCATTGCAAAATGGATGCCTTTTAAATCGCGGCCCGGTATGTTTAAGTTACGTGGTATGGTTGAACCACCTGCTAATACAACGGCATCGTTATTACGTACTAATTCATCAGCAGCTATATCTTTTCCCACCTCAACATTGGTTTTAAATACAACGCCATCTTTTTCCATTACTTCAATACGACGATCTATAACCCATTTCTCTAATTTAAAATCAGGGATACCGTAACGTAATAATCCACCTACTTTATCATCGCGTTCATAAACAGTAACCTGGTGGCCTGCTTTGCTTAATTGGGCGGCAGCAGCTAATCCGGCAGGGCCCGAACCTACAACAGCTATGTTCTTACCTGTTTTAACTAGTGGTGCTACTGGCTGAACCAGTTTTTTTGAAAAAGCTATCTCAGCAATATGTTTCTCAATCTCTTCAATTGCTACCGGTGGTTTGTTGATACCTAACACACATGCAGATTCGCATGGTGCAGGGCATATACGTCCCGTAAATTCAGGAAAGTTATTAGTTGATGATAATACCTGGTAAGCCTCTTCCCAATCCTTACGATATACCGCATCATTAAATTCAGGAATGATATTACCGAGGGGGCAACCTGAGTGGCAGAAAGGTATACCACAATCCATACACCGTGCAGCCTGATGATTTAATTCTTCATCAGTGTATAAACTTTCAAATTCGTTATAATTTTTTATGCGTTCTGCAGGTGGTAATTTTTGAGGTAATTTCCTGTCATACTCCTGAAAACCTGTTACTTTTCCCATCTATATATTAGCTGATAGTTTGATATTCTAATTTTTCAATAACTTTTTTGTACTCTCTTGGATAAACCTTTACAAATTGGCCGGAAGCTTTTTTCCAGTCGTTTAAAATGGTTTGTGCCAATTTACTACCTGTAAGGCTTACGTGTTTACGTAATAAGTTGGTTATTTGCTCCTCGTCTTTTACAGATAAAGGATCAAGATCAACCATTTCGGTATTACAGTTTTCGGCAAATGAATTATCCGGATTATATACCCACGCAATACCACCACTCATACCTGCCGCGAAGTTTCTGCCTGTTGGACCTAATATCAATGCACGTCCGCCGGTCATATATTCGCAACCATGGTCGCCAATACCTTCAACAACTGTTGTAGCACCCGAGTTACGTACAGCGAAACGCTCGCCTGCCATACCTCTTATAAACAACTCACCTGCTGTAGCACCGTATAGGGCAACGTTACCAATTATGATATTGTCTTCAGGTGTAAATGTAGCATCAGGTTTTGGATATACTGCTAGTTGCGCACCCGACAAGCCTTTACCAACATAGTCATTACCCTCTCCTTCTAACTCAAATGATATACCTTTTGTGGCAAAGGCCCCAAAGCTCTGTCCGGCTGAGCCTATGAATTTATAGTTGATGGTATTATCCGGCAATCCGGCTGAACCATATATTTTTGACACCTCGTTAGATAATAATGTGCCTATAGTACGGTCAGTATTTTTTATTTCATAAGTACCAAATACCGGTGTTTTATCAGCCAATGCAGGTTTTGCATCTTCCCATAATTTCCAGTCAATAATATCGGCCATACCATGATCTTGTTGCTCACTATTGTATAGTGTCATGTTTTTGGCATTATTAACCGGGTGTAATATGGCAGAAAGGTCAACTTTTTTAGCTTTCCAGTTTTGGATATTCTCTTTAACTTTTAAGAATTGTACACGGCCAACCATTTCATTAATTGTACGGAAGCCTAATTCAGCCATAATCTCGCGCAGCTCCTCTGTCATGAAACGGAAGAGGTTTACTATATGATCAGGTTTACCTGAGAATAATTTTCTTAGTTCAGGATCTTGTGTAGCAACACCAACAGGGCAAGTATTTAAGTGACACTTACGCATCATAATACAACCACCTGCAACTAATGCCGCGGTTGCAACACCCCACTCCTCTGCACCCATTAAGGCTGCAATAGCCAAATCACGGCCGGTTTTTAACTGACCATCAGTTTGTAATACTACACGGCTACGTAGTTTATTACGTACCAGTGTTTGATGAGCCTCGGCTAAACCAAGCTCCCAAGGTAAACCGGCATGTTTAACTGAACTTATTGGCGATGCACCCGTACCACCATCATAACCGGCAATTAAAATTACATCGGCATGGGCTTTGGCTACACCTGCAGCTATTGTACCTACTCCTGATTTTGATACCAGTTTCACATTAATACGTGCGGCACGGTTAGCATTTTTAAGATCGAATATTAGTTGTGCTAAATCTTCAATTGAATAAATATCATGGTGCGGAGGTGGCGATATTAATCCTACACCCGGAGTTGAGTGACGGGTTTTTGCGATCCAGTCATCAACTTTATGACCAGGTAACTGACCACCCTCGCCCGGTTTTGCACCTTGCGCCATTTTTATCTGTAACTCATCAGCATTGGTAAGATAGTTTGAGGTAACCCCAAAACGACCTGAGGCTACTTGCTTAATAGCAGAGCGCATTGAATCGCCACTGGCCATTTCTTCGTAACGCATTTCATCTTCACCACCCTCGCCTGTATTACTTTTACCACCTATACGATTCATAGCAATAGCCATGGTACTGTGTGCCTCGTGCGATATAGAGCCGAATGACATAGCACCTGTAGCAAAACGCTTCATGATGCTTTCTGCCGGTTCAACCTCATCTATTGATATAGCTTCGCGGTGATGCGCAAAATCAAGCAAGCCCCTTATCGTATAATGCTTCTCGCTTTGATCGTTTATAGCCTTAGCGTAGTTTTTATATACTGAATAGTCATTACTGCGTGTAGCATGTTGTAATAAGTGCACAGTAGTTGGGTTAAACAAGTGCTGTTCGCCACGACGCTTCCACTGGTAAATACCACCTTCAGGTAATAAGCGGCTTTCGGCGCTGCTACCACCAAAACCTATACGGTGTTTACAAAGTGATTCACGTGCAATTTCGTCGAGGCCTAAACCACCTATGCGGCTAACTGCACCGCAGAAGTATTTATTTACAACATCTTTATTTAAACCTAATATTTCAAATACCTGCGATCCATGGTATGACTGTAAGGTTGATATTCCCATTTTTGAGAATATTTTCAACAAACCATCATTAACAGATTTTACGTAATTTTTTAACAGGTATTTAGTGTCAAGCGAAGTTTCTAAATTTCCGCTCTCCTTTAAATTCTCAATAGTTGCCTGTGCCAGATAAGGATTAATAGCAGTAGCACCAAACGCCAATAGACAAGCAAAATGGTGTACTTCCCAAACATCACCGCTCTCTACAACAATACCTACCGCGCCACGCAATCCTTTTTTGATCAGGTGATGGTGTACAGCAGATACGGCTAATAACGATGGTATAGGTGCGTGTTCAGAATCAACAGCACGGTCAGATAGTATTAATACTTCAAATCCATCAGCAACTGCATCCTCCGCATAGCGGCAAATGCGCTCAATGCCTTTTTGCAATGAACCCGGTTGTCCATCGGCATTAAAATAAGTCTGCAGAGTTTTAGCATGGAACATGCCGGTATCAATGCTTCTTAACTTTTCAAGCTGATGATTTTTTAATATCGGGTGTTTAAGCGTTACGCAATGGCAATGCATTTTATCTTCATCCAATAAATTACCGTTGTTACCAATAAAGGCAGCAAGGCTCATTACTAAACGCTCGCGTATCGGATCTATTGGCGGATTGGTTACCTGCGCGAAAAATTGCTTAAAATAACTTGATAAATGTTGTGGCTTATCAGATAATATAGCCAAAGGAACGTCAGTACCCATTGATCCTACCGGCTCTTTACCATCTAAAGCCATCGGTTTAATGATGGTATCAATATCCTCGCGGCTGTAACCAAATACTTGCTGGTAACGGAAAACAGAATCGGCACTTAAATTAGCAAATGCCAAACGTGGCTCTGCCAATTCGCCCAATCTTATTTTATAGTTCTCCAGCCAGGTGCCGTAAGGCTGGCGTGAAGCAATTTGTTGTTTTATTTCTTCGTCTGTGATGATCTTACCGTGTTCGGTATCAATTAATAACATTTTACCCGGCTGTAAACGGCCTTTACGTAAAACTGTGCTTTCATCAATCTCTAATGTACCGGTTTCTGAAGCGGCAATAACACGGCCATCACTGGTAATGGTATAACGTAAAGGACGTAATCCGTTACGATCCAATACAGCACCAACTAATTTACCATCAGTAAAGCTGATAGCGGCAGGTCCATCCCAAGGCTCCATTAAAGTAGCGTGGAACTCATAGAACGCTTTTTTAAGCGGATCCATTTGCTCGTTGCCATCCCATGCTTCAGGTATCAACATCATCATTACGTGTGGTAATGAGCGGCCGGTATGTTGTAATATCTCAATAACGTTATCTAAACAAGCCGAATCTGACTGCCCGTTATCAACTACCGGCAATAACATCTCCATTTCTTCATTAGTAAAGTATGAAGAAGCGTATGATTTTAAGCCCGAGTAGAACCAGTTTAAGTTTCCGGTTAAGGTGTTAATCTCACCATTATGCGCTATCATACGGAATGGCTGAGCCAGCTTCCATGAAGGGAACGTATTAGTTGAGAAACGTGAGTGTATAACTGCCAGGGCAGATGCCATACGCGGATCTTGAAGATCTGTGTAATAATTCCTTAACTGGTAAGTAGTTAATTGACCTTTATATATAATGGTTTTACAAGACAATGACGGGAAGTAAAAATGCGGCCTTGCTGCCGGCATACTTTCGGTTACCGTTTTATTAATAAACCTTCTTAATACGTATAATTTACGTTCAAAATCATCCTCGTTGGTAATTGAATGCGGCCTCGCGATAAAAATTTGCTCCACATCCGGTTCGGCACTACGCGCGGTTTCGCCAATTACTGATGAGTTTACAGCAATTTTACGATAGCCTAATTTTTGTAAGCCTAATTTTTCAATAGCGGCATCAATAGTAGTACGGCAAGCTTTTTTTACGGCAGATTCTTTCGGGAAAAATATCATCCCTACTCCATACTCGCCCGGTTCAGGTAAACTGATCTCCAGGTCAGAGCATTCTTCCATAAAAAATTCATGTGGTAATTGTATCAATATACCCGCACCATCACCAGAGTCGGGGTCGCATCCGCACGCACCACGATGCTCCATATTCTCCAACATGGTAAGCGCATCTGCAATGATCTGGTTTGACTTATGACCATTAATATTAGTTATAAATCCCGTTCCACAAGAGTCGTGTTCAAATTCTGGCCTGTAAAGCCCTTGGTCGCAATCAGCTTGATTCATCTTTAAATTTAACCGTTTTAAAATATAATTTGGTGTAACCACGAAGTTACAGTATATGATACTTATTTTAAAATATTCCTAAACTTTTTAGGATATCTTAAATAATATCATATTTAAAGGTTTCAAAATTATCAAATTGTTAATAAACCTGTTATTATATTACAATTTAATACAATCCACTTTCCATTCGCGGTACTCTATTTACTTATTAATATGGTCAGAAACCTAACCTAAATTAGTAAAATAATATGTTAAATACCATTAAAATTGATTTTTTTATGTTTTTCATACATTAAGTTAACATTCAAAAAAATCAGTTTTCGGATTTGCTATCTTTGCCAAAATTGTAATTGAATACTTGTGAAAAATAAGGCTGTTTTTTTAGATCGTGATGGGGTACTAAATCGCGAAATGGGCGACTACGTTTGTCGGGTGGAAGATTTTCATATACTGGATAATTTTGAAGCGTTAAAAACCTTGCAAGACCGCGGATATCTATTAATAGTAGCCACCAACCAGGGCGGCTTAGCCAAAGGCTGGTATAGCGAAGGTGAACTAGCCAAAATGCACCAGCAATTAAGGGAAACTTATCATCAACATGGCGTTGAATTTACAGATATGTTTTATTGCCCGCACCACCCGAATTTTACCGGTGATTGCGATTGCCGCAAACCAAAACCGGGTTTATTATTACAAGGCATTGAGAAATATAATATTGACCCTGCTCAATCTTTTTTTATTGGCGACAGGGAACGCGATGTTATAGCAGGAACAGCTGCTGGAGTTACCGGTATATTAATAGATAGCGACCAGCCGATAAGCAGCATATTGGATCAAATAGCTTAAATTAAAGCAATCTTAACATTCGCTAGCCCTAAAAATCCAGTTAAATTTTGTTTTTGGTAATTACTATCTATATTTGTAGCATATAATTCTTATCCATCTATTAACTATATAAAAAATGGGAAGCTTTAAACTACATCATCTTCATTTGAACCATCACCACCATGTGGTGATCAGATAATGTATGTTTCTACGCGAAATAACAACAACCCCAGTTTATACTTTTTTTATAATAGTTCCTTAATTTCAATTTGTGAAAACACTTAAAATAGCCATCCAGAAATCTGGCAGGCTCAACGAAAAATCCGTTGAATTACTTAAAAATTGCGGCTTAAATTTTGAAAATTACAAAAGCTCGCTGATATCTCCTGTATCTAATTTCCCGCTCGAAATTTTGTTTTTGCGCGATGACGATATCCCTGAATATGTACAAGACGGTATAGCCGACCTGGGAATCGTAGGCGAGAACGTTATTGAAGAAACCGAAGTTGAGGTAAGTTACTTGCAACGTTTAGGCTTTGGCAAATGCTCGTTAAAAATCGCGGTACCTAATAATAATGATATCCAATCATTAGCTGATCTGGGCGGAAAAGCAATTGCTACCACCTACCCTGTTATATTGGGTAAATTTTTAAAGAAAGAAGGCATTACGGCTGATATTCGCACCATATCCGGTTCGGTTGAGATATCACCAGGTTTAGGTTTAAGTGATGCTATTTGCGACTTGGTATCAACTGGTGGTACGCTTAAGAGCAATGGTTTAAAACCATTTGCTGATGTAATGTCGTCAGAAGCGGTACTGATCGGCTCAAAAAACATTGAGAATAGCGACTTGGTTCAGGAATTAATACAGCGTATACAATCTGTATTACGTGCTAAGGAAACCAAGTATGTAGTATTAAATGTACCTAAAGCCAATTTGCCTGAAATATTAGGCTTGTTACCGGGTGTTAAAAGCCCGTCTGTTTTGCCATTGGCAGAAGAAGGTTGGGTTGCAGTACATACTGTTATACCAGAGCGTGATTTCTGGAACAGAATTAGCCAGTTAAAACAAGCAGGTGCGCAGGGAATTGTAGTAATGCCAATTGAAAAGATCATATTATAACCCCAAAGGTTATGAAACAATACAATTATTCAGACTTAAGCAAAGACGAGATCGGTAAACTGGTGCAGCGCAATGTTGACCCGGCTAATGAGATACGCACCATAGTTGAGGAGGTTTTGGCCACCGTACAACAAAATGGCGACAGTGCTTTGTTTGATTATGCCAATAAGTTTGACAAGGTTATACTGGATAAGCTTTATTTAGATAAGGCCGAACTAACAGAAATCGCTTCCACAGTTTTACCTGAGCAAAAAGCAGCGCTGGATATTGCTTATAATAACATCTATAAATTTCACCAAACACAGCTTAAAGCCGAGGATAAAGTAGAAACCATGTCCGGTGTTTCTTGCTGGCGCGAGGTTAGGCCCATTGAAAAAGTAGGCTTATACATACCCGGTGGAACAGCAGTTTTACCTAGTACATTTTTGATGTTGGGTATACCTGCTCGCATTGCCGGTTGTCATGAAATTGTGGTATGCTCGCCACCACAAAAAAATGGCAAGGTTAACGCTTTTATAGCTTATGTGGCATTGGCTTTGGGTGTTGATAAAATATACCTGGTGGGTGGTTCGCAAGCTATTGCAGCCATGGCATACGGAACTGAAACTATCAATAAAGTTGACAAAATATTTGGGCCTGGAAACCAATTTGTTACCAAGGCAAAAACCATTGTACAATCAACCACCACAACGGCTATTGATATGCCGGCCGGCCCATCAGAAGTTTTGGTAATTGCGGATGAAACAGCAAAGCCGGAATACATTGCTGCTGACCTTTTAGCACAAGCTGAACACGGTATTGACAGTCAATCAATTTTGGTTACTACATCCGCCCAAATAGCCGAAGAAACATTGGTCGAGGTTGAGAAACAAACAGCAGTTTTACCCCGTGCGGAGATAGTTAAACAAGCGTTGGATAATTCGTACATCGTGATAACTAAAACACTGGACGAAGCGATGCAGTTTAGTAATTTATATGCACCGGAGCATTTGATATTGGCAACTGAAAACTGGCAGCAAATAACAGGTGATATCATTAATGCTGGTTCAGTATTCCTGGGTAATTTAACTCCTGAAAGCGCTGGCGATTATGCATCAGGTACTAACCATACGTTACCTACCAGTTCTTACGCAAGAGCCTATTCGGGTGTATCGGTTGATTCGTTTGTAAAGAAAATTACTTTTCAGCATCTATCGCCGGAAGGCGTAAAAAATATAGGCCCGTCAGTTGAGATATTGGCTGATATGGAAGGCTTACATGCACATAAAAATGCGGTAAGCGTGAGATTGAAAGATAATTAATAAACACTTTGTCATTCTGAGCATAGCGAAGAATCTCAAAACATGCAAATAGCGGATAGATGCTTCGCTAAGCTCAGCATGACAATTAAGAATTAGAATAATGTTCAACATTAACAATATACTAAGAGAAAATATCAAAAACCTAACCCCGTATTCATCCGCACGTGATGAATACCAGGGCGAGGCCAGTGTGTTTTTAGATGCCAACGAGAATGCGTTTGGCTCACCTCTTGAACAACAATATAACCGCTACCCCGATCCGTTACAGTACAACGTTAAAAAGCGTTTAAGCGAAATTAAAGGCGTACCAGTACGTAACATTTTTTTAGGCAATGGCAGCGACGAAGCTATTGATATTCTGTTCAGAAGCTTTTGCAACCCTGGCATTGATAACGTAATACTGGTACCTCCCACTTATGGTATGTACGAAGTATCTGCTAACATCAACGATATTGAGACCCGTAAGATCAATTTAACAGAAGATTTTCAGTTAAACCTGGAAGGTATATCAGAAGCTATTGACAAAAACACCAAACTGATATTCATTTGCTCGCCTAATAACCCTACAGGTAATTCTATCAACCGTGATGATATAGAAACGCTTTTAGCCAACTTTGACGGTTTAGTAGTGGTTGATGAAGCCTACATCAACTTTAGCAGGCAAAAAACTTTTATACAAGAGTTAACAGAGTATTCCAACCTGGTAGTACTTCAAACCTTATCAAAGGCCTGGGGTTTGGCAGGGCTGCGTGTAGGTATGGCCTTCGCCAGCGAGGAGATCATTGAAGTGATGAACAAGGTTAAACCACCTTATAATATGAATGAAGCATCACAGCAATTGGCTTTACAGGCTTTAGCTAATGTTGACCAGGTGAACGGCTGGATAAAAGAAACTTTGTTACAACGTGATAAATTGGTGCTCAACCTTAAAAAGTTTGATTTTGTGGTTGATATTTATCCGTCAGATGCTAATTTTATATTAGTGAAAACAACTGATGCTAAAGGAATTTACAATTTCCTGGTAGAAAAGGGTATCATTGTACGCGATCGTTCAAAAGTTGCGCTTTGCGAAGGCAGCCTGCGCATTACGGTTGGCACACCTAATGAGAATGATATATTGATAAACACTTTACAAAATTTCAAATGAGCAATCCACAAAAAATACTTTTTGTTGACCGCGACGGCACCATGATCAAAGAGCCGGCCGATGAACAGATAGACTCGTTTGAAAAGCTGGAGTTTTATCCGGGTGCTTTGCTGTATTTATCAAAAATAGCTAAAGAACTGGATTACGAACTGGTAATGATAACCAACCAGGATGGCTTGGGCACATCAGCTCATCCTGAAGAAAACTTTTGGCCGGTACATAACTTCATTATGAAAACATTTGAGAATGAAGGTGTAAAATTCTCGGCAGTATATATTGACCGCACCTGGCCCAAAGATAATGCTCCTACCCGCAAACCAGGCACTGGATTGCTAACCCAATATTTCGATACGGCTAAATACGATCTTAAAAACTCGTTTACCATAGGCGATCGTCGTAATGATGTATTGTTGGCCAAAAATTTAGGTACAAAAGCGATATGGTTAAATAATCATTCCAACCTGGGCGGACATGAGTTTACCACTAACGATGATTTGAAAGATACTATCGCATTGGAAACCACCGACTGGGAAAAAATATACGAGTTTTTAAAATTAGGTGAACGGGTTTTTGAACACAAACGTATCACTAAGGAGACAGACATCTATATAAAACTTAACCTGGATGGCAGCGGCGAAGCTAAAGTATCAACCGGGTTGCATTTTTTTGATCATATGTTGGATCAAATCGCACGTCACGGCAGCTTGGATCTGGAAGTTATTGCCAATGGCGACTTGCATATTGACGAACATCATACTATTGAAGATACAGGTATTGCTTTAGGCGAGGTTTTTGCTGCTGCTTTAGGTAATAAAAAAGGGATTGAACGTTATGGCTTTTGCCTGCCAATGGATGACTGTTTGGCACAAGCAGCTATTGATTTTGGCGGACGTAACTGGATAGTATGGGATGCGGAATTTAAAAGAGAAAAAATTGGAGAAATGCCAACAGAGATGTTTTACCATTTCTTCAAATCATTTAGCGACGCGGCCAAATGTAATTTAAACATCAAAGCCGAGGGACAAAATGAGCATCATAAAATTGAGGCTATTTTTAAAGCCTTTGCTAAAGCTATTAAAATGGCCGTTAAGCGCGATGTAAATAATATGGTTTTGCCCTCAACAAAAGGGTTACTGTAGCAAAAGAAATAATGATTGGAATAATAAGATACGGTGCGGGGAATATCTTTTCATTAACAGCTGCTTTAGAGCGGTTAGGCATAGCTTATGGAATGGTGAACAGTGAGCAAGATCTGGAACAATATGATCGTTATATCATTCCGGGAGTTGGCCATGCAGGTGCAGCCATGCAAAAGCTGGAACAAACCGGTTTGGTGCCAAAAATAAAATCGCTTAAAAAACCAACATTGGGGATATGCGTGGGTATGCAATTGCTCACTTCGTATTCAGAAGAGGGTGATTCAAATTTATTGGACATTATCCCGCTTAAAACTTTAAAGTTTACTAGTGATACGGAACATAAAGTACCTCATACGGGATGGAACCAGGTTTTTGCTGAAAAAGATAGTCCGCTTTTTAAAAATATTCCTGCGGGTTCACACTTTTACTTTGTACATTCATACTTTATTGAGTACAATAACGCATATACTTTATCATCAACTGATTATAATATTAAATTTTCGGCATCAATTTGGCAGGATAACTTTTACGGCGTACAATTTCACCCGGAAAAGTCTGGCAAGTATGGCGAACAACTATTGACTAATTTTTCAAAACTATAAAAAGACATGTATATAATACCGGCGATAGATATATTGGATAAGAAAGTGGTTCGCTTACGCGAGGGTGATTATCAACAAGTTACTACTTACGACGTTTCATTAGAGGAAATGATAGAGAAGTACCAGTCAAATGGCACCAACTTTATTCACGTGATTGACCTTAATGGGGCCAAAAACGATTTTTCAAACCAGCAATACCTTTTTGATGTAATACGCAAAACGGATATGCAAGTGCAGTATGGCGGTGGCATACGCAGTATTGATAAGGTTAAAGAACTAATTGATGCTGGCGTACACCGTGTAATTGTGGGCACTCAGGCTATAACTAATCCTACCTTTTTAGAAGAGCTAAGTAAAACTGTTTGTGGCCGCGACAAATGTTCAGACCAGGTTGTAGTTGCTATTGACGTGTTAGATGAAGTAATTAAATACTCTGGCTGGATGGAAAGTTCTCCAATAAAACTGATGGATTATGTTGATAAGTGCTTAGCGCTTGGTTTCTTCCGCTTTTTATGTACCGATATCAATAAGGATGGCAAATTAGGCGGTGCAGGTATCGAATTGTATGAAAAACTATTAGACCATTCTCCATTCATTAAACTGATCGCGTCAGGCGGAGTAAGCTCTATGAAAGATATTGAAGAGTTAAGCAATTATAAAATAGAAGCTTGCGTAGTAGGTAAAGCTATCTATGAAGGCCATATTACAGTTGATGAAGTAAAGAACTGGAATTTGGAGTCATTGATATCAATTTGATTCGCCCCCTAACCCCCTAAAGGGGGAACCATAGCTGATGAAAAAGCAAATGTTTTTAGGTGCTGATCGATTAATATTCCAAAATGCAGAAGCTCTACGTTACACCATGACTGATGCAGAAGATATATTGTGGCATTATTTAAGAAATAATCAGTTAGGCGAAAAGTTCAGAAGACAGCATCCATTAAGCATTTATATTGCTGATTTTTATTGCCATAAATACAAATTAGTTATTGAACTGGATGGAAGCATTCACGATATACCGGAAATAGCGGCAAGCGACATACAAAGACAAAAAAACTTAGAGGCTGATGGCATAAAGTTTTTACGTTTTAAAAACGAACAAATACTTAATCAATTAGACACAGTTTTGAGTATCATAAAAAACGAACTAAACTCTTCAAAAAGCACCCCCTTTAGGGGGCGGGGGGGGCTCTCAAAGCGCATTATTCCCTGCCTTGACGTTAAAGATGGTCGCACTGTAAAAGGTGTAAACTTTGTTGACTTACGTGATGCCGGCGACCCGGTAGAACTGGCGTGGAACTATTCTAACCAGGGAGCGGATGAGTTAGTGTTTCTGGACATTACAGCAACACACGAGCGTCGTAAAACGATGGTTGAGCTGGTAAAGTCAGTAGCCAGGCAAATAAATATACCTTTTACTATTGGTGGCGGTATAAATGAAATAGCTGATGCTGACGCGCTTTTAAATGCAGGTGCGGATAAAATATCCATTAACTCCGCCGCAGTGCGTAATCCGGCTTTAATTGACGAACTGGCTAAAGCATTTGGGGTACAGTTTGTAGTAATAGCAGTGGATACCCGTTTAAATGATGGTAAAAATATAGTTCACTTAAATGGTGGCCGTATACCAACAGAAAAAGAAACTTTAAGCTGGATATTGGAAGCTGAAAGTCGTGGCGCGGGTGAGATATTATTAACTTCAATGGATCATGATGGTACCAAAGCCGGCTTTGATAACCATTTACTGAAACAGGTTAACAACGCAGTCAATATCCCGGTAATAGCATCCGGTGGTGCAGGAAATGTACAACACTTTGTGGATGTGTTTGAGCAAAGTAATGTGGACGCTGCATTAGCAGCATCGGTATTTCACTATGGCGAGATATTGATACCCGATTTAAAAAAGGTTTTAAAAAGTAAAAATATTGAGGTGCGGACAATGTAATTGCCAAACCTATTAATAGCTATAAAAATGAATATCGATTTCAACAAAACAGATGGCTTGGTGCCGGTAGTTATTCAAGATAACCAAACATTAGAAGTACTGATGTTGGGTTATATGAATCAAGAGGCTTACGATAAAACCGTTAAAGAAAACATCGTAACCTTTTTTTCGCGTTCAAAAAACCGCTTATGGACAAAAGGCGAAACCAGCAATAACTTTCTGCACGTAATAAGCATACACCTGGATTGTGATAACGATACTTTATTGATAAAAGTTAAAGCCGATGGCCCAACTTGTCATACCGGTAACCGCAGCTGTTTTAATACCAATTACAATCAAAACTTTATTTTACAGTTAGAGCAAATTATTGCCGATCGTTATGAAAATCCGGTAGAAGAATCATACGTTAACAAACTGCGTAAAAAAGGTTTAAACAAAATAGCGCAAAAAGTTGGTGAAGAGGGCGTTGAAACTGTAATTGCTGCATTAGCCGAAACTGAAACTGACTTGATCAATGAGTCATCCGACCTGATATTTCACTTGCTAGTCCTGCTACGCGAAAAAGGTTTGACTTTAGATACGATTGCTAAAAATTTAGCCGAAAGACATAAATAAGTCCATGGTATATGGTCGATAGTCCATGGCTTTTTTTATGGACTATGGTCTATGGACTATAAACAAAAAAAATGATCACTGTAGAAAAAGTAGCCGAACTTACCGGACACTCCAACCCCATCTTCGCTATGGCTTTATCACAAAAGCCGGGCATTTTGTTTACCGGCGGTAATGATAAGGGGATTGTGGAATGGAGTTTGAAAACTAATTCTTTTATTAAAGTGATGTTTCCGGTTGCAGCGTCTGTATACAGTATCCATTGTCCGGAAGGGTATCCTTTAATGTTTACCGGCTTACGCAGCGGAGAAGTATTAGTTTTTGACTTTATTAAACAGCAATTGCTGCCACCATTCAGGCATCATCGCAAACCTGTTTTTGATATTAAATCTGTAAACAGTAAAAAGGAATTATTAATAGCCTCTGAAGATGGAACGGTATCCGTTTGGAGTATGGAGACGCTACAGTTGGTGCACACTATTCAAGTATCTGCAGATACGGTACGCTGTATAAGCATATCTCCCGACGAAAAGCAAGTGGCTTTTGGCTGTCGCGATAGCCAGGTGAAAGTTTACGACCTGGAAGATTATACGCTAACTAATACATTACAAGGTCACAGCATGGCTGTATTTTCTTTGCAATATTCCCCTGCAGGAGATTATTTAGTATCCGGTAGTCGTGATGCACAAGTAAAAATTTGGGATACCACTACTTTTGAATTGATACAAAATATACCGGCCCATTTATTCGCGGTTAATCACATTGCCTTCCATCCTACCGAACCCTATTTCGCTACGGCCAGCATGGATAAGAGTATTAAAATTTGGGGATCAGACGACTTTAAATTATACAAGGTAATCAGTCGCGAAAAAGGCTTTGCTACACACCATTTATCAATTAATAAATTAGTATGGAATGGGCCCAACCACTTGATATCTACCAGTGATGATAAGCGTATCATCATTTGGGATATTAACTTTTAAATGTACCGCTTAATAATTTTCAGTTTATGGGTATAGCGTTTTTGTTCTTCTGAGTAGATGCCCTTATTCTCTAACAGATCTATTTTAACTTTGCCTGAAGCGTGTATAATTTGCATTTTGTTTAACATAATGCCTACATGAGTTATTTTCCCTTCATCATTATCAAAAAAAGCTAGGTCACCCAGCTTTATATCGGCTAATGAATTTACCGTACTACCGTCTTCAGCCTGCAAACTGGCATCTCGCTTTAAATTAATGCCACAACACAACCTCATTACCGCTTGTGTAAAACCAGAACAATCTATACCAAAATGTGTGCGCCCGCCCCATAAATAAGGTGCATTTAAAAACGATTTGGCAACAATATCAATAGTGTCATACTCTCCGGCTTGTCCAATTATTTCGAATCTTTCATGGCCAATTGTACAAGTAGTACCTTTTAAAAATGATAGGGATGCCCCTACAGGAAGATATACCACACTATTATCAGATATTTTCCATGCTTGTGTAACAGGACGATAGGTTAACCGGGGCGAATTTTCTTTAAGATGTGCGTATAACTGTTGGCCCAGCATTATAAATTGCAATCTCCCTATCCATCCTGTGTAGTTATCAAATGCGGTTTTAATTTGCACCCAATTATCTTTCCACTCCAAAATTTCAAAAGCTTCGCCAAACAATATCTGCGATACCATTTCGCTTCGTTCGTTCGGTTCGGCACGCATAGGGACAATAGCCAAATTACAAATACCGTATTCCATAATTTAAAATTGACTTTTATACGATAAGAGTCAACAAAAGTTTAATAAATAAAAAAGGGACTACATAAATGTACTCCCTTTTTTATAAAAATGAATAAATATTATCCGTTAATGTGCAACCAATCTTTTTTAGCCAGTAATTCTTCACGTGTTTCACGTACATTTTCATCATCAACACAGCAATCTACCGGGCAAACCGCCGCGCATTGAGGCTCATCATGAAAACCAACACACTCTGTACACTTATCAGGTACTATATAATAAATATCGTCAGATAAAGCAGCTTGAGTTTCTTCAGCATTTAAGGTAACTCCATCGCCAAAATCAATAACACCCTTCAAATCCGTTCCGTCAGAAAAACGCCATGCAGCGCCCGCGTCATAAATAGCGTTATTAGGGCATTCGGGTTCGCAAGCTCCGCAATTTATACATTCATCGGTGATTATAATCGCCATATTTTTATAATATCTTATATTCTCAATTAACTTTGTACCGTACTTACAAAGTGCAAATATAACAAAAAAAGGATTTAACAGTTTCAATCCTTAACCATATATATGTCAAAATTAAAAACAACACAACTGGTAAATGCGTTTTCGACCCTGGGCCAGTATCTATTAAACCCTGACGATCAATTAAAAGCCTTAATAGATAGCGAACATCATTATAACGCCTGGTTTACACCTGAAAATGTAAAACTAGCAGTTATATCTATTGGAAAATCTTTAAATGCCGCTGATTTAACAGCCTGGTTAAGTAAATATCAAACCGATATCAATATTGGCGGCAAAAAGGTAGGATTGATATTGGCAGGAAATATTCCCATGGTTGGTTTTCATGATGTGCTTTGTGTTTTGGCCACCGATAATTACGCTTTAATTAAAGCATCTGCACAGGATGCGCGCCTGATAAAGCATATATTGAACAAGCTGGTTGAAATAGAACCTAGTTTTGGTGATCAATACAGTTTTGTTGAGCGACTGGAAAATTTTGACGCGGTTATTGCAACAGGTAGCAACAATACCGCAAGGTATTTTGAATATTATTTTAGCAAAGTACCTCACATTATACGTAAAAATCGCAACAGTGTAGCAGTATTAACCGGCAATGAAACAGCAGAACAATTAGCTGAATTGGGTCATGATATTTTTGATTATTATGGATTAGGCTGCCGCAACGTATCTAAGTTATTAATACCAAAGGATTATGATTTTACCTTCCTTTTTGAATCTATTCAATCCTTCTACCCTATTATAAATCATAATAAATACAACAATAATTATGATTACAATAAATCCATTTACCTGGTTAACTTGGCCAAACATTTAGATAACGGCTTTTTATTGATAAAAGAAGATGAAAATTGGGTGTCGCCTTTAGCTGTGTTGTTTTACGAGTATTACGAAGATACACCAGCTGCTGAGCAAAAAATAAGGGATGTGAGTGATAAAATACAGTGCGTAGTAAGCACATTACCGTTACAAATACCTAACCAGGTGGTTAATTTGGGGATGAGTCAGCAACCCGCTTTATGGGATTATGCAGATGGTATAGATACAATGGATTTTTTGTCAAATCTTTATACCTTTGAAAAAGGTCATTGAGTCATTAGGTCATTGTATAATTTATAATTACCTAATGATGCGAAGCTAAATGACTTATGACTAAAAAGAATGTATATTATTAAAGTTAAAGGCGTTGCCAAAATACCTGATTATGTACAGCTTAGGGATGATAAATTCACACTTTTGGCATATTTTAGAGTTGACCGCCCTGAAAAATCATTAGATAAAGCAGGGCTGGGTGATAAGGCCGAATATATTATGAATATCGTTAAGGACCTGCCTTTTGGACAGATCTTAAAATTAGAACTATAACTACCATGATTGGAAATTCAATTATAAAATTAAACGGTGTAAATATTTTTCAGCAAAAGCACCTGGTATTGTCAAATGTTAATTTACATATTGATAAAGGCGATTTTGTATGGTTAATTGGCCAAACCGGCTCAGGTAAAAGTAGCTTGCTAAAGGTTATTTATGGCGATTTGAATGTTACTGTAGGATCGGGCCATGCCTGCGGTTATGATTTGACTAAAATTACAGATAATGATGTCCCATTTTTACGCCGTAAACTGGGTATAGTTTTCCAGGATTTCCAGCTATTGACAGATCGTTCAATTGAACATAACCTGCAATTTGTTTTGAATGCAACCGGCTGGACCGACAAAAAATTAATTGCCGACCGTATTTTAGATGTATTAGAAAAGGTTGGCCTGCGATCAAAACTAAAAAAGATGCCCCATGAACTTTCAGGTGGCGAACAACAACGTGTGGTTATTGCCCGTGCCTTGTTAAATGACCCTGAGATTATTTTGGCAGATGAGCCAACCGGTAACCTTGACCCGGATACATCTGAAGAAATTGTTTTGTTGCTTAAACAGATCAGTCAATCAGGTACTGCTGTTGTTGTAGCTACGCATGATTATCATATTATTCGCACCTTCCCTTCGCGCATTATAAAATGCGAAAACGGTAAAGTGTTAGAGGATGTACAAATAGCATAAGTCTAAATCACTGATCAGGCTATTTTTTTGATTACATAGAAATCATAGCCTACACCAGTGTAATCGTTTAACCTGTCAAATCTGTGATTCTGACACTCAACACTGACACCTCTGCCTAAAAAATATTATACCGCTGACAGCTTGTCGGCTTTTACACAATGGCAAGATACTTGACTTGCTGTATTTACTATGAATTTTAACGACATGTTGAAGAAGAAAAAAAAGGATAATTCAGAAACACACGAAATTGTAAGTGAAAATATGGATACTAATTCAGAAGAGACGCCGCAACAGGAAAATGGCGCATTGGATGAAAAATCGCCAGAGGATCTTTTAAAAGAAGAATTATCACTGGCAAATGATAAATATCTGCGTTTATATGCCGAGTTTGATAATTTCAGGAGACGCACTACTAAAGAACGCATTGAACTTTTACAAACTGCAGGAAAAGAAATTGTAGTTTCATTATTGCCTGTACTGGATGATTTTGAACGTGCCATTAAATCAATGGAAGCTACTACAGATGTGAATGCTGTTAAAGAAGGTGTTGTATTGGTACAAAGCAAATTAAATAATATACTGGGTCAAAAGGGGCTAAAACCAATGGAATCAATCGGTAACGCCTTTGATGCTGATCTGCATGAAGCTATTACCAATATTCCTGCACCTACCGATGATATGAAAGGTAAAGTGATGGATGAAATGGAAAAAGGTTATTACCTGAATGACAATGTTATACGTTTTGCTAAAGTAGTGGTTGGAGCGTAATTAATTATTACATTAAAAAAAATGTCTAAAAGAGATTACTACGATGTGCTTGGCGTTTCAAAAGGTGCCGATGCTGAAGAAATAAAGAAAGCTTATCGTAAGATGGCCATTAAATATCACCCCGATAAAAACGAGGGTGATAAAGCTGCTGAAGAAAAATTCAAAGAAGCAGCTGAGGCTTACGAAGTTTTGAGCAATCCTGAAAAACGTCAGCGTTATAATCAGTTTGGCCATGCGGCTAATGCACAATCTGCCAATGGCGGCGGCGGTTATGGTGGTGGCAGCATGAATATGGAAGATATATTCAGCCAGTTTGGTGACATTTTTGGCGGTGGCAGCCCATTTGAAGGCTTTTTTGGTGGAGGCGGCGGCCGTCAGGGCCAGGGCGGCAGACGAGTAGCACGTGGCAGTAACTTGCGTATTAAAGTAAAATTAACGCTTGACGAGATTGCCAACGGCACCGAAAAGAAAATAAAAGTAAACAAGCAAGTACTATGTAAAACCTGCGATGGCACAGGTGCAAAAGATAAATCATCTTTTCAAACCTGTAAAACCTGCGGTGGTCAGGGTGCCGTTAGACGCGTAACCAATACCATATTGGGCCAGATGCAAACTACCAGTACCTGCCCTACCTGTAATGGCGAAGGCAGTACCATCACATCAAAATGTACAGTTTGCCATGGCGATGGCGTAGTACGTGGCGAAGAAACCATTAGTATTAATGTACCTGCAGGTGTAAGTGAAGGCATGCAGCTAAGTATGAGCGGCAAAGGTAATGCGGCCCCAAGAGGCGGTGTACCGGGCGACCTGATCATACTAATTGAAGAGATACCACACGAAACCCTAAAACGCGACGGCAATAATGTAATATATGATATGCATGTTTCCTTTATTGACGCGGCTTTGGGTACAAGCGTTGAAATACCTACGATTGATGGTAAAGCCAAGATAAAAATTGATCCGGGAACACAAGGTGGTAAAATATTGCGTTTAAAAGGCAAAGGAGTGCCTGAGGTGAACTCTTATCACCGCGGTGATCAGTTAGTCCACATTAATATTTGGACGCCTAAAGCGCTTAATAGCGAGGAACGAGCGATATTAGAAAAATTACAAGACTCCCCAAACTTTAAGCCCAACCCGGGTAAAAATGAAAAAAGCTTTTTTGAGCGGATGAAGGAATACTTTGAATAAGGTTAAGGGAAAAGCTTAAAGGCGAAGGCAAAAAGCTCATGGTTATTGATCATGAGCTTTTTGCTTTTATGAACATTTATTGTTTTGAGTTGTATATTTGATTCAATACAATCATATGGGTAAACCAATTGCCGTAATGGATCTCGGCACAAATACTTTTCATTTATTAATTGCCGAAGGCAATCCTAATAATCCTAACATTCTATTTCAAACTACTAATCCAACCAAATTAGGCGAAGGTGGTATAAACAAGGGCTTGATAGCACCTGAGGCATATGAACGCGGGATAAAAGCTATGCAGGAATTTAGCGCAGAAATAGTAAAGCATAAGGTAGAACAAATTAAAGCCATAGCAACATCTGCCTTACGCAGCGCCAATAATGGCCAGGCTTTTATTGATGAAGTAAAAAATAAAACCAGCATCCATATCGAAACCATACACGGCGATGAGGAAGCAAGCTATATTTATAATGGTGTAAAAGCCGGTGGTTGCTTGTCTAAACAAAATTCGCTTATAATAGATATTGGCGGTGGTAGCGTGGAATTTATTTTGGGTAATGAGGATGACATTTTGTGGAAACAAAGTTTTGAAATTGGCGCGGCGCGATTAATGGATAAGTTTCATCAAAATGATCCCATTCCGGCTGAAGCCATTGATGAACTTAATAATTATTTAGAAAAACGGCTAACAGACATGTTCGCGGCAGTAAGTTCCTATCCAATAAATGATCTGATAGGGTCCTCAGGGGCATTTGAAACATTTGCCGAGGTAATCGAAGCTGAAAAAGGCAATCCATTTGATATACACGCCATTAAACATTATATTTTCGATACCGATGAATTGCTTGGAGTAACTGATAAATTGATCAAGTCATCGCACCAGGAAAGAAAAAACACTAAAAGCATTATTCCTGTACGGGTAGATATGATCGTGGTCGCAAGTCTGGTAACAAGATTTGTGATGGACAAGCTGAATATTTATAGTGTTGCCCTATCAACCAATTCGTTAAAAGAAGGTGTTGCGGCTGCTATGTTAGCGGGTTAGTTTAATCAATTCCTGGTATAAACGCTCAGTAGGTAGTCCTACCACATTAGTATAAGACCCATTGATCCTTTTAATACCGGTAACCCCTACCCATTCCTGTATTCCGTATGATCCGGCTTTGTCCATGGGTTTATATTTGGTTACATAATGTTTAATCTCATCTTCATCCATATCCCGAAAGGCAACTTCAGATACATCATAAAAACTATGGTATTGTTGCTTGTAAAACAAACAAACGCCGGTAATAACCTGGTGCGTTTTTCCTGATAACATTTGCAGCATTTTAACTGCATGCTGTTCAGTTTCGGGTTTGCCTAATATATGCCCTTCAATACTTACTATAGTATCGGCCGTAAGAACTATTTCATCACCTACCATCTCATCAAAAGCGGTAGCTTTTTTACGAGCTATATAAACGGCAATTTCTTCGGGAGTTAGATCTTCAGGATATGATTCATCAACCTCTTTTAATACAATACGAAAATCCAGATCCATCAACTTCAACAACTCCTGCCTGCGCGGAGATTTGGAAGCCAGAATAATTGAAGGGAATTTTTGCATGTCGAATATAGCTTTCTGCTTTTACCTTTCAGCTTTTACCTTTATCACCAGCTATAAGCCTCGGTGCTCATCCATTTACCTTGAATCTTCAGCACTTTTTCTATTACATCACGGGCACAACCTTTACCGCCCGGAAACGGAGAAACATAAGCACTTAAAACTTTTATTTCTTCAGCAGCATCAGCAGGGCAAACGGCTAAACCGGCTATTTTCATTACTTCAATATCCGGTATATCATCACCCATATATAGTACATTAGTTGCTCTGATATGCCTTTCTTCCAGGTAAACTTTAAACTTGGTTGATTTTATATTGACTCCCAAGTATACATCTGTAATGCCTAAAGCATTTAACCTATGTATAGCAGTTTTTGAACGGCTGCCCGAAATAGCGCAAACATTGTAACCGCATTTAACTGCCAACTGCAGGGCATAACCATCTTTTATATTAAAAGATCGGCTTTGTTCGCCGTTATCTGAAACAAATACTGCACCATCAGTTAATACACCATCCACATCAAATACAAAAGTGGTAATATCTTGAAGCTTGCTTAAAAACGATTCCATGCTATGAGGTTATTGATTATCTCGCCACTCGTAAACCCAGGCAGATTGAATTTGCTCCAAATGCCCCTCATTAGCCTGTTCACGTGTACCTTGAAAGTTCGGCAAAGTCAATACCCACTCTAACAAATCAGTAAAACGCACACGGTATATTTTTGATTCGCCATAATCAGGGCCAAACTTTTCGTAAAGCGACATGGCAATGTCTTCATAGTCATTCCAATGTATAGGCAAAGCAAATTTATCGTCCTTCATTTTTGTATTTTAATGTCCTAAAAACTGTGATTGATCGGGTATGGTAACTTCAATATCACCATCAATTATTACACATTGGCAACCCAGGCGCGAAGTAATACGCGGGTTAACTGCCCTGTCAATAAAATCTTCTTCTTTATCAGATATTTCCTGGATATTATCCATCCCCTTGTTTACGTAAATATGGCAGGTACTGCAGCCACACACACCACCGCAGTTGTGCTGTAACTCAATACCATTATCCATGCAAACATCTAAAACAGATTCTCCTTCGGCAATAGGCAGTTCTATGGTCTCATGCCCTTTTTCCTCAAAGTTTATCTTTACTTTAAAAATATTCATTGGCGCAAAAGTAATAAAATTACTTATCCCCGCGTTGCGTATCGTCCAATTTGATAATACCCTGACTTAACAAAAAATATAATTGTTGTAATTCGGGTTCACCCTCAAGCAGTTGCCGGTGCAAAGCCATTGTATTTTCATCATTACGAATGGCGGGGCCTGTTTGCACCGAGGCGGGATCAGCAGTTTGCACCTTTTCAGCAGTCTCCTGTATCAATGGCCTTAGTAGTTCAAAGTCCAGCCCTTGCTTAGCAATAATTTGCTGCGCGATGGTATATAAATAGTTGGGGAAATTGCAGGCAAATACAGCTGCCAGGTGTAATACTTTGCGTTTTTCACTATCAATATGATAAACTCTATTACTTATAGTTTGGGCTAATTGCTCCAGAGTTTTGGCGATGGTTTCATCTTTTGCCTCAATACATACCGGAACATTCCTAAAATCAACCTCCTTGGTTTTACTAAAGGTTTGCAGAGGATAAAAAACACCTACATTATCCGAGAAAGCCAATAAGCTATATAAGTCTGTAGCGCCAGATGTATGTACCATTAATTTTTGATGAACGGCCAACTGCTCGGCTAATAGGCCTATGGCATCATCTTTTGTAGCGATAATAAAAATATCGGTGTCAGCATTGATAGCTTTTAAATCATCTATTGCTTCGGCTTTAACATGATAAGCCAGCAATGCAGCATTTTGCATGGTGCGGCTATATACCTGCACAATATTATGCCCGGCATTTTTTAAAGCCGCCGCCAAATGGGTGGCCACATTACCTGAACCTATGAGCGTGACGCGCATGAGAGACGTAAATTAAAGCGTCTTTAACTCCTTATTCCTTCTAAATATAGATAGCAAAATACCTATTACCATTATGATAGTACCTGCCCATAAAAAGTTAATGTATGGGAACTGTATAGCACGCAATACTATATATTTCTTCGCGCTTTCAGGTTCTTGATATAAAGTGATCTCGATCTTCTTTTTCTCTGGAAGCACTTTAGAGAAACGGAACTTTAAACCTGCTTGCTCTACCTTGCGGGCAAAATCATAAGCACCGCCATTTTTTATCAAATACACGGGAGCTGCTTGGTAAGTTTTACCTTGGGTAACTACATCAATTTTGGCAGCTACCGCTACATCCTTGCCTGTAATTGGTATATTTTCTAACTTATCTACTGTTGATATCTCTTTTAACAACGCATAACCCTCTCTAAACGGAATAGTATCGCCTACTGCAACCTCGTAAACTACTGGTTCATCGTATTTTTTATTATCATCAGCATCCTCCTCATGTCCATCAGCTTCTGCCTTTTCATCATAGGTAATAGCGTTTGACATATTTACGTGCGTGTACAAGTCACTAAATAAATAGTGCCTGGTATCCGGCGAGGCTATTAAACCCATGCTACGGTTAGCTTGCGCGTTTGGGGTTAATATAAACTGCTCTGTAACCTTTCCGCTGGCATCAACTACCTTATACTCCACTTTAAAGTAATGATTTGGCGGTGCAATAGAGTCGCCAATATAGGTTGCGGTATACTTACCCATCTGTACAGGTATGTTTTTGTACATGATGATATTTTCTTTCGGGTCATTTTTTGATTTAATAAAATCAGGAGTATTCAAATCTCCCGAATTATTTTCAGAGATCACCTTACTGGTTCCGGCCGATATCAATGCACCTACCATCATTAAACCAAAACCAATATGCGCTACTGCCGAGCCTGCCAATTTTGCCTTACCCTTTATAGCATCAACAAATACCTTAGTATTGGCTAAGATGGAGTAAATAGCCCCCACCATTATCATAATAAATACAATATTAAGCTTATATAAGCCGGTTATATAAACCACTAATGCAGTTATTAAAATCGCGAATACTAAATAAATAACTGTTGTAATAAAAAACCGAGATACATCGGTCTTTTTATATTTCATGAACTGTGTAAAGCCGGTTAAAAATGTAACCACTACGGCAAAAGCTGCCTGGATGGTATTGTAATGCTTTACCGGATCAGTAGGTGGTGCCATATTAGTACCAAATATCCAGTTCCATACTGGTATTGAAGTTACTACTACCAAATGGAAACATGATAGTACCAAAAATATTGAACCAACAAACATCCAAAATTCGCGCGAGTATGTTTCCTCGTCCTTTTTAGTAGTAGGTAGTTCTTTCCATCGAATAGCCAGCATCACAATGCCTAATACTAAAAATATAACCACATCGGCAATCAAATGCCATTTCATACCTGCATCAGTAAATGAGTGTACTGATGTTTCGCCTAAAATACCGCTACGGGTTAAAAATGATGCATATAACACTAATACAAAGCTGGCAATAACCAATATTGCTGCTGTTTTATAAGAGTGTCCTGTGTTTTTATAAATGATCAATACGTGTAATGCACCAACTAATATCAGCCAAGGTATTATTGAGGCATTCTCTACCGGGTCCCATGCCCAAAAACCACCAAAGGTTAATGATTCATAAGCCCAGAACGATCCCATAATGATACCCGTTCCTAATACCATTATTGCGAATAATGAGTAGGTTATAGCAGGTTTAACCCAATCTACATAACGCTTTTGCCATAAACCGGCAATTGCGTAAGCAAATGGTACTACCATTGATGCAAAACCTAAAAACAAGGTTGGCGGGTGTATAACCATCCAATAGTTTTGCAGTAAGGGGTTCATGCCGTTACCATCTTTAATATAGGTAAGGTAGTTTTTATAATATTCGATGTTAGCAGCAAAAATTGGCGTTGTTTCCCGTAGGTTAATGGCTTCACGCAATAATATAAATGGTGATGTACCAATACGTTCGCCAAAAAACTCGACTCCTAAAAGCATAGAAGCAATTAAGGCCTGCGCCAGCATCACCACGGCTAAAACTGGGCTTTCCCATGATTTAGCCTTCCATACCAATATTACACCAATAACTGCCTGCCAAAAGGTCCATAACCAAAAGCTACCCTCCTGCCCATCCCAAAAACTGGATATAATATAATATACCGGCAACGTGCGCGATGAGTGCGCCCAGGCATAATGATACTCGTAATAAAAATTCCAAATGATATAATATAGCGATAGACCTATGCCTATAACCGAAATCAAGTTTACAACAGCTCCAACGCGACCCATTTTAAGCCATGACCGATCGGTAGGATTTTTTACAGAAAAATAATAGCTTATTGCAGATAGTAGGGCCGAACCAAATGCCAATACAATAAAAAACTGGCCCAGTTGGCCCGGTAAAAGGTGTTCACCCTTAAATACGATATCCATTAATTTAGATTATATATTGTTGGCTTGTTTAGCCTTAAATTCTGTAATTTCTACCTGGTCTTTGGTATATTTTGAAGGGCACTTCATCAATATTTTTGATGCATGAAATTCATTACCCCTCATTTGCCCGGTCAATACAATTTGTTCTGAACGTTCAAAATCCTGTGGCTTGGCACCAGAAAAAATCACCTTACAATTCTGCCCTTTATTATCGTTCATGTAAAACGAAAAATAGTTGGCATCCTTAGTAGCATCGTACTCCAAATCTTTACCCTTATCTAACTGCCCTACTACCTGTAACTGGCTCTCAGTTTGTTTTGCATCACTAAAAGTACCGTAAGTGCTTGAACTTGAATACACACTTATTATAACTGCAATTGCTATAGCTATAACAACCAGGCCAAATATTGAACTTTTTTTCATCGTTGGTTTATCTCCGTTTGGGATTACAAAAGTACAAAACGTACAGGTAATAATATTTATTACTACGGATATGTGTTATTTAGAATTTTTCTTAATAACTAGCGGATAATAGTGATTGAAGATGACTTTTTAACCTTAGTATGAAAATAGTCATCTGTACCATCAAATATCCAATAGTAAGTACCTACCGGGAGTTGGTTTGTCCCTCTATTCCCTGTCCAATAATCGTTAATTGAGCGGGTAGTAAACACTTGTTGCCCGTACCTGTCAAATATGGTTAATTGTGTTAAACTAACATATCCACTTATCTTTATAGAGAACAGATCATTTACACCATCACCATTAGGGGTAAAAGTGTTTGGAGCATCAATTGTATATGGGGGTGGCGGGTTAACAACCACCTTCACCGCAGCAATAACCGAACAACCAAGACTGCTGGTGGCTTTAACATAATAAGTGCCGGTAACGTTTATACTATAATCTACCATAGGTATTGTCGCGGCAGCATCAGTAAAATAACTGTAGTTAACGCCTGTCATGTGTGTAAACGTAGTTGACAAGTTAACTTTAGTTGGGTATCTCACAGGGAAAGGCTGGGTAACGCTAATTTCAGGGTTTGTTAAAATAACCTCTACAGGTTGTATATCAGTACAGCCGCCTGCATTGGTTCCTCTTATGTAATAGGTACCAGATGTTAATACTTTATCGGGGTTTGGCAAATAAACACTCCCGGTAATATCTTTGAAATATGAATATGTCATATCTGTACTACTACCAATGGTAATATTTGGATCCTTCAAATTTACACCGGAACCAACGCAACCATAAACTGTAGATTGAACTAATAATTTAAATGGAACACCCAGTTCTTTTAGAGTAACATGTAAATAGTCAACACAAGTTAAGTTATCGTAAGGCACAATTTTTAAGGTGTAGCTTTCATTGGGTATCGCCTGTACCGGCAGCTGTTGCTTATCACCAATAGAAGTATTTAAATCCTTATCATTATACCATGTATATTCTTTAAATCCACCTGGGCCGTTTAACGTTGTAAATAACTGATCCTTACAAAATATATTGCCGGATATTGGATTCAAACTTAACACTTCGTCAATATCTAAATACGCATAACCAAAATGTGCTCCGGGTGCACAATCAGCAACAATAAATTCTATTCGAACTTGCTTTCCTGCATAGTTATTAAGGTTTATAAAAGCAGTGGACCAATCTTTGTAAATTACTTCAGCATCTTGATTTCTTTTTTTGGTAGATATTAAAAATCCTGGTAATGTTGATGATGCCGTAAAATCAAAATAGGGGCAAGTTAGCACTGCATTGTTACTCAAATCAACAACCCGCATTTCAAATTTAGGTTGTATTGATGCCGGGTGAGCATTACTTGCATGCCTGTTATCTTCTAAAACAACTGCATAATTAAATATCAGGCTAAAATTAGCTGGTACTGTAAATGTTCTACTAACACTTTGTACTCGTCCACCAGTTAGTGAGTTTGGTGGTTGCGATACAGATTGATCATCGCCTAATTTTATTGAATACCCACTGCCGTTAGGGCATAATATTGGAAACTCGCCGTAAGGATCTAATTGATCTTTATAATTAGAATTAATTATAGTATGTCTCGGGCTAGGCGTACCTGGTGGATCCATTATTATATCTCCTGTATTTCTTCCCCTGGTTCCTATCGATGTCTCCCAACCATTAAAATTACCGCTTTCAAACCCAATGTTAGGAGGCAACTGTGCAAACACCGTAGTACTTGCAAAAAGCAAAAAAACAAGAAATATTTTACACAATAGGTTCATTGGACGCCCTAAAGGTAAAAGTTTACAGTTATTATATAACTATTTTATGGCCAAATGCCCAAATTTTGATAAGAGATAGCTATTTTATTAATAACCCCTACCAATGCTGCAGTACGCATGCTGTCTAATTTATCATTATCTACATATATATTTCTTATCTCGTGGTATGAACGTATCATGGTATCTTCTAAACCAGAGTTAACTAATTCCAGTTCTGACGATCCTTTAACAATAACCGCGCGTTCTGCCGCAGATAATGAAGTACCTGTAATACGTTCAACCATATTTACCAGGTTTTTATTAGTATTCTCTTCGAAACGGCGGTTTATGCGCCCAAACGCCACGTGCGATAAATTTTTAAGCCATTCAAAATAAGATACCGTTACACCGCCGGCATTGGCATACATATCCGGTATAACAATACCGCCCATTTTATAAAATGCAGACTCAGCTTCGGGACTGGTAGGGCCATTAGCTCCTTCGGCAATAATTTTAGCCTTTATATTTTTTACATTTTTTATGGTGATCTGGTTTTCTAATGCGGCCGGAACCAATATATCGCAAGGCTGCTCAATTCCTTCTGCCGATTTAAATGCTTTAGCATTAGGGTAACCTAGTATTGAGCCTGTTTCTTTTCGGTGCTGAAAAACGGCCTCCACATCTAAACCATCTGCGTTATAAATTGCGCCCTCCATTTCGCTGATACCAACTATTACACCTCCAAATTCTGCTAAATATTTGGCCGAATAAAATCCAACATTACCTAATCCCTGCACAATTATTCTTTTGCCGGATAAACCTGCCGATAAACCCAGTTTCTGCATATCCTCTGCTACATCAACACATTCGCGTACAGCAATGGCCACGCCCCTGCCGGTAGCTTCACGGCGACCCATAATACCGTGTAATGCTATTGGTTTGCCTGTTACACATCCCATAGCATCTAACTGCCCGGGATTCATAGTAGCATAGGTATCTGCTATCCAGCTCATTTCACGTTCGCCCGATCCATAATCGGGTGCGGGTACGTCAATACTTGGGCCTATAAAATTTTTCTTAATTAACTCAACAGTATAACGGCGGGTTATATTTTCTAATTCCTGAACAGTATAATTTTTAGGATTGATCTTTATACCACCTTTAGCTCCGCCAAATGGTACATTTACAATAGCGCATTTGTAGGTCATTAAAGCGGCAAGTGCCATTACCTCGTCCTCATTAACCATTTCGCTATAACGTATCCCGCCTTTTGTTGGCGACTGATGGTGCGAATGCTCTACACGCCACGCATCAATAACTTCAAAACTGTTACCCTTGCGTATAGGAAAACGGAAGCGATAAACACTATTGCATGACTTTATTTGATCTAATAAACCGGGATCGTGCTTGGTAAATTGGGCCGCATGGTCAAAATTTTGGCAAACGTCATTAAAAAAATGGGTAGACTGGTCAGCGGTAGGATTTGTGGTCATAGCTTGGATGTTATACTATTAAGATAGAGCATTAACAACTAACCACAAAGTATGTTTAACTACTTTTGTTTTTCTATTTTTTTAAGACGGCTGTCTATTGAAAACAGGTATATAGCCAAACCGACAAATACAATAGCTATGGTAGCTATTACTACATATATTTTGCCCGAAGAGCGAAAGGTATCAGCCATTTCAACAGATGAGTCAGTTTGTGCAAACACGGTAACAAAACTCAAAAGCAAAAGCAGTAAAAATGTTAACTTCTTCATAATTAATTAGTAGCGTTCTTTTTGTACTCAATTAAACGGATACGATATCTTATTGATGCTATCCATAAGGCAATAAAACTCCAGCCCAGCATAGCAGGATAAAATGCGATCTTCATCCCGTTATCTAAATCATACTTGCCAAATGCCGGATTACCACCACTACCAGGGTGTAAAGAATCTGTAAGCCTTGGTAAAATAAATATGAGTACCAACATTATTGGGAACGCAAATATGTTGTAGATAGCGGATATTTTTGCGCGTTTTTGTTCCTCGTCTACCGAATTACGAAGCACCAGGTAAGCACAATACAATAAGAATGCTATCGCCGCACTGTTTTGCTTAGGGTCTCCGCTCCAATAATCGCCCCAGGTATATTTAGCCCATATCATACCGGTTATTAAGCCTAATGTATAAAAAACCAAACCTGTATTTACACTTTCAACGGCAATTAGATCATACTCTTCTTTACCTGTTTGTAAATATTTTATACTATAAAAAACAGATATCACAAAAGCCGTTAACATGGCCATCCACATGGGCACATGAAAATATAAATTTCTTATAGTTTCGTGCAATACGGGTAATGCAGGTACATCAAAAAGCAACCCTGTAAAAAAGGTAGAGAATACCATTAATACAGCAATTACTTTCCACCAGGTTTTATAAATGAAACTCATAATATATATGAAGCAAATGTAATAATTTACTTGGTTTATAGATACCAATAGTTTCTATCTCTCAATAGGCGATGCCGATTGCTTGTTGATCTCCTGTTCGGAGATGGGTACATAATCAACCGGTAATAAGGTTGACAAGCGCGATTTTGACCAGGTACCTTCGTATAGTGGCCCGTTAGCCAGAATTATTCCGTTCATATCAAATAAAGAAAACCTTGCCTGATCAAAAAATGAAACTATGGTAGTTTCATAATTAGGCATAGTTAATGGACGATAGAGATCCCTGAAATAGGTTTCTTCTCTTTTTTTGTTGTAGATTACATATAAGTTTTCCGGAAACGATAGCGCAAATATCCCCGGCTTATCAGTTTTTGTGATCACTTCGCTTGAAAAATACTTTACACTACTGATTATCTGATTATAATATCGGGGCATGGTTTGCATACTGGTCCAGTAATTTATCGAATCAAGTACTATAGTAATACTTCCTCTTTGATTATATAATGCCCTAAATCCTTCTATTTTTTTCCGGATAACATTATCAGGCGCACGGTTAGGATTTAACTCTCTATGTATCTTATATATTTCAAACCCCTCCTGATCTAATTTATCTTTATATAATGACCTGTAGAAATGCATGGCCGAGCCATAATAAGCTTCGTCACGTTTAGCTTTCCATTTTTTCTTTTGCGATTCTTTGGCAGGTAATTCTTCAAACAAGCGTTGCCCCGAATAAGATATAATACCGGATATACCATCGCTTTTAAAATCTTTCACTAAAAACTTTACCCTATACCCCAATGCACGGTTTTCAACAATTAAAAAGTCATCTGCGTAAGCTTCTAAAACTTGCTTGCTTTTACGATAGGTAAAGTTCAATACATCCGGATTGATTATTTCACAATCTTTTGCATTGGCATCCGCGCCTATAAACTCGGTTTTAAACTGTTCAAAATTGCGCCGCCAATCGGCTTTTGAGCTTGTAGATATAGTTACCTCCCTAAGCTCAATGGATTTGTCCGACAACTCTATATCAATATTGATGGTTTCAGTTTCTATCAATATGGTTCTTGTAAAATCTGCGTACCCTATAGCAGTTACAACCAGGGTATATTGCCCTGGCCGTATGTTGTTTAAAGCAAAAGATCCGTCGTTTTTTGAGATTGTGCCGAAAGAGGAATTACTTAAGAAAACGCTGGCTTGCGGAATTGGTGATTTTAAATTTGCACGAACTACTTTACCTGCTATACTACCGCGCTGTGCCAATGTAACCATCGGGCATAACAGGCATAAGCATATTAACGTTAAAAAGCGCATAGCATTAAATTCCTATAAATGTAGTAAATATGCTAATTTAAGAATGACCGATTTACAATTTAGCAACATGTTAATCGCGCCACAAAAAAGGAAATAGCAGTAAAGCAGTGGCAATTACAATGGCATTAATAGCACATAAAGCACCTATATCGTTATAGCTAACACTACGGTCTAGTTCATCCATAGCGTTTTTGCTTAAGCGTACCAATATCAAAATAACAGGAATAACAACCGGGAAACTTAATATAGCCATTAAAGTGCCATTATTGCCAGCTTTTGATGCAATGGCCGATATCATAGTAAACACTGTTGAAAAACTTACACTGCCCAATACAACCGCTAAAAAATAAAATAATGGATCGCCTATCGTATTAGGAAAGAACAGTATGTAGATTATTAATGCCAATACACTTAATAATGACATTAAAAGGATGTTATAAATTGTTTTTGACAAGATAATAGCCTGCGGGCTGGCTATGGTATAATAGTAAAGCAGCCTGCTCCTGCTTTCCTGCATAAAACTTTTAGCAATAGCATTAACCGCCGCAAATAGTATAATGATCCAAAATAACACATTCCAAACCACTTTATAGCCCATACCTACTGTTTCGCCGGGTTTAACCCCTCCCATCTGGGTAAAGCCAGGTGTTAAGTTGAAAGCTATATAACATACAAAAACCGTTGAAACTACATATAGCAACACCCCGTTGAAAGCATATTTTGAGCGCCACTCCAGTAATATCTCCTTTTTAATAAGAAACCAGGTTTGATGAATGAGTTCCATTAGCACAAATATAGTTATTGGCGATTAGTATTTGGGATTATGATTAACTTTACGCTATGCCAATAGTTTATTATCGTACCCCGGTGGGAATAGCAAAAATTAGTGCCGAAGATGATTACATCACCGCCATTACTATAACTGATGACAATGAAGCCATCATTGAAGAACCAGCATCGGCAGTACTTAAAACGGCTATTTACCAATTAGACGAATACTTTGCAGGAAAAAGGCAAAAGTTCGACTTACCTATCAAACCATCAGGCACTGATTTTCAGCAGCAGGTATGGCAGCAATTATTAAATATTGATTATGGCACAACCATAAGTTATGCGCAGCTATCCAACCAAATGAAAAGCCCCCTGGCTATAAGGGCTATTGCCGCAGCCAATGGTAAAAACAATTTATGGATAGTTGTACCCTGCCACCGAGTTATTGGCTCTGATGGTAGCTTAACCGGTTATGCCGGTGGGCTGTGGCGTAAACAATGGTTACTGGAGCATGAAGCTACAACATTAGGAGTTGGGCAAATTAAAATGCCTTTTTAGACAGCTTTAACAGCTTCCTTATTTTTTCATGAAGCTGGCGTGGTTTAAACGGTTTTGGAAGCACATCATTCATACCAGCTGCTAACGCTTCATCATGCTCTTTTTCAAATAAGGAGGCTGATAATGATAAAATAGGTATACTTCTTTTGGGTTCATTAAAATCAAACCTTATCATTTTGGTTGTTGAATAACCATTCATTTCGGGCATATGAGTATCCATTAATATCAGGTCGTAATCTTTTTCTTTAAGTCTATCCAATGCTTTACGGCCATTATCAACCATATCAACCTCTACTTCCCAATCCTTTAATAGTTTTGACAACATAAACTGGTTAACCATATTGTCTTCGGCTACCAATATATTCACATTGTTGAATGGTTTTAATACTGCTTCGGTATTTTCGTCCAGTTCATCCTTAGGTGGTGAAGCTAACGTGTACCAGTTTATCACACTAAAAGTACTGCCTTTTCCTAACTCACTTGTTAAAGTAATTTCGCCCCCTTTTAACTCAACCAATTTTTTAACTATAGCCAATCCCAGTCCTGTGCCACCATACATGTGCGAAGTATCATTCTTGGCCTGTTCAAATGAATCAAAAATAGTTTTCAACCTACCTGCCGGTATGCCAATACCTGTGTCTTCGACACTAAATTTCAGTTTAACCTTATTCGTATGCTTTTTAAGCACTTCAACTTTCAATTTTACATACCCTTTATCTGTAAAGTTGATGGCGTTACTTAATAAATTCATTAAAATTTGATTCAGTCGTAACGTGTCAACCATAATATAGGTGGGTATATCTGTCGCTATATCTAAAATAAAATCGATTGATTTTTTATCAGCTTTAAATTTTAACAGATTGTAAACAGAATCTAACAAATGATGCAAATTACCCGGAGTACGAATGATGCTGAATTTACCAGCCTCAATTTTTGATATATCTAATACATCATTAATCACTCCCAATAATGATTGAGAAGACCTTTCCAGCAGTTCAAGCATATTGTTTTGCTGATCGGTAAGCTCGGTTTTTTTCAACATGTCAGTCAAACCAATAATTCCGCTAATTGGGGTGCGTAATTCATGGCTCATATTGGCTAAAAATGTTTCCTTTACCTTTTTGCTATACTCAGCCGTCTCTTTTAATTTAATTAGCTGTGCCTGGTAACTTTTACTATGAGATATATCGCTTATATTAAAAAACAAGGTGCGGTTTCGATAAGCTATACGACATTCAACCCAAACAATAGAATGATCAAAATTTGTGAACTTGAATTCAAATGCGGTAAAAGCGGTATTGTCCTTTATAATCTCTCCCAATTTGTTTCTAAACTCCTTCCTGTCGGTTTCTATAGCCATGTTAACTATACTATTACCTACTAGGTGAACAGGCTTTATACCCAAAATTTTCTCGACTGCAGGATTTATGGTTTGTATTCTTAAATCCTGTGCATCAACCACAGTAATTATGTCTGCAGAGTTTTTTACTATCAAAGCAAAATTTTGCAGTTCATCATTTTGCTCTTTTATCTCTTCCTGATAACGAGCCAACTGTATAAATGACTGAACCTTGGCTGAGGTTATATATGGATCAAGGGGCTTGTACAAATAATCAATTGCCCCTGCTCCAAAACCCTTCACAGCATACTTTACATCTTTTGATATTGCAGTTACAAATATTACCAATATATCTTTTGTGCGGGGGTTTGATTTTAGCATTTCAACTAATTCAAACCCGTCAATTTCCGGCATCTGCACATCAACAAGTGCAATTGAAATTGGTTTTTCCCAGGCAATTCTAAGTGCTTCATTCGGAGACGTAGTAGAATGAATTTTAACATCATCACGCTTTAACAAAGCATCAAGCGTAATTATATTTTCTTCTTTATCATCAACTATGAGAATATTTATAGGCGTCGGCATCGATAGGTATTAGGTTAGCGTTAAGTTTTAAAAAGTTCAAGAATATCTGTTAAGCTTAATACATATTCGGCTGCCTTTATATCAATAGCTGCCTGAGGCATATCCGGCATTTCGGCATCTTTTGGGTTTTGCACTATAGTTAGCGAACCGTTTTTACGTAATTTCAATAACCCCTCTGCTCCATCCTGGTTTGCACCCGAAAATAGCACCGCTGTGCAGCGATCTTTATAGATTTCTGCCGCGCTTTCAAAGCTTACATCGATAGATGGTTTTGAATACCATATCGCCTCGGATACGTCCAAGCCAAAACATTTCTCCTTTTCAATTAGTGTATGATAATTTGCTGGTGCTATATAAATAGTTTGCTTATTTATGCAATCCTTATCGTTCACTTCTCGCATTAACATACGGCTATTCTCGGCAAACAGATTTTCTATATCACTAAAAAAATTCTTCTTTCGGTGTATTACAATTAGAACCGCTTTATTTAGCGTAGATGGGAAAGTTTGAATAGCTTGAAAAATTGGTTTAAAAGACCCGGCTGAACCACCGAGAAGTAGCATATCTGATCTATGCCAACGCTTAATTATATCAGGATTAAGAGCCAATTTTTTGATATATATTTTCCTTTTGATTGATAACCTTAAACTTCTTCTTAAAATATTCAGATCGTATGGTTTCCTTGGTCCCTAAACACAGAAAACCCAAAGGTGCAAGGCTTTTATAAAACAGATCAAGTAAACGTTCCTGCAATTTTATCTCAAAATATATAAATACGTTACGACAGCTGATCAATTGAAATTCGTTAAAAGCACTATCCGACACCAGGTTGTGTACGGAAAATAATGTGTTTTGTTTTAATTCATTATGAATACTGGCGGCATCATATAATATAGTAAAATGGTCAGTTATTGAGCCGCTTAAGCCGGTAAGCTGATAATTTTCGACATAACTTTTTATTTTACGTAAACTATAAATGCCTTTGCGTGCTTCCTTTAACACCTCGGTATTAATATCAGTTCCGTATATGAATGATTTTTTTCTCAACCCAGCCTCATTAAGCAATATAGCCAATGAGTAAACTTCTTCACCGGATGAACATCCGGCACACCAAATTTTTGAATGCTGATAAGATGATAAATAAGGAATTACCTGACTGTTAAGCGCCTTGTAAAAACTCGGATCACGAAACATCTCGGTAACGTTTACTGTGATTTCTTCTAAAAGCAGCTGAAAAAAGGCCGGATCATTTATTAGTAAATGCTTAAGATCATAAAGTTGTAACCGCTTTAGTTGTAATACCCGTAACAATCTTCGTTTTAGTGATGCTTTTGAATAATCTGAAAGATCAAACCCATAGATCTTTTTTATCAGATCTATAAGTTCATGTAATTCTTCAATGGTTATTGTTTCGGGTATTGCATGCATATTATTTTTCCAGCCAAAGCTGCATTAATGCAATTAGCCTATCCATATCAACCGGTTTGGTGATATAGTCATTAGCACCGGCTTCAATACACTTTTCACGATCATCCATCATTGCTTTTGCAGTTAAAGCAATAACCGGAAGCCGGGCCCATTTGTTTTTCTTACGTATTTGACGTGTAGCCTCATAACCATCCATTTTAGGCATCATAATATCCATTAATACAATATCAATGTCGGCTATATCCTCTAATTTAATTAACGCTTCTTCGCCATCGCCGGCCACTTCAACTATCATATCATAGCTTTGCAAAGCGCTACTTAAAGCAAAAATATTACGCATATCATCATCAACAATTAATACCTTTTTTCCTTTGATAATGTCTTTACCTGCTGTCATAACCTGTTTATTTGAATTGGATCTTGAATGATTACTTGTACCGCTAATTTTATTTAAAAACAGGTTTACTTCGTCTATTAACCTATCTGATGATTTGTTTGTTTTCACTACCATCGCGTTAGCATATTTCATTAACCTGCTAACTGATGTTTTATCCAGCTCCATTGCCGTATTTATAATTATTGGCAGAGCCTCAAATTTTTCTATCGCTTTAATTTTGTCTAATAGATCAAGCCCCGAAATATCAGGCAGGTTCAAATCCAATATTACGCATTGATACTCATTTTCCTGTAGCATTTGGAAAGCCGATTCGCCATCAAAAGCTTGGTCAACAGTTATGCCATTTGCCTGCATCATCTCTTTTAAAGCCTGACTTTGCGCTAAATGATCTTCAACCAATAATATCTGTTTAAATTTCACCCCACTTTGTAACATAATATCGCCAAATAATTTATCCAGCGTACCTGTGTCAATTGGCTTTTTCAAAAAGCTAATTGCACCCTCACCTTTAACCTTACTTGCAGATGCATCACCGGCAGACATTAAATGTACCGGAATGTGGGATACTTCCTTTATTTGTTTTAACTCTTTTAATATTTGCCATCCATCCTTGCCGGGAAGCATAATATCCAATATTACTGCATCCGGTTTATTCTCTACGATTACTTCAACCGCGGTTGTACCTTCATTTACTATAACAGATTTATAACCATGGTCGCGAGCATAATCTTGTAATATATCTGCAAAGTTCTTATCATCCTCAACTATAACAACTACCGGCTCACGATTTTGCTCACGGGCTATACTCTGAATAGGCTTTAAAAACTCATTCACAGGTACAAAGGTTTCAGCAGTTGGAACAACATCATCTTCCTTCATCGCAACCTGTTTAGCCTCTATCGGCAGTGTCAACACAAATTCGCTACCCTGGCCCGGGGTGCTGCTTAATGAGATCGAGCCCCCTAGTAAACTTGCCAGTTCACGGCTAATAGATAAACCCAATCCTGTACCACCGTATTTACGGCTTGTTGAACCGTCGGCCTGTTGAAATGCCTGGAATATTATCTTTTGCTTATCGGGTGCTATACCAATACCTGTATCTCTTATACAAAAATCAATAGTTTGACCCTTGCCTTTTACGACATTAATGGCTATTGATCCGTTTTCTGGTGTAAATTTAAACGCGTTTGATAGCAGATTTTTAATTACCTGTTCCACACGTAACTTATCGGTAAATATGCTAGGGCTAATATTGTTGCCAATGGAAGTTGTATAACTTATATTCTTATTTGCAGCCACCTCAGCAAACAAGCTTTCCATGTCATCCAATATCTCGGTTATATTAATAACCTCATTGTGCATATCCAGTTTACCCGACTCAATTTTTGAAAGATCCAGAATATCATTGATCAAGGTTAACAGGTCATTACCTGCATTAAATATTACACTTGCATATTTAATTTGATCTTCCGAAAGGTTGGCCGGCTTGTTATCTTTTAATATACGTGCTAATACTAAGATACTATTAAGTGGTGTGCGTAATTCATGGCTCATATTAGCCAAAAATTCCGACTTATATTTTCCGGTAGTTTCTAACTCATCTACTTTAAGATTAATAGCCTGGCGTGCTTCTTCAATGGCTTGGTTTTTTTCTTCCAGTAAGCTGGCTTTCTCTTCCAGTTCGGCATTAATGGTGCGTAGTTCTTCCTGCTGTACCCGTAGCTCCTCTTCTGACGCTTCCAACATTTCTGTTTTGTTCATCAATTCTTCGTTGGTAACACGCATTTCTTCCTGCTGTGCCGCTAACTCTTCTGCCTGCTGCTGTGTTTCTTCAAACAAATCATGCATTATAGTACGTGCCTGGGCTGTATTAACAGCAATACCAATATCATCAGCAACAGCAGTTATATAGTCGCGGTTATGAATTTCCAGTTTATCATTAAAGGCTATCTCTATAACCCCCTTCAACTTTTTATCAAAAAAGAAAGGAACAATGTAACTTTCAACTAAAACATCGTTTATTATAGACGATTCCAGATCAAGTTTTTCGTTAAGGCTGCCTTTTACCACTGCAGCCTTATTATCTTTAGCTGCTTGTCCTACCCACCCCTCGCCTATTTTAATACTTTTTTTAATAGCGCCTACATTTGCAAATGCATACGACGCGTAAAAATCCAGTCTATCTTCTGCTTCATTAAATAAGTATAAAGTACCTGCTTTGGCTTTGGTATAGCTGCAAACCTCTGCTAATATATTATCTGATAATTCTTTTTCAGTTTGCTGGCCCTGTATCTTTTCGTTAAGTAGCCCGGTACCCGTGAGCAGCCAGTTTTTGGCTTTATTCTCACCTAGTACCTGCTCTAATTCAATATTGGCCACCTTGATTTCTTCCTCTATCTTTTTCTGCTCATCAAAGGTGCGCTGGATGTAATAGAACAGAACAATTATTATCAATAAAAATATAGCTGATCCAACTAATATAAATATAACAGCATTTGTAGCGGCGGCCCTTGAGTTATCTTTACGTACCGTTAACAGATCACTTTCTGTATCAATAATTTGTGAAAGTATGGAACGAATTTGGTCCATGTTCTTTTTTCCATCCACAAACATATTACGCTGAACCATGTACTCTAAGCCTTGGTTTTCGCGCGTTTCTATATTAGTTTTTAATATAAAAAGCTGATTGTTAACATTTTGGGTCAAATTCTCTACCCGCTTTACCTGGATTAGATTATCAGCTATCAAATCTCTTAATTCATCTAAATCATTATTAATTAGGGGAAGTGATTTGTTATAAGGTTCTAAAAAAGCCCTTTTTGCAGTAGCTCCAAAACCACGCATAGCAGTTTCGCCATCTGTTAAATGTTGTAATAGATTTGTTGATGTTTTTATTACTTTTTGGGTATGATCAACCCATACCGTATCATCCTGCAATTTATTAATGCTGTTGTAGGAAAGTATTCCAACAATAAAAACAAGCAATAAGGATACGGCAAACCCTGCCAGTACCTGGTTACGAAAAGATAGCTTTAACATTTCAATGGTTTGTGTAACTACAAATATGTTAAAAAACTGTTTTAATTAGGGCAGGACAAAACACGGTTTTTTAATAACTTTCTATAAAACTAACTATCTTGAATATTTTGAAGGCTTAAAAAATGTGCCCGCCAAAGCCAGTAATGGGCCAACAAATAATAAATACCAACCCCATTTAAATTTTATCTGTCGCTCTAAAAAGCCGGTAATACCTTTAAAAGGAATAAAGCTAAAGCTGGTATGTATTTTTAAAAATGCGGCAACAAGCAATAAGGTTACCAATGCTAAAGATATTAATGAAATTAATTTAACCAGTTTAGGCCTGTTTAATACCACCGCAATAATACCCACTACAGCCATTAGCAATATAACAATACCATATGGCTTATTCAGATCATAAACATCCCAGTTAAATAAACCAAACGGGCGCAACAGCGGGCAGTAGGTAGCCGCAATTAATAGTACAAAACCAATAAACGATATTAACGATGGTAACCTCATATTACTATCTGCTTATTTCCATTTTATCTGCAAAGTGTGCGCAATAGTCACGCAAATCTTCTACAATATTTGTCTCCCCGGTGGCACGTAAAAATGTATCACCCATGGTTTGCAGGGTTTCATAAAAATGACGTTTCATTTCGTCAACCTGCATTTCTTTTGTCCAAAGGCCAATGTGCATAGTGTTTTTATAATGCGGATCCCACATCGATAGCATCATTGATTTTACTGCCTGCTTTTCTTTATTTTCAGCGTCAGTTGCTTCCCATAAAATGTTTTCAGGAATATTATTTTCGTCAAGCTGTATGGTTAACTTTATTTCAGAAGTTTTCATTCAAATTATTTAACAAGTAAAAATATTATTGTGGCCAAAGTTATAAAGCTTAGCTCTACAATCCATAATGTTTTGGTCACGGGAAAGAAATTTCGCAACATTATATCCAAAAAAGCCACTACAAATGCGAATAATAAAAATATTAAACCAATAGCTGTACCCAAATGCGGGTATTGCATACCCGTAATTTTGGCTCCGTTTATTAATACATAAACTGCCAGTATTAAAAGTAACGCACTGCAAAAATTTAATGGTGTTATTCTGAATTTCATGGTATTGTACTATCGCTTTTTAAATTTCCTTCCAGGACGTTTTGTTCCGGGAACATGGCCACCTGTACGTTTGGCTCTTTCGGCATCAAATTTTTTGCGCTGGCTTAAAGTTTTCTTTTCATGGAAAGCTCCCTTAAAATCCGGATCCTCCCTGCGTTTCTGCATATCCACCTCTTTAGCCTGGTCCTGTTTTTCTTCGTATGGTGTAGCTTCAATAAATACATCATCAGGTATGGCCTGCACCGGAATAGTTTGCCTGATAAGTTTTTGTATTTTATTCAGATAATACTCCTCTGCAGGGTTACAAAAGGTTATGGCTTCGCCTGATTGTAAGGCACGACCGGTGCGACCAATACGATGCACATAATCTTCTATCACCACGGGCACATCAAAGTTGATTACGTGGCTCACATCACTCACATCAATTCCGCGCGATGCCACATCAGTTGCCACTAAAATCTTCACTTCATCATTTTTAAACGAGTTCATGGAGTTGATGCGGGTATTTTGCCCCTTGTTGGCATGAAGCACCCTTACCTCGTTCTCGCCAAACTTGCGCATTAAAAATTTATACACATCCTCGGCAGCCATACGGGTTTTGCAGAATACCATTAACTTGGTGATATCGCCTTCGGCATCCAGCAAATTTTTAAGCAGGTTGATCTTGGTTTTATTATTTGGCACATGATATACCTTTTGGTTTACCGTTTGTGCGGGTGTTGCCTGCGGGGTAACTTCTATTACTGTTGGAAACTCCAGAAAATTGGCAGATAACTGGTGTATCTTATCAGACATAGTAGCCGAAAACAACAGGTTTTGTCGTTTAACCGGAACTATTTCAAGTATACGATTGATCTGTGGCATAAAGCCCATATCCATCATTTTATCAGCTTCATCCAGTACCAATACCTGTAAGGGTTTAATAACAATATGGCCGGCTAAATAGATATCCATAAAGCGGCCTGGAGTAGCTACAATGATGTCAACCCCTTTATTAATGTTTTCTATTTGAGTTTTGGGGCCAAGGCCTCCGTAAACCGTTACTACCCGAAGATCAGTGTATTTGGCGTAGATACGCACGTTTTCCTCTATCTGCATAGCCAGCTCACGTGTTGGGGCTACTATCAGCGCACGGGCATGGTCGCCTTGCGCGTACTTTAGCTTCATGATGATAGGAAGAACATAAGCCGCAGTTTTACCTGTACCTGTTTGCGCTATACCCATCACATCCTGTCCGTTCAATATAGGCGGAATAGCTTTTTGCTGCACCGGCGTAGGCTCGGTATAACCGGCATCAGCAATTGCATTTAAAACTTGCCGGTTAAATTTAAAATCTTCAAAACTTGCAGCCATGCGGCAAAGATAGGTTATTAGTCGGGAAAGACCGTAAGATGGAAGGTTATTAGGTGTTCCATTTTGCGTGAGTGGAACACATTGGAACACCTGGAACATTCAACTCTCCGGCAATTATTTATATTTGCCCTATGGCATCTATCCTCATCAAATCCGCTACCATCGTAAACGAGAACAAACAATTTGTTGCTGACCTATTGATCAAAGACGGTTTAATTGACCGTATATCACCACAAATTGATGTTAAAACCGATAAAGAGATTAATGCCGAGGGTTTGCACCTATTTCCGGGTGCTATTGACGACCAGGTACATTTTCGTGAACCCGGATTAACGCACAAGGCGGAGATTTATACCGAATCGCGCGCAGCTGTGGCAGGTGGTATTACTTCATTTATGGAGATGCCTAACACGGTGCCTAACACCCTTACACAGGAATTACTGGAAGATAAATACCAGATAGCATTCCGCAACTCGTTGGCTAACTATTCGTTTTTTATGGGCGCATCTAATAATAATTTAGATGAGGTGCTGCGCACAGATATAAAAAACGTGTGTGGTATCAAGGTTTTTATGGGTTCATCAACCGGAAATATGCTGGTGGATAACCGTGATACTTTGGAGAGATTATTCTCCCAATCGCCCATGCTGATTGCTACGCATTGCGAGGATGAAGCCACGATACAGCGTAACCTGGCACATTATAAACAGTTAATGGGCGATAACATTCCGGTCAAGCTACATCCTATCATACGCAGTGAAGAGGCTTGTTACCTTTCATCATCCATGGCGGTTGAGTTGGCTAAAAAACACAATACACGCTTACACATCCTGCACATATCTACCGAAAAAGAAACCCATCTATTTGATAATACTACTCCGCTAAAAGATAAACGCATCACTGCCGAGGCCTGCATACACCACCTATGGTTTAGTGATGCTGATTATGAAACAAAAGGGAACCTCATTAAATGGAATCCTGCCGTTAAAACAGCTGCTGACCGCGATGGAATATTGAAAGCAGTATTAGATGGCCGGATTGATGTAATAGCCACCGACCATGCGCCGCATACCATCGAAGAAAAAGCACAATCGTATCTTCAAGCCCCTTCGGGCGGACCATTGGTGCAACAGGCTATGCAAGCCATGCTGGAGCTTTACCACCAGGGAAAGATCACCTTAGAACAAATAGCGGAAAAGATGGCCCATAACGTGGCTATCCTTTTTCAAATTGAGAAGCGCGGATTTATCCGCGAGGGATATTGGGCAGATATGGTATTAGTTGATTTGAACAAACCGAATACCGTTACTAAAGATAATTTATTGTACAAATGCAAATGGAGCCCGTTTGAGGGAACGACTTTTAAATCAAGCATCGAACATACTTTTGTGTCGGGTAATTTAGTGTGGAGCAAGGGCAAATTGACAAGCGAAATGGCAGGAAAAAGATTAAGCTTTGTGAGATAGCTTTTATTAAACTTAACATTCAAATAAAAATCACAAATATCTGAATATTAAACTACTAAAAATATCAATATGACATCGTGTCAGCAGGAATTGAGGTATCTAATTGCTGTGATATTTTACTAATTATCAACTTCACTTCCTCTTTCAATTGCTCAGGCGTAATAATCTCGGCGCTGTCGCCAAACATCAGGTACCAGCGTGCAAAATGATTAAGTGAATCACATAAAAACATCATCTCCATTTTGCCATCAACTTCCTTTTCGGATATGAAACCGCTGTAAAATTTCTGTCCATCCAGAAAACGATGTATTTTCTTTTCTACCCTGATGACTACCTCTTCTAAGTGTTTTTCCTTAGCTGTTTTGGTGATGTAATCTCTCAAAGTTGGGTGCTCGGCTGCAAAATGCTCATCGGTTACATTAAGAGCTTTTATCCTATCAACCCTAAAATCGCGGTAAGCATTTCGCAGGCGACAATAAGCTATCAGGTGCCAGTAACTGGATAAGTAAAATATACCTACAGGCTCAATATCTCTTTTGGTATCCTCCTGGCTATGACTGGCAAAGTATTTAATGGTGAGTATATTTTTATTGATAATACCATTTAAAATACTTTGAATATGATTATTGGTATGGCTATTTTGCTGAACAGGCGTTTCAATAACAGCTATGCGGTTATCCATACCTTCTAACATATCCTTTTCGGTTGTTTTAAGTATGGCCCGCACCTTATACATGGCCGATTGATAATGTGCAAGCGTATTCCTATCTGTTAACTTTTCTACAAACTTTTCGGCGGTTAAAAATGCCATGGCTTCCTCACGGGTAAACATTACAGGCGGTAAACGGTAACCATCCATTATAGAATAACCCACTCCTGCTTCACCTATTAGCGGTATACCGGCTTCCTCCAGGGTTTTAACATCACGGTATACCGTACGTAAACTGATATTAAAACGCTCGGCAATATCACTGGCTTTAACTACCCTACGCGATTGTAACTGAATTAAAATAGCTGATATACGGTCGATGCGGTTCATGCCTCAAAATAACAAAAAACAATCACTAATTAAAAGAAACTTACAGGCAGAACTAACTCAATCTGATTAGCACCACGACCACCAAATAAGTCATTGTCTAACAAACGGCTGTAGCGTAAACCAATAGTTATACTTTGCTGATTAAATATTTTGGTGTCAAAAAACACCTCGGCACCTGCCGATCTAAAATCAGCTTTAAAGATGGCGCCATTGGTAAAAAAGTCATTAACGTGTGTATAGTCATAAAACACATTACCCCTCACCCTTAAAAAGTAAATCGCATTAGCTACACCCGCGTCGGGGTAAACAATGGGAAAATGGTAGTTTACACCTATTTTGCTTAACTGATATAGGTTCTCGGCAGTATAGCCCCGAGAATAAGGGAAGTTATTGGAGAAATTAATGGCGTCATCCCTGCCCCGTTGCTGATAAGCCGCGTTGATGACTAAGTTGTGATTTTGAAACAAGCCGGGGAAATAAAAAGTGCCTGATGCTAAAAACTGATGAGCGTTTGATCTGTCAATGGTAGTTTTATAGTTCACCGTCAAAGTTTGCCCTAAAGGGGGATAAATATTTTGCCGGGCTTGCTGTATGCGCGTACTAAATGTAATGTAATTGTTCAGGTAAGTATATTTAAGATCAGTAAACATAGCACGGTATGGCTGCTGAAAACTGGTAAAATTATAATGCACATCGCTACCCATAGTTAACCCTGTCAACTGCCTGCCACGGCTAAAATTTAAAGGTAAACGCAAGCCGCCATGTAAATCTTTTTCATTCCAATATACGCGGTTACCATTAAATAAGCCGCGCCTATCCAGCGTATAATTATAACCTGCAGTGATATAAGGGAATAATGCCCCATACATCGCGTCAAACCCAAACTGCTTATAGCCCTCTACCCGGTTATAATTGAAGGTCAACTGCGACTGAAAAGTATTCAGCACATTTTCGCCAACTAAAGACAACCTATAATTTGGATCGGTAAAATCAGGTATAAGGCTATGGAAGTTAAACAGTTGATAAGCTTTGTTATAGTTAGTCACCGGTAATGACCCGGTGCTTACTGTGGCTAATAAATTACTCGCTGAATCTTTTTGTAAAGATAATATTTTGAAATCAGGCAAGCCGTTAGGAACATTGGCTATTTCGGTCCATTCTGACGCGTTTTTATTTTTTTGCCGCAATTGATACCCGTAAGCAGTTTGCTCTACCCAGGCGAGCTTATTTTGCCCCGCAGCGGACTGATATTGGCTGGCATTATCCTTACTAACTTGATATAACTTACCCGAACTAATATCCAACGCAAATATTCGATCATAAACATCCGATGTAGCCGAGAAATAAACCAAGTTACCCTGCACTGTAGGGAAAGCAATAGGTTGAAAGGTAAATGGAAGCAGGTATTTAGTATCACCTGTTTTAATATCAATTAAAGCCAAACTCATTTGACCGTCGGGATTTCTTACTGCTGATATTAATTGATCGTTACCATAAAACTTGGGATAGGTATAAAAAAGGCTATCCCTTCCGGGCACTTCGGCAAGTAACTTGCCATCATCATCCAATAAATGCAAAGTACTTTTACCCGATGGATCAATTTGTACAGCCACAATACTTTTTCCATCATCACTTAAAGCAGGCGAAAAGTATTTGGCGCGATTAGTTATCTGCCGCTCATTACCTGTTTTTATATCCAACAATCGCAACTCGCTATAATCGCGGTATCCCCAACGTGCATCGGGCCGGTAAGAAGCATAAACTATTCTACCATTGGCGTAGCTGAAGTAGTTATCTATGGATACTGATCTAACAGCAATATCTTTTTCCTTACCCGCCTCATTCATAACAAATACCGGGCGGTGACTATAGGTGGTTTTTAAGTAGATGATAGTGCTGTCGTTTACAAAAGCAGGATATTCCTGGTCGGATATAAAGTGATTCTTAACTTGAATATCTGGTTTTTTATCTGCACTAAATTGTGACTTAAAGTAATTTAAACCACTTTTCCTGAATTGCTTATAATCTTCACCTGAATATTTTTTCACCGCCTTTTGAAATGGATAAAACAAACCATTAAACGATGCCGCATCATGTGTTACATCTTTCCAAAAAGTATTGCCATACTTCTCCCTGCCATAACTTGCCATCATATATCCCAATGGATAATGATTCGGCACGTAATCCACTAACGAACCATTGCGCAACTTCATCCAGCTATAATCTTTTCCCGCCGCCCATAAGGCACGAAAGCCATTTAAAAAGTAAGGTACCCGCCCCCTGCCCTGTTGACTCACCTGTGTTTCATTAAAAACAGCATCACCCTCAAAAAACCAATCGGGTACAATCATGGCATTGGCTATAGCCTGCCCACCCTGCCCAAATAATGTGCTTACTACTTTTGAAAGGCCCACATTAAAGTTATTGTACTGTTGCACGTGCCTAAACTCATGAATACCCAATTGCTCTGCCCAGGGCAGGCTACCTAATTCAAAGCTGTTTTGTAAAGGTGTAAGGAAAAACTCACTTCTGAATGGGGCTAAACCCACATAAGCGTTAGATATGGTAGTTTGATTTTGCAGTACAATACTTATTTGCTTTTGCCTGGTACCGATAGTTGGCTGTATAGCTTTGTTTATCCGCTCAATAGTATTGGCTACCCTAAACCCTAAGGAGTCCATCCCCGCAGGGAAAATAACTTTAGCTGCCGGTGTATTTACCTGTCTCCATTTGATGGATGGCGGATTACCGCCAAATTGCTGCGCTTTTGCTAATGTAGCAGTAATAACAAACATGTATAACAGCAACAGTTTCTTCATTTATTGGGGTGGTAGATATGCAAATTAAATAATTAGATATTCAAAAGACATTGGAATAGTTAAAACTACCTACATTTGCCCGTTGTTTTATAAATATGGCTAAAGTTTCTATCAACCTGGCAACAGGTTCTATACAAAAAGAAGAACTCATTGTAGGTATTGACCTGGGTACTACCAATTCCTTAGTGGCTTTTATTAACCCGGATAAAAACCCACAGGTTATAAATGATATGGGTAAAGGTGTGTTAGTACCGTCCATTGTGCATTTTAGCCCTGCAGGAGATATTACCGTTGGTAATGAGGCGCGCGACTTGCTGATTACCGACCCACACAACACTATATTTTCGGTAAAGCGTTTATTGGGCCGATCTTACAAAGACATTGAAAATTATAAAGATTTTTTTAGCTACAAAGTAATTGATGACGATAGCGAAAGCCTGGTAAAAATTAAGGTAGGCGATAAATTTTATACGCCTATTGAATTATCGGGACTGATACTGAAAGAATTAAAAGCTCGTGCCGAGCACGCTTTAAAAACCCCGGTGAACCGTGCTGTAATAACTGTTCCGGCATATTTTAATGACTCACAGCGCCAGGCAACACGTGATGCCGGTAAATTAGCTGGACTTGATGTGTTGCGTATAGTAAATGAGCCCACTGCCGCGAGTTTAGCTTACGGCATTGGCTTAAATCCCGAAGAAACAAAAACCATTGCCGTATATGACTTGGGTGGCGGTACATTTGATATATCTATACTGCAAATACAAAATGGCATTTTTGAAGTACTATCAACCAACGGCGATACTTTTTTAGGTGGCGATGATTTTGACCGGACTATTGTTGACTATTGGATAGAAAAGAACAAACTAAATAAAGCCGAAGTAGTAGCCAACCACGAGTTGGGCCAGCAACTGCGCTTAAAAGCCGAAGAAGCCAAAAAAGCATTTAGCCATCAAAGCCTGTTCAACGAAAAAATTGGCGATATATGGTGCACGCTTGACCGCGATACATTTGAGCAGTTGATATTACCTAAAGTACAGCAAACCATTACCGCCTGTAAAAACGCGTTAACTGATGCTAAGCTAACCATTGAGCAAATTGATGAGGTAGTTATGGTAGGCGGTTCCACCCGTACCGCTTTAGTTAAGAAGATGGTGGCAGAGTTTTTTGGCCGCCCGGTGCATGATGAAGTTAACCCAGATGAAGTAGTTGCTTTGGGCGCGGCCATACAGGCTGATATATTAGCAGGTAACCGTAAAGATATTTTATTATTGGATGTTACGCCTTTATCCCTGGGTATTGAAACCATGGGTGGATTAATGGATGTGATCATTCCGCGCAATTCAAAAGTTCCTACCAAAGCAGGTAGGCAGTACACAACCTCTATTGACGGACAGGTAAACATGAAGATAGCCGTTTACCAAGGTGAGCGCGATCTGATCAAAGAAAACCGTAAACTGGCTGAGTTTGATTTGAAAGGCATCCCATCAATGCCCGCGGGTTTCCCTAAAGTGGATATAAACTTTTTGCTGAACGCGGATGGCATATTAAAAATCCAGGCTGTTGAGTTACGATCGGGTGTAAAACAGGAAGTTGAGGTTACCCCTACTTATGGCATTACAGACGACCAGGTAGAGCAAATGTTAATGGATAGTATTACCCATGCCAAAGATGATGTAGCGCAACGAATGTTGATAGAGGCCCGCACCGAAGGCGAGCAAATGGTTTATACCGTTGAACGTTTTATCGAAAAGAACGGCAGCCATTTATCTACAGAAGAAATTGATGAAACCCGTAAATATAATGAGGCGCTAAGAGCAGCTCTTTCTACAGGCGAAAAAGACCTGATACTGAAAAAAATTGACGAGGTAAATGAGTTTACCCGCCCCTTTGCCGAGCGGTTAATGGACACGGCCATAAGCCACGCCATGAAGGGTAAGGCGATAGAATAATATAAAAGGCTTACACAATTGTGTAAGCCTTTTATTTACAAGTTATTTATCGCTTCCTGTTCTTTCAGGGCAGTGATATTATTTGTATCACTATAGGTATCTGTCTGGTTAGCAAAGTCTTCTAATATACTTGCTATAGTATCTAAATTATCAGCAACCCGTTGATGCATATCCGGAAGGTCTTTTTCCAGCCTTTTATCCCCCAGTTCCATATTATCAACTTCAATTTTAGCCAGCTTGGTTATTATTGCCTGCTGACTGTTCTTTAAATCTTCTAATTCATGGACTATCTTTTCCATCAATCCAAACTTCTTTAACTTATCCATATAGTATCGTGTTTTTGTTTCATCAACTACTACCATAACAGTGCCAAACTAATTATTAAACGATTTCATTTGGATATATCAACAAAAACTAATAATTTAGTTTTATGAAACGTATCCTATACCTTATTACACTATCCTTATTAACCCTACCGGCATTTTCGCAACAAGTTAACGACGCGTTATTATTGGACTATTATCAAAATCAGCGCTACTTAGAAGCTGCTAATTATTTAAAAAGTATCTATCCCGAACCTATAAACGATATAAAGGCTTTATCAAGAATGGCCTATGCTTCGCAAATGGCAGGTAAACTACCAGATGCAGAAGGATACTATCAGCGTATGTATATCCTGGATTCTACCAACAAGGCGGTACTTTACAATTTAGCTGCTGTGAATTACAGGCGAAGTAATTATAATAGGGCAGAAACGTATTATAAAAAGATTCTTTTAACCGATTCCACCGACTACCAGATTTATAAATATTTGGCAAATATTCGTCTTAGAAAGGTTGATTCTGTAGGATATTTAAAACATCTTCAGAAAGCTAATACATTAAACCCAATCGATTTTGACATTGCTTCGGATTTGACGGAATTATACATAAAGCTAAAGAAATATATAGAGGCCGAAAAGGTTTTAAATATAGCGTTGGCGGCAGATCCTGAAAATATTATTTTACTACAAAACAATCTCGAACTTGCATTTAGCCAAAAAAAATGGCAACAGGTAATAAAAACAGGCGAACAGTTATTTAAGCTTGGCGATTATACCATGCGTATTTTTTTAGGTATAGCTTATTACTATGCTAACAATTATATATGTGGATTAGAGACGCTAATGCCCATTGCTGCTGGTGACCATACTGAAACTAGCTATTATTTTATTGCCAGCTGCTATAAAAAATTAAACAACCAAAAAAAAGCAATTCCCTATTTTCAAAAGGCAATTAAAAAAAGTTTGGCTGGCAGTACGGATACCTATTATAACGAATTAGCCGATAGCTACCAACAACTTAACCAATTTAAAACGGCTGAGGCTAGTTTTAAAAAAGGGTTATTGTATGGTCAATTACCAATGACATATTATAGTATGGCAATACTTTACGACACAAAAATAAAAGATAAGAAAAACGCTTTATTATATTATAAAAAATACTTGGCCACTAACCCGACGGACGAAGACAAAGGGTACGTAGATTACAGCAAGAACCGTATAGCAGCCTTATCGGCTCATTAACCGAGCTACGTACTTACCTATAATATCAAACTCCAGATTTACTTTAGAGCCTTCGCGTACATAATGCAGGTTGGTATGCTCATAAGTGTAAGGTATAATAGCCACCGAGAAGCTATTGGTTTGTGAGTTTACTACGGTTAAGCTAATACCATTGACACATATGGAGCCTTTTTCTACCGTGACATTTCCTGTAGTAGCGTCATATTGAAAAGTATATTCCCAACTGCCGTCCAGTTCTTTAAATTTAGTACATATGGCAGTTTGGTCAACATGGCCCTGAACTATGTGGCCATCCAGGCGGGCATTCATTTGCATACAGCGTTCCAGGTTAACCGACTCATTTAGCTTTAAATTGCCCAGGCTGGTTTTGCTTAAGGTTTCTTCAATAGCTGTAACCGTATGCTGGCCATCCGCGACAGCAACAACAGTTAGGCATACGCCATTATGCGCTACAGATTGATCTATCTTTAATTCGTTTGAAATACTTGATTCTACTGTGATGTGAAGATTACGCTGATCCTGCTGCAGATCAATTACCTTACCTAAAGTTTCTATTATTCCTGTAAACATGCGCTACAAAACTAATTTAATTTATTTAGGTTTATTACATCGTACTATCATAAAACTATGCCTAAACAAAGTGCCGGAATTTTATTATATCGAAGGACAGATAACCAACTAGAGGTTTTTCTGGTGCATCCCGGCGGGCCATTTTTTAAGAATAAAGATGATGGCGCATGGTCAATACCTAAAGGCGAGTTCATGGAGGATGAACAGGCGTTATTAGCCGCAAAGCGTGAATTTTTAGAAGAAACCGGGCAAGCTATAGATGGCGATTTCATTAAGCTCAAGCCCATAAAATTAAAAAGTGGCAAAACAGTGCATGCCTGGGCCATTGAAGGCGATATAGACCACGAAGTAATTGTAAGTAATTTATTCGAGATGGAATGGCCGCCAAAATCGGGTAAAACGGCTAGTTTTGCCGAGGTTGACCGTGCTGCCTGGTTTGAGCCCGCGGTAGCAAAAGTCAAGGTCAATCCTGCACAAATCGCTTTAATAAACGAATTAGAATCGCTTGTTATAAAAGATTAGAATTTGCTATTATTGCATTAACCGCATGAACAAGCTTAAAAACTTCCTTTATCAAAACGCCAAGAAACTGGTGTTGTTTATTGTTCAGCTATTTGGCCCTAATTTGTTAAATAAAGAAGCCACGCTAAAAAGACTTCAACCCTATCAGATACTTAGCAAGGAAGGTGAAACCGTAGTGATGCCTATTGCAGGCGTAACAGACTCTGAAATACCTGAAGCTTACAAAGCAGAGCGAATTGTTACAACCTCTTCTATCGGCGTTTATAAAATTACCGATTTTAAAGATTTCACCATTTATCCCTATGGTGGCGTTAAATTAGGTAAGGGTGTGCTGGATATGGATTTTGGTTCGGCGATATTTATCAATACACTTTTTCAAAGTGATGACCGGGAAATTATCAAAACCGATAGTTGCATTGTGCTATGGTCACATTACTGGGGCGATGGTTTTTATGATTATATATTATTTATATATGCTAAACTATTGCGTATAAAAAGCGCAATCGGCGAAGCCGAATTTAAAAAATGCAAGGTTATCTATCCGCTGGTTGGAACAGGCTTTGAAATTGAATTATTAAGATATGCAGGCGTTGACGATTACCAGATAGTCGATAGCCGTGCATATATCATTGAAGCAAAAACTTATTACCTGGCCAATAACGATAACTGGTATCACCATAACCGCTATGACCTTAATTTGATAAGAGAAACCCTAAGTAAAGTTGAAAACAGCGGCCCTGCTTATGAGCGTGTTTATATATCCAGAAAAGGCCGTCGTCGAATTTTAAATGAGGATGAAATTATAGCAGTTTTAAAGAAATTTGATTTTGAAATTTTGTACGATGAACCACGATCAGTTGCAGAACAGGTAACGTTATATCGTAATGCAAAGGTTATCATTGGCCCGCATGGAGCATCATTTGCTAACATTTTAAACTGCCAACCGGGCACTAAATTGATCGAGTTATTTCCTGATGATTATCACCCGGATTATTTTAGGTTTATGTCCCACATTTTTGGATTAGACTATTACGCCATTTTTGAAAATGGTGTAGTACCAACTGAGTATTGGCAGGTTAATGAGAACATGACCATCGATGCCGAAAGAGTTAGGCTTACACTTAAAAACTTGTTGGGATAATTCATTCCCCTCATCTTTTATTTTTAATCATTCTAAATTTCTATCAATTAGCCAATTGTAACATTCGTATTACCCATTTTATAGTGCACGGTTACATAATTAGGTTAAATTTGAAATAACTAATCAATTAAATCGAATATGGCTACTTACAAGATCAACGTCAACAATAAGGTACTTACTGTTGATGCCGACGCTGACACACCACTATTGTGGGTATTACGCGATCATTTGAATTTAGTGGGCACAAAATTTGGTTGCGGTATTGCCCAATGCGGCGCCTGCACCGTGCACATTAATGGTACCGCAACCCGGTCATGCCAATTCCCGATTTCTGCTGTTGGTGATGTAAAAGTTACCACCATTGAAGGTTTGAGCCCAACAGGAACTCACCCTTTACAGATAGCCTGGGAAAAAGTGGATGTTGCGCAATGCGGTTATTGCCAGTCGGGCCAGATCATGGCTGCGGCGGCTTTATTAAAAAAGATCCCCAAACCCACGGATGCAGACATTGACGCTAACATGAACAACATTTGCCGTTGTGGTACACACGTACGCATACGCAAAGCCATTCATGAGGCAGCAGCAATGGCACAGAAAGGAGGGGCTACAAAATGAGCAAGCAAACAGTTTCAAGACGTGACTTTATAAAAGTAACCTCTATTGCAAGCGGTGGAATGGTAGTAGGATTTAACTTATTATCAACCGAAACAGCCGTAGCAGATACTCCGGCCGAATTTAAGCCAAACGCTTTTGTTTCTATTGATTCAAAAGGAGTTATTACGTTAATGTCGCCAAACCCCGAAATTGGCCAAGGTGTAAAAACCGCTTTACCTATGATATTGGCCGAAGAGTTAAATGTACAATGGGATAAAGTTGAGGTTGATATGGCCCCGTTAGATGCCAAATACGGCAACCAGATGGCTGGCGGTAGCGGTGCTATCAAAACACGTTATACACCTATCCGGCAAGCGGGGGCGACAGCCAGACAAATGTTGATAACTGCAGCAGCCCAAACATGGGGAGCAAGCGAGGCTGAGTGTTATGCCGAAAATGCGTTTGTGATACACAAACCTACCGGCAAAAAACTGAGTTATGGCGAATTAGCGGCCAAAGCTGCTACATTACCTGTACCTACTGACGTTAAACTAAAAGATCCGAAAGATTTCAAGATTATAGGAACAAGGGTTGGCAACATCGACAACAAAAAAATTGTTACCGGCCAGCCGCTGTATGGTATTGATACCCGCCGCGAGGGTATGTTATTTGCCGTTGTGCAACGCGCACCGGCATTTGGTAAAGCATTAAAATCATTTGATGATACCGAAGCACGTAAAGTTACAGGTGTTAAAAATGTGATTGCAATCCCTTCACGCGACTTGGTAGCTGTATTAGCTACATCAACCTGGGCAGCAAAAAAAGGTAAAGCCGCTTTAAAAGTTGAATGGGAAGATAAAACCAAACTGGAAAGTTCCAATGAGCATACTGCTACCTTTACCGAAATGCTTACAAAAACATCAGAAGCCCCATTAAGGAGTGATGGTGATGTAGAAGCGGCGCTTGCAAAGGGTAAAGTGATTGAAGCTGTTTATGAGGTACCTGCATTATCACATGCTACCATGGAACCACTTAACTTTTTTGCAGCTGTTAAAAGCGACAAAGTTGATCTATATGGCCCTACTCAAGTACCTTCTCAGCTACGAGGTGCAGTTGCTACAGCTTTAAAAGTTCCTCAGGAAGCCATTACCTTAAAAATGCCTCGGCAAGGTGGTGGTTTTGGGCGCAAATTACAAACCGATAATGGTGTAGATGCGGCATTAATATCTCAGGCCGCAAAAGTACCGGTACAAATGCTATGGACGCGTGAGGATGATATGCAAGGGGATTATTATCGTCCGGCTTATATGTATAAATACCGTGCAGCCATTGGCCCTGATAATAGTATTAATGCCTGGCATTTAAATGCAGCAGTACTGGCCGATAGAAGTGCTGCTATAGGCAATGGTTTTCCTGCGGCATCTATACCTAATTTCAGAATAGATAACCACAGATTACAAAGTAATATACGTACAGGCCCGTGGCGTGCACCTACCAGTAACGCTGTGTGTTTCGCAGACGAATCATTTTTGGACGAACTGGCTCATGAAATTAAAAAAGACCCAATAGCGCTTCGTTTGGAGTTGTTGGATAAATATAAAAACAACCCTACCGGCAAATCTAACTACGATGTTGACAAGTTTAAAAGCGTAGTAAATTTGGTTGCCGAGATGAGTAACTGGGGCAAAAACAAAAAGCCTAATACGTATTATGGTTTTGCTATGCATTATTCGTTTAGTACCTATGCAGCGCATGTAGTTGAATTAACTAAATCGGCAAAAGGCGAATTAAGAGTTACTAAAGTTTATTGCGCGGTTAATTGCGGTAAAGTAGTTAACCAAAGCGGTGCCGAAGGACAAGTACAAGGCGCAATTGTTGACGGCTTGAGCCATGCTATGTTTAGCAAGGTAACCTTTAAAAACGGAGCTGTTGAGCAAACCAACTTTGATAAGTATAAATTTTTACGCATGAATAGCGCGCCTATTGATGTGGTTGTAAAATTTGTACCATCAGAAGATGCACCAACAGGCTTGGGCGAACCGGGCTTACCGCCTGCCGCTCCTGCCCTTGCCAATGCAATTTTTGCAGCTACAGGTAAACGCATGCGCAAGTTACCTTTTGAATTAGACAAGGCTTAATTCAAAATTACAGCAAATAAAAAACGCCGCTCAGCATAGCTAAGCGGCGTTTTTGTTATGTGGATCTAAAAATATTATCTATTAGTTCTTGGAGCTGCAGCCGGAGCACCTGCAGGAGGTGTAGCCGGAGCTACTTGTCTTGGAGCACCTGCAGGAGCAGCTCCCGGAGCACCCGGGCCACCAAAACCTGCAGGAGGACCACCTGCACCCGGGGCACCGGCTGGACGTGGAACATTAGCGTATACTACTTTAGGGTGTGCAGTACCTTTATGGCAGCTATTACAGGTTATGCCTGTTTCCTTCATCATGCCTAATGAATCCTTTTTAGCGCCAAAATATTTTTTATTGATATTACCTGCCATTTTATACATTTTACGAGCCATTAATTTTTCCGGCTTGGTATCTAACGCATAATCAGTTCTGTTGGTAGTAGGATTATTGGCATGACAAAAATTACACCTAACACCTAATGCAGCACCCCACTCGCGCATAGTACGGTCAAGGGTAGCCTTTTTAATGCTTTTAGGTAAAACTTTTAAGTTCGTGTACTTTACTTCTGCCTGTGGCTGCTGAGGACCTTGTTGCTGTGGCCCCTGTTGGATGGTTGTCATGGAAGCCATAAATACTACTCCCGCTAACAATCCCGTAACTGTGATAAGTTTTTTATTCAATTGCATAGTTTGTCATAATTAAGTCATCAAATGTATAATTTAATTATAACGTTACAACATGTAATATGTAATTTTTTTATAGCAATCAGCTGGCTTCAGCCAATTTCTCTTTCTCCAATATTTCCAATAATGCTTTTTCTGCAACATTCAATTCGGCCGATTTTATATCCTTGCTTTCATCTAATTGCTTGATATAATTAAACAAAGTACCCTCTTCATAGCTTTTTATTACGGTGGGATGCACATAATACTTTTTACAAACCGTGCGTGTATTACCCAAGTTTAAAGCCACCTCATCCAACACGTTTACTATCTTTTTACGGCACTCGGTTATCGAGGTAAATTCTCCTGCTTCTTTAAATGCATACAATGCGCTAACACTGCCCGCCCAGGTACGGAAATCTTTTGCGGTAAAATCTTCGCCGGTAATATTTTTTAAATAGGTATTTACATCACCCGACCCAATTGAGCAACGGCTACCATCTTCATTATAATATTGAAAAAGTTCCTTACCCGGTATATCACGGCATTGCTTAACCAGCCTGGCCAGTTTACGGCTTTGCAAGGCAACTTTATGAAACACCCCTTTTTTACCCTTAAACTCAAACTTCATTTTGGTGCCTTCAAACTTTACATGCTTATCCTGCAGGGTGGTTAAACCAAAGGAACCATATAGCTTTTTATACGATTCATTCCCTACCCTAATGCTGGTTAGTTCCATTAATCGTACTACTAAGGCAACCACCTTATCATGGTCAAGATTAGGGCGAGACAGATCTCTATCTACCTGGGCGCGTATAGTTGGCAAATGTGTCGCGAAAGTTTGAAGGCGGTGATATTTGGATTGATTACGTATTTTGTTCCAATCGGCATGATATCGGTACTGCTTTCTTCCGGCTGCATCAGTACCTGTAAATTGTAGGTGGCTATTTTCATGTGGCGAGATCCATACATTAGTATAAGCAGGTGGTATAACCAATTTGTTAAAACGCGTTATCAAATCTTTATCCTTAACCACTATACCATCGGCATCCAGGTATACCCACTTATCTCCCTTTTTTTGACGGGTAAAACCCGGTGTTGAATCTGATACATAACGCAAGCCTACTGCTTTTGCAGTTACTTTTGGGTCGCGGCCAATTTTTTCGAGTTTTTTTACCAATCTGTTCATGCACACTAATAACATACCCATGTACTTTAAGTTTGACTTACCACTGACCATTTTATTTTAAACAAACGCAGAGTATTGTACATTTACATTAAACATCAAAACCAATTATTATGAAATACAATTTATTAGGTAATACGGGGCTTTTAGTATCTGAAATTTGCTTTGGTACAATGACCTTTGGCGGAAGCAATGGCGGCATATGGACCAATATTGGTAAAGTACAACAGGATGAAGTTAACAGCCTGATGCAAACCGTGGTTGACTCGGGCATAAACTTTATTGATACTGCTAATATTTATTCATTTGGTGAATCGGAGCAACTACTGGGTCAATCCATTATAGACCTAAAACTTAACCGCCATGACCTGGTAATAGCTACCAAAGTACGCGGCCGTATGGGCGAAGGCATGAATAATGTTGGCTTATCGCGCTCAAACATTTTTCAATCTGTTGATGCCAGTTTAAAGCGGTTACAGATGGATTTCGTGGACATTTTATATGTACACGGGACTGACTTGCTAACACCTATTGAAGAAACCATGCGCGCTTTAAATGATATAGTATTGACCGGAAAAGTGCGCTATATAGCCGTATGTAACTGGCCGGCATGGATGGTGATGAAAGCTTTAGGCATTGCCGATAAATATGGCTGGAACAAATTTGTGGGTATGCAATATTATTACTCATTAGCCAGCAGGGATATTGAACGCGAAGTGTTGCCATTATCTATAGACCAGAACCTGGCTGTAATGCCGTGGAGCCCTTTAGCAGGGGGCTTTTTATCAGGAAAATATACCAGGAATGATGAGAAAATAGGTTCGCGCCGCGATAATTTTGATTTCCCGCCTATCAACAAAAATAAAACTTATGATATTATTGATGTGATAACGGAAATAGGCAAACAACACAATGCCACACCTGCAGAAGTTGCTTTGGCTTGGGTGCGATTACAAAAAGGTATTACCAGTACTATCATAGGCGCTAAAAACATTGATCAATTGCGCGATAATATTAAATCCGTAGAAATTACTTTATCTGTCGATGATCTGAAAAAGATAGATGAGGTAAGCGCCTTAACCAAAGAATATCCGCAATGGATGGTCGAGCGTCAATCAGCCGACAGGAAGTTAAAATAGGTATTAAGAATTGGTGATTGGAGAATTTCACATTATTTAACAATTCTTCAATCACCTTTCTTCAATCACTATCATTAAATTTGCAGTATGCGCCAATTGGTTTTACTCTTCTTATTTTCCATCATTATTATACATTCAGCTATGGCTCAAAAATGGCCACAGGGCTATTTTTATGATACCAAAGGAAATAAGGTGACCGGCTTTATCAATCAATACCCGCGTGGAAAAGCCCCAATGAAGGATGAAGGTTTTATTGAATTTAAAGAGGATAACAAGGCCCCAACCATCAAACTAAGCGCAAGTGATTTAAAATCATACGTAGTTGGCCGTGATAGTTTTATAGTAGCGGCTACAGATAGGTGGTCTGAAAAAATACTGGATTTTGTGAGGGTCGCATTAGATACTAACCTAAAATTATTTGCTGCCTTTGGCAATGTGGGCGGCAGCAGCAGTCGCGGATTTTCGCCACAGGTTGGTATAGGTACAGGTATAGGCGGTGGTGGTTATGGTGGGGGCTTAGGTGGTGGTGTGGGTGGCGGTATATCTATACCTATTGGCGGCAGTGGCCGTGCCGCATCAACAGAGGTTTACTTTTTTGGTACAACCACAGCAGGCATGAAACCCATAAGCAACCAGGCATTTATTGATATTATGGTAGAAGTTATGGGTGACGAACCGGAAGTGGTTGAACAAATACGGGCCAAAAAATTCAATTTAGGCAATATTGAAAAGCTGATAGCTTATTATAGAACCGTGGAGGCATCACATAAGTCAGAAAGTCGGTAAGTCGGCAAAGTCCGAAAGAAAAATGACCCATGACTACTATATTCCTTGCGCAATTACAAACCCACTTGCCCAGGCCCATTGAAAGTTATAGCCCCCCAACCATCCTGTAACATCAACACACTCGCCGCCAAAAAACAGACCGGATACTTTTTTAGCTTCCAGGGTTTTTGATGAGAGCTCATCAGTAGCTACACCGCCGCGCATTACCTCGGCTTTATCATAACCCTTATCCCCTGCCGGTTTTACTTTAAAGTTGTGTATCAGGCTCTCAATTTTTTCCATATCAGCTTTGCTTAATGATGCCAGGTTTTTATCTATGGGTAAATATCTGCCTAACGCTTCAGCAAACTTGCGGGTATATAAGCTTGACAATAATGTGATCAATGCTTTTTTGCCACTCTCTTTACGTTCCTCATTTATCAAATCGATAATATTTTCATTAGGCAACAGATCGATATAAATAACCTCGCCCGGTTTCCAGTAGGATGAAATTTGCAAAATTGCCGGCCCGCTTAATCCCCAATGGGTAAATAAAATATTTTCCTCAAAACTGGCCCTATCGTTCCATACCCTGCAAAAAATACTACTGCCTGATAGTTGCTCAAACCAGGGTTGATCTTTCCCAGTAATAGTTAAAGGCACTAATGCCGGAGCCGTATCAATAATATTTAATTCGTAATCGCGGGCTATACGAAGTCCAAAATCGGTAGCACCCATTTTTTGTATTGGTAGGCCACCGGCGGCAATTACCACTTTGGGCGCATTTAATTTTTCTTCTTTGCCGTTATGTTCATAAGTAACAATAAAACCTTCATCTAACTTATAAACTCCGGTTACGTCAGCATCACATTGAATTTGCTGACCCAGATCAGCACATAAGTTGGTAAAAACCTGTACTAAATCTTTAGCCTTATCCGTAACCGGAAAAAGCTGACCCAAAGTTTTCTCTTTACCTTGTATACCATAAGTTTCAAAAAAGCTAATGGTATCATCAACTGTCCACTGGGCAAATGCCGATTTTACAAAATGCTCATTTTGTGATATAAACTGCTGATGTGACGCATATAGATTAGTATAATTACACCTGCCGCCGCCGCTAATTAATATTTTAGCGCCAACCTGGTTATTCTTTTCCAATATAAGCGTTCGTTTGCCTAAAAAACCGGCTTGCACAGCGCACATAAGTCCGCAGGCACCGCCGCCAATAATTATAGCATCAAACTCTGAATGTTTTATTAAATTTGCTGGCATGAGTGAGGTTTCGCAAATATCGGAATTTGGTAAGATACTTATCTTTTTAATTACAGGAATATTATTGCTGTGTGCCCTTTTTGGTTTAAACCGATTAATCGCCCCCAGTAACCCTACTGCCGAGAAGCTAACCTCATACGAATGCGGCGAAGAAACTACAGGAAATGCCTGGTTACCTTTTAACTCTCGCTTTTATGTAATTGCTCTTGTTTTTTTATTGTTCGATGTAGAGATGGTGTTTATCTTCCCATGGGCAACCGTTTTTGGCAATCATGAAATTATATCAGCCGACCCACGCTGGGGATGGTTCTCGTTAGCTGAGATGTTTATATTTTTAGGCATATTGATCATAGGGTTGGTATACGTATGGCGCAAAGGCGACCTGGACTGGATAAAACCCAAACAATTTATACCTACTACTGATGCGCATGTTCCGGCTTCATTATATGAAAAACTAAACCAACAGCAAAGCAGCTTTACTGTAAAGCAATTTATAGTTGAACAACCTATTATAACTGAAGTACCTGTTGCTGCAGCTACAAACGAAGCCGCACCGATAAGGAAGCCCATGTTTAAACCAACTTTTAAAAAGCCAAGCAATGACGCCTGATCTGACCCAAGAAAATGGTGGCGTAATAGTCACTAAGTTAAATGACTTAATGAACTGGTCAAGAATGTCATCATTATGGCCATTAGGGTTTGGTATAGCCTGTTGCGCTATTGAAATGATGGGCTCGTATGCCTCTACCTATGATTTTGAAAGATTTGGTGTTTTCCCGCGTCCATCTGCCCGCCAGGCGGATGTGATCATTATTGCCGGTACCGTTACCTTTAAAATGGCCGAGCGCATTAAACGCTTATATGAGCAAATGCCTGAGCCTAAGTATGTGATATCTATGGGTTCATGCTCTAACTGCGGCGGACCTTACTGGCAGCACGGCTATCACGTTGTAAAAGGTGTAGACAGGGTTATCCCGGTTGATGTTTATGTACAAGGCTGCCCTCCGCGTCCCGAAGCTTTAATAGGTGCTATATTAGAATTACAGAAGAAAGTAGATGGCGAAAGCTTGATTGGCTCGCCTAAAGCTGAAACTGTCTAATTATTGCATTTTCATTTATTATCTCTAAATTTAGATATAATAATACCCGATTATGGCACTGGAAATCAGCACAAAAAGAAACAGTAAATTGATCTATATTATTGGCATAACCTTATTGGTTGGCACTTTAGATCTATTGGCGGCTATCCTCATGAACTGGAAAACCGGCCCCGCAGGTATACTTAAATACATTGCCAGTGGTGTATTTGCCCCGTCAGCTTTTGAAGGTGGTACTGATATGGTTTGGTACGGATTATTGTTTCACTATGGTATTGCCCTGCTATTTACAACCGCGCTGTTTTTATTGCATCCCATGTTTTATTCGTGGTTCCGCACAAAATTTTTAACCGGGGTTATTTATGGGATAGTAGTATGGTTTATTATGAGCCATGGGGTAGTTCCTTTATCTCATGCACCTCTGCCGCCGTTTACTTTAGTTAGCATGTTAAAAGCGTGTGGGGTATTAATTGTTTGTGTGGGATTGCCCATATCCTACATTTCTACAGGATATTATTTTTATAAAGTCAAATAGCATTTCCAGCTTGTATTAGCCAAAAATCTAAATTTGCCTATGCTTTTTAAAAGATTTAGGGTAAACTTGCAGTACAGAAATGAAAGCATTTTACGGAGATCTTAAACTTGGCATTTTAGGCGGCGGACAATTGGGCCGTATGTTGATTCAGCAGGCCATTAACTACAACGTTACTGTTAAAGTACTTGACCCCGACCGCGAGGCTCCGTGCCGCAAATTATGTGACGAATTTGTAGTTGGCTCGTTGAGCGATTTTGATACCGTATATAAATTTGGCAAAAAGGTCGACCTATTGACCATCGAGATTGAAAAGGTAAATGTAGACGCGCTGGAGCAATTAGAAAAGGAAGGCGTGTTAATATACCCACAGCCAAGAATAATTCGCCTGATCCAAGATAAGGGGTTGCAAAAGCAATTTTTTAAAGAGAATGGTATACCAACTGCCGAGTTCCAGGTTATTTCATCTGCAGAGCAATTAAAAAACAGCCATATACCCTTCCCCTACATACAAAAGTTAAGGCGCGATGGTTACGATGGCAAAGGCGTATATAAAGTAAAAGACGAAAGCTATTTAGCCGGTGCCTTTACTGAACCCAGCCTGATTGAACGCTGGGTGGATTTTGAAAAAGAATTAGGCATAATAGTAGCCCGTAACGAGAATGGTGATGTAAGTTCGTTCCCGTTAGTGGAAATGGAATTTAACGCCGAAGCTAATTTGGTAGAGTTCCTGATATCACCTTCCACCCTGCCATTTGATATACATGAACAGGCCAAGGTGATTGCCGAAAAAATTGCCGAGGACCTGAACATTGTGGGTTTATTAGCGGTAGAAATGTTTTTGACTAAAGATGGCAAGATATTGGTAAACGAATTGGCACCCCGTCCTCATAACAGCGGGCATCAAAGTATTGAGGGTAACGTGGTGTCACAATTTGAACAGCATTTAAGAGCGATATTTAACCAGCCATTAGGTGATACCTCAACTATCAGCAATGCCATTATGATAAACATATTAGGCGAAGCCGGACATGAGGGGCCCGCCGTTTACCAGGGCATTGAAAAAATATTAAAATGCCCGGGTGTATATGTACATTTATATGGTAAAGCTTTAACCAAGCCTTTCCGTAAAATGGGCCATGTTACCATTGTGGATGCGGATAGAGAGAAAGCAATTGAGAAAGCGAGATATGTGCAGGAGACGTTGAAAGTTGTAAGTTAGTTCATAGTTGATGGTTCATAGTTCATAGTACAATATGGCATTTAGATTTGAAGACTTACAAGTTTGGCAAAAAGCCATGGACCTTGATGAAAGCATCAATCAATTAACTAAGACCTTTCCAAAAGAAGAAATCTATATTTTAACATCACAAATAAAAAGAGCAGCGGATTCTGTAGTTTTAAACATTGCAGAAGGATCAACCGGCCAAAGTAAAGCTGTGTTTAAAGTTTTTTTAGGTTATTCACTTCGTTCCGCAATAGAAGTTGTGAGTTGTTTGTTTATTGGCAAAAGAAGAGGATATATTGACCAAGCCAATTTTAATGAACTTTACCAAGAGTATGAAGTATTGGTAAAAATGATTACTGCATTAAGAAATTCTATATAGTAAATTGAATCTGCTATGAACCATGAACCATCAACTATGAACTCCCCAAAAGTCGCCATTATAATGGGCAGCAAATCGGATCTTCCGGTTATGCAGGATGCCGCTGACGTTTTAAAAGAACTGGGTGTTGAATACGAAATAACCGTTGTATCTGCCCACCGCACACCCGACCGTATGTTCAGCTACGCCCGTGCAGCTGCCGACCGCGGTTTAAAAGTAATTATTGCAGGCGCAGGCGGCGCGGCACATTTACCCGGCATGGTAGCCTCATTAACCCACCTACCGGTTATTGGCGTGCCTGTAAAATCAAGCAACTCTATTGATGGCTGGGATTCTATCCTATCTATACTCCAAATGCCTAATGGTATCCCGGTAGCTACAGTGGCTTTAAACGCAGCAAAAAACGCAGGTATTTTAGCCGCACAGATCATATCTACCGCCGACGGACCCCTTGTTCAAAATCTGATAAAATACAAAGAAGCCTTAAAACAAAAGGTTGAAGAGTCGGCAGACGAAATGGATGCTAAAAAATAACTTAATCAAACATAATAACAGAAGGGTCTGTTTGTCTTTTTGAGACGTGGCAATTGCAGCCACCGGCAATTTTCATCTCGGCTGTTTTAGTCTGATTGGTTGCTGAATGTGTTCCTGATATTAACACCATATCTCCTTCGTCAGAAAATTGGTCTCGCATATTGTCATGTGCTATAATATAACTATTGGCCGGTACATTAGGACCTGCTGGTGGTGTAATTATAGCTAATTTTACACCTGTACGTAAATTTGTTGCACTAACATCTTTAACAGTAAATAAACTATAACTGTAACTGCTAAAATTTATAGGTATTGAAACAAACTCCATTGTGCACATTTTTGCTTCACAACCGGCTTTTGGTTGGCCACCTTTGCCACATCCGGCAATAACTACAGTTATTAATGACAAAAAAAATAATCTTCTCATAGCTTAAGTTTTTTATCAATACGAGTATACAAGGCGAAGTGCTACAAAAGCTTTTAATTCAACTCAGGATTTTCCGGAAAGTTTGCAATATGTGCGTAGCGTTGCCCTAAATTGATCACCGCTTCACGCCACAGCGTTTGCTCGTTATTAGAGAATATAGTTTCGGCAGTAAACTTATCCGATACTATCCAGGTATTTTCTCGCAGTTCTTCTTCCAGTTGGGTTGGCTCCCAGCCTGAATAGCCTGTAAAAAATTTGATCTCGTTACTATCTAACTGGTAGCTTGATATGAGTTGCTTTACGGTCTCAAAATCGCCTCCCCAAAATACACCATCGCAAACTTCAATTCCACCGTCTATTTTATCTGGGCAGTTATGTATAAAGTGCAAAGTATTTTCGCCAACGGGTCCACCGGTATAAACGGGCAGTTCAGAATAAGATGTATCAGGCAATACATCACCCAGCAAATATTCGCCGGGATGATTTAAAATAAAACCAACAGCACCTGTATCGGCATATTCCGTTAATAACACAACCGACCTTTTAAAATTAGGGTCGAGCATGAACGGTTCAGAAATTAATAATCGCCCTGCGGCCGCCGGTATAGTATTTAGCATATGGATTTAATATAGTTACAATAACAAGCATAACAAAAATATGTTCAAATATAATATTATCCTATTGAGGACAATAAATTTGTAAGTTTGCATAACATGAATCGAGACGATCTGCAAAATTTAAGACGCGATTATAATTTAGCGCAACTATCTGAAAAAACCATTAATACCAACCCGGTAAAACAGTTTGATATTTGGTTTAACGAAGCAATTGAAGCAAAATTATACGAACCCAATGCCATGACACTTTCAACCGCTACGCGCGATGGTGTGCCTTCGGCACGTATAGTTCTTTTAAAGGGATATGATAATTATGG
>CAZTAU010000001.1:0-133570 GCA_964611565.1 uncultured Mucilaginibacter sp. | reverse complement strand
CCCTCAAAATTATCATGCACCAAAAAGCTTAACATACCGGGTAATTCTAAGGCGTATTTAACTTCTTTTGTGGCGGTATCAGGTACGCCACCAATAACCAGCGGAGCATGAGTTTGTGTTTTAAATAAAGCTTCCATAGCGGCCAGTTTAGCCGGTTGCCGTTTAGCTACGCTCTTGGCAGATATATCGCCGCTTAATGGTTGTAATAATGCTGCCGCAGCGCCAAAGGCTATGGCAATTTTAAATGCTTTGGTATGGAAGGTAATGTTTTGCCGTTTGTATATCATTAACGCATGTACGCCTGCTACCGCGAATCCTGTAGCTGCAAACGCGGCAATGGTCATGTGTAAAGCTTCAGAGAACCAGGCATCGTTAAACATGGCTTTAACCGGGTCAATATTCAGGTATTGTCCGTTTACATAATCAAACCCCGCCGGGCTGTTCATCCACGCATTAGCGGCCACTACCAATATACCCGATATAATACCGCTCACGCCCACCAAAATCCCTGTACACCAGTGGAACCATCTATTAAAGCGTTTCCATCCGTAAAGGAAAAATCCTAAGGCAATCGCTTCAATAAAAAAAGCGACACCTTCTAATGAAAATGGCATGCCAAATATGGGCCCCGCATGCTCCATAAATCCCGGCCATAATAAACCCAATTCAAATGACAGCATAGTGCCCGATACCGCGCCCGTTGCGAAGAATATAGCTACACCTTTGCTCCAGGCCTGGGTGATGTTTTTATAAACCTCGTCCTTGGTTTTTAAGTATTTATAGTGCGCTACTGCCATAAAAACAGGCATTACCATGCCAATACAGGAGTATATGATGTGAAACCCCAGGGAAAGGGCCATTTGCGAGCGTGCAGCTAAAAAATCATTCATACGCTGTTGTGATAGTAGTGGATATGGTAAATATAAGTGTTATGTAATGGTAACTATTTAAATTTTATCGCATCATTTACAATACATAATGATTTTAAATTAATATTTCCTTATTACATAATGCCGTGCAATGCTTATATATTTTTATAATTAATGCCGTTATATTACCTTTAAAATTAAATACAACCTAATATGAAGTTTTACCAATTTATAGCCGCCTTGTTTTTGACGGCAAGTACCTATACTACGTATGCACAAGATGCGCAACCTTCGCCGAGTAAGTACGACCAGCATAAGGTTTTTAGTCCGTCCTTTTATATAGATAAAGGAAACCAATACCGCACAGCCGGTGGTGCCCCAAGTCCGCGCTACTGGCAAAACCGTGCCGATTATAAACTGGATGTAACACTCGATCCAGAGAAAAATCGCTTAAGCGGTACGGCTTTAATTACCTATACTAATAATAGCCCTGATGGCCTGCCTTTTTTATGGTTACAGGTAGATCAGAATATCTTCCGTGAAGATTCACGGGCCGAGGCTACCAGTCCGGTTGGCGGTGGCAGGTTTGCCAATAAATCGTTCACCAATGGCCATGAGATAAAAGGTATTACTATTATCAAAAATGGCAAAGCCGAAAAAGCAGATTATATAGTAAATGACACCCGTTTACAGATCAGGCTGAAGGATACTTTGAAATCGGGTGGTAATAAATTACAGATCAAAATAGATTATGCCTTTGATATTCCTGAATATGGTACCGACCGTTTAGGTAGATTAGAAACCAAAAACGGCTGGATATATGAAATTGCGCAATGGTACCCGCGCATGGCCGTATATGATGATATTAGCGGATGGAACAATTTGCCATATCAAGGCGCAGGAGAGTTTTACCTGGAATATGGCAATATTGATTATAGTATAACCGCGCCATCAAACTTAGTAATAGTAGGTTCGGGAGAAGTGATAAATCCAACTGAAGTTTATACACCTGCAGTAATTGCAAAATTAGCGGCTGCAAAAGCCAGCGACAAAACGGTAATGATCCGTACCGAAGCCGATATAACCAATGCATCATGGCATCCGGCAAAACCAACTTTAACCTGGCGCTTTAGCTGCAAAAATACCCGCGATGTAGCATGGGCAGCTTCAAAAGCTTTTATATGGGACGCGGCACGTATTAATTTGCCAAGCGGTAAAAAAGCTCTGGCGCAATCCGTTTACCCTGTTGAGGCAGCAGGAAACGAAGCCTGGGGCCGGTCAACCGAATATGTAAAAGGTGCTATCGAGTTTTACTCCAGTAAATGGTTTGAGTTTACCTATCCGGCAGCTACTAACGTAGCGGGTATAGTGGGTGGTATGGAATATCCCGGCATTGTATTTTGCAGCGCTAAATCAGCAGGTGGTGATTTGTGGAACGTTACCGACCACGAGTTTGGCCATAACTGGTTCCCGATGATAGTAGGCTCAAATGAGCGTAAATATGCCTGGATGGATGAAGGCTTTAACACCTTTATTAATCATGGCTCAACTAAGGCTTTCAACAATGGCGAGTATTACGATAAGCCTGACGAGCATAAATCTGCACCTAATATGTTTAACCCGATGGCTGATGCCATAATGAACATACCCGATGTGATACAAGGCGATTATTTAGGTTACGCGGCGTATAATAAACCTGCTTTAGGGCTAACCATTTTGCGCGAGCAAATATTAGGCGAGGAACGTTTTGATTACGCCTTTAAAACTTACATTAAACGCTGGGCATTTAAGCACCCAACGCCATGGGATTTTTTCCACAGCATGGATAACGCGGCAGGCGAGGACCTGAGCTGGTTTTGGAACGAGTGGTTCTTTACCACCTGGAAAGTTGACCAGGCTGTGCGTGCCATTAATTACACCGACAATGATGCAACCAAAGGATCATTGATCACTATAGAAAACGTGGAAGAAATGGCTTTACCGGTGACTGCCCTGATCAAAGAAGAGAACGGCAAAACAGGAACGGTAAAACTACCTGCCGAAATTTGGCAGCGCGGCCCTATATGGACCTTCCCTTATAAATCAACCTCCAAAATTATTTCGGTAACGCTTGATCCTGAGCATGTGTTGCCTGATGTTGACCCGGATAACAATACTTTTAGTGGTGTAGAAGTAGCTGCCAACGTTACAGCAGCAGGTGTAATTAAGGCGCATTTAGATGCTATTGGCGGTGAGGATAAAGTACGGGCGATAAAAGACCTAACCATGTTAGGAGCAGGCAAGGTAGAAGGTACAGAAGTTAAAGTGAGTACCAAATACAAAGCACCAAATATGTTCCTGCAGGAGATCACTGCACCAAGTGTTAATAAAAATTTGAAGGTAATGCGTATTGCTATTAACGGCGATGATATAAGCGCTATACAGTTAAACAAGGATGTACAAGTTGACAATACCGTAAAGAGCCAAATTAAGGCACGGTATACGCTTTTCCCGGAATTAGACTATACACAACCCGGTTATGTGTTAACCCTTGACCCCATGACCCAGATAGTAAACGGCGAACTGGCGTACCTGGTAGTAGTAACCCGCCCTGATGGTTTAAAAGTAAGGAACTACTTTGATACCAAAACAGGCTTAAAGGTTAAACAGGTTACCGATGTACAAGGCGCCTCTGTTAACGAGTTTAGCGATTACCGTGCTATAAACGGCGGCATTAAAATACCATACACCTTTGTAACCGGCTTACTAGGCGAATCTGTTGAGTTTAAAATTACTGATGCGGTAGCAAATAGTGATTTGTCGGTAGGGGAGTTTAAGTAAGAAATTGTTGATGACAAGCAATGCGAGATGGCTAACAATTTTATTGGTCTGTTTAACCCTATTTGGTTGCAACGATAAACCTACTAGTGATAAAAGTTTGCTTGGATTAGAAGAGCGTAGTTTGATTGACAAACTTGATAAACCAAACCAAATTCAAATAATCAACTTAACTGAAAATTCTAATTTATCTGAATATAGATCTAATTTATATAAACTATATCCGGATTTGAAAACAGGGGACACTGTTCGCATTAAAGAGGTATTGTGGAAAAGAGAAGACAATACAGAAGCAGCCTGGTTTAGATTAAAAGGAAATAAATGGGTTGTGTTTGATCATTTGAAATGGTCAAATGATATTAATTTCTAATAAGTTTGTTCTTCATAAATGAACCAATTTATGGTTAACACTATTTTGTTTATTTTTTTCTTAAAATATTGATTATCAAATAATGTGTTAAGTTGTGTTAACCCTATATAAGTAAAAAGGCTTTATCAAACGATAAAGCCTTTTTACTTATATAGGGTATTATCTTGATTAGATCAATTTGCTATCAGCTAATACATTATTCATAGCACGTACGGCATCGGCGCTTTTGTTAAAGGTGGCCTGCTCATCGGCACTTAGTTTAAAGTCAACAATTTTCTCCCATCCGTTTTTGCCTAAAATAACCGGCACTACTAATGAGATATCTTTTTGTTGATACTCGCCATCTAAAGCTACACCGCATGAAATCAGTTTCTTTTGGTCGCGGACAATAGCTTCAACCATAAAGGCTGTACCTGCACCCGGTGCATACCAGGCAGATGTACCAATTAAACCGGTTAAAGTAGCACCACCAACCATAGTTGCTTTAACTACTTTCTCCTGCTGCTCGGCACTCAAAAACTGGGTAATAGGTATGCTGTTCCAGGTAGCATGGTTAATTAACGGGATCATGGTGGTATCACCGTGTCCGCCAATAACAACGGCGTTCAGGTCGGCGGGAGAGCAGTTTAACTCCTGGCTCAAATAATATTTAAATCTTGCAGAATCCAGCGCGCCACCCATACCGATGATACGGTTTTTAGGTAAGCCCGAAGTTTTCAAGGTTAAATAGTTCATGGTATCCATCGGGTTTGATACCACGATGATGATAGTATTTGGCGAATGCTTTAAAATATTCTCGGTTACACCTTTTACAATACCGGCGTTAACACCAATTAACTCTTCGCGGGTCATTCCCGGTTTACGCGGTAGGCCAGACGTAATAACTACCACTTCCGAATCGGCAGTTGCGGCATAATCATTAGTAACACCTTTAATTTTGGTATCAAACTCCAATAGGGCCGAAGTTTGCATCATATCAATAGCCTTGCCTTCGGCAAAACCTTCTTTGATATCTAATAATATAACTTCTTCAGCTAATTCTTTCCTGGCGATATTATCCGCACAAGTAGCGCCAACAGCTCCGGCACCAACAACAGTTATTTTCATAGTATACTTGATTTTATTATAGGAAACTAAACAGGCGCAATTTTAAGAAAAAATTTATAGAATAGCCGCTCGTAATGTGTTAAATACGTAAAAATTTAAATCGATTGCGGTAGAATGTATAAACTGTATGCTATTAGTAGGTATTTTTTGAAATTTATACATAAGTAACCTTGATTTTATAAATTTTATGAATTATGCCCAATAATTGATTTTAAATATGATTAAAATTATTTGATTGTATTTTTTTTGTGGTTTTGTTGTGGTATTTAAGTGTAATAAAGGTTATTTTTGGATAATTTTATATTTTATTTAGGATTTTTTGATAAAATTTGTAAAAAATAGAAATATTAATATAAATTTGTCGAAGTAACACGCGATAACATTACTAAAAATATAATTAGATCAACTTTTACAACTAATTTAAACAATGGCAACAAAACTAGAGTACATCTGGCTTGACGGTTACAAACCAACTCAAAGCCTGCGCAGCAAAACTAAAATTGTAAAATCATTTAGCGGCAAGGTTGAAGACCTTGACAATTGGAGCTTTGATGGCTCGTCAACAGAGCAGGCACCGGGTGGCTCGTCAGATTGTATCTTGAAGCCTGTTTATACCTGCCCTGATCCGGGAAGAAAAGACGCTTACTTAGTAATGTGCGAAGTATTAGATTCAAAAGGACAACCACATGAGTCTAACGGCCGTGCTTTGATCCAGGATGATGATAATGATTTTTGGTTTGGTTTTGAGCAAGAGTATTTCCTTTGGGATCCTGCTACTAACAAACCACTTGGTTTCCCTGCTGGTGGTTACCCAGGCCCACAAGGTCCTTACTACTGTTCAGTAGGCGCAAACAATGCTTACGGTCGTGAGATTGTTGAAGAGCACTTAGACATCTGTTTAGAGGCTGGCTTAAACGTTGAAGGTATCAACGCTGAGGTTGCTGCCGGACAGTGGGAATTCCAGATTTTCGCTAAAGGCGCTAAAGAAGCCGGTGACCAAATTTGGGTTGCTCGTTATTTACTAGAAAGAATAGGCGAGAAATACGGAGTATCAATTAACTGGCATTGCAAACCATTGGGTCAATTAGATTGGAATGGTTCTGGTATGCACGCTAACTTCTCAAATACATTATTACGTACTGCTAATAGCGAAGCTAAATTTAAAGCAGTTTGCGAAGCTTTCCGTCCTGCAGTTGCTGAGTGTATTGCGGTTTATGGTGCTGATAACGATCAACGCTTAACCGGTAAACACGAAACAGCTTCTATCCATGACTTTAGCTATGGCGTATCTGACCGTGGTGCTTCTATCCGTATCCCTCTTTATGCAGTTGATCACAACTGGAGCGGTTACTTAGAAGATCGTCGTCCTAACTCGGCTGCTGATCCATACAAAGTTGCTGCGGTTATCATCAAAACTGTAAAATCAGCTAAGATCTAATTTTAGCTCTTTATAAAAACTAAATCCCTTCCCGTAAAACGGAAGGGATTTTTTTATGTCCTTTTGTAGCTTAAATAATCACCGGACAAGATTTGTTTAAGATTGCTGGTAGGATGATTATACAGATACACCCAGCATTTTATATTACCATCAGCAGTTTGTACAGCCATTAATTTGCGAATGAATAAATTGGGTTGTAATTGATTATCACCAAAGCCTTCGTAATCATCAATAACTTTTAGGGTTTCATCAACATCTTCAAGTTTGATGATGATGCCGTGTACTTTATAATCGGTATCGGGTAGATGGGTAGCTCCCGGATATTCTCCCGCATCATATAATTTGCCGTTAAATTTTCCTGATTTGTAAATAGTGGCGTGTTTTTTTAGATACCGGCCAAACTCGTTATCAGTTTCTAATAATGATCCGTAAATAAATAGTTTGTTTATCATGCTTTATAATCTATTGTCATTTCGACTGAGGAACGAGGGAGAAATCTATGTATATTCAGGTCGCAGAGTATCAATGTATAGATTTCTCACTACGTTCGAAATGACAAGGTGGTTTCGTAGAATATGCCATTTCGAACACAAAATTACGCCCTTTTGTAGTATATTGCTTAATATTTATTTCGTTTTGCATTTTACCATGACCGAACAACAAATAACAGCTTATCTGAAAGAAAATGATATTCAAAAAGTAAAATTTGCATTTGCAGATATTGATGGTATTTTGCGTGGTAAAACCATTCACCAAAAAAAGTTTACCGAAGGATTGCAGTCAGGCTATGGTTTTTGTGATGTTGTTTTTGGCTGGGATAGTAATGATGTGGTTTATGATAATATAGAACTTACCGGATGGCATACCGGTTACCCGGATAAAACTTGCCGCGTTGATCTATCTACCTTTCGTACCATACCCTGGCAGGATAATATTCCATTCTTTTTAGCTGATTTTAGTAACCCTGATGGAAATGACTTATACGCCTGCCCACGCAGCTTATTAAAACGAATAGCCGCGCAATGCGAGGCCATGGGTTATCACCCTGAATTTGCACAGGAGTTTGAATGGTTCAATTTTAAAGAAACACCGCAATCGCTTAAAGATAAAAACTACACCAATCCTGAGCCATTAACGCCCGGTATGTTTGGTTACTCTATACTACGTACCTCGCAATATTATGAGTATTATAATGACCTTTTTAACTTGCTGGGCCAGTTTAACATTCCACTGGAAGGATTGCATACTGAAACAGGTCCGGGGGTATATGAAGCTGCCATCATACATGATCATATCATCGCGGCAGCAGATAAAGCAGTTCTACTTAAAACTGCTGTGAAAGAAATTGCTTATAAACATGGTATAATGGCTTCATTTATGGCCAAATGGAATAGTAACTTACCCGGCTGCAGTGGCCACGTTCATCAAAGTTTGTGGAATAAGGATCAAACTGAAAACGTATTCTACAGTGAATCCGATGAGAACAAGATGAGCGATTTGATGAAGCATTACATAGCCGGACAGTTGTACTGCTTACCCCATATATTACCTATGTATGCACCTACTGTTAATAGTTATAGGCGATTGGTAGATGGGGCATGGGCACCTACTACCGTGACATGGGGAATTGAGAATCGTACTACGGCTTTGCGTGTTATCAATTCAAAAAAGGAAAATACCCGCCTGGAAACCCGTATACCCGGATCAGACACTAATCCTTATTTAGCATTGGCTGCATCATTAGCATCAGGTTTATATGGTATTAAAAATAAACTGGCTTTAAATATACCTGTAACTGTTGGCAATGGTTATGAAGATGCACGCAACGGCAAGTTGGCTTCCAACTTATATGATGCTAGTATGGCTATGCAAAATTCAGCTGTAGCTAATGAACTTTTTGGCGAGGAATTTACCAGGCATTTTACACAAACGCGCTTATGGGAACATCGCCAAAATGTTGAAAGTGAAACAAATTGGGAGATGAAACGCTATTTTGAAATAATATAGATCATAATAATCAAACAATCTTCCCGTATCATATCTTTGTACCCTTTGCAAGGAAAATAGAAAAATGGATTATTCAGCAATAATAAGTAAGGCGTGGGAAGGGTATGATGCTTCAAAGAAGATTAGTAGCATTGAAGATATCAGTGCCAGGGTGTCAACCAACCAGGTATTTAAGATAACTTTTGAGGATGATGATATTATAATTGCCAAGTTCTCCTATTTCGGCAAGTATGAATTTTTTAAGGAAGACCATCGTATCATTCATAGTTTATCAAATAATCTGCTTTATCCTTTTGAGAACCTGCTTACTAAATCATTGCTTAAAAATAATCGGGTTTACATTTATCATTATAAGCACGATAAAACTGATGCCTGGGTAGTTTTTTATAACCCAACCCGGATAATGGACAGGCTGCCTCGTAAGCTTGACGAGGAACATATAGTTAAATTGGGGCAGCAAATTGGTAAATTCCATAAAGCTTGCCAACGCGTTAAAAATGTCCTGCCAAAAACTTCCAAAACTTTACGTACTGATATTTATGCTTTATTGCATCAATTAGATACTAATGAGAAACAATTTGGCACCGCAATGCAAGCTGATTTTTTAAGATTCCATTGTGAGGCTTTTTTGCGTAACCGGTCAAAATACAATATGAAAACCTTCGAGATCATACCTGTATTTATTGATTGGAACATTGGTAATTTCTCGGTTGATGCTAATTTGAACCTTTATTCTCGCTGGGATTACGACTGGTTTAGGATGAGTTACCGGATATTGGATTTTTATTTTTTAAGTAGGGTTGTTTCGTCTGTAGGAGATAAAAGTGTATTTAGCTATGTGATAGATACGATGAATGAAGAAGGTTTTATCCTCTTCCTGAAAGAGTATCATAAAATAAACCCGCTTACTGCCAACGAGATCAGGTTTTTAAAAGAGATGTACCGCTTCTTTATACTGAATTATGTGATAAAGGATGGCAAGTATTTCTTTAGCCCGCAATACGCAAAGAAGTTACAAGCAGAAGCTTTTGATATTTATTTGCCATCTGTTGACCGAGATTTTAACGCGGATATATTATTGGATGCGCTTGAGTTAAAATAATACTTGTAAATACTTATATTACACCTAATTATAGCTAATAAAATATGCAACGAGTTGACAACTTTAAATCCATAATTGATCAGTACGATGTTATATTTTTTGATGCGTTTGGTGTTATAAAAACCCATTCGGGTTTAGTACCGGGTGTGGAAAACACATTTGAATACCTTAAACAACAAAATAAGCAATACTACATAGTTACCAATGATGCTTCGCGCAGCCCTGCACAGTTAGCCGAGTCATACCATAGAATGGGTTTACATACCATATCGCAGGATTGTATCATATCATCAGGTATGTTAACTAAGGAGTACCTGGATCTTAAAGTAACCGACGGTATAGTAGCTTATTTAGGTACCGAAAACTCGGCTCATTATATTGAAAGCTCGGGCCTGCATACATTACCCATAAGTGCTATTGATGAAACTAATATTGATAAAGTTAACGCGCTTATATTTTTAGATGATGAGGGGTTTGACTGGTGTCGTGATTTGAACAAAACTGTTAACCTGCTGCGCAAACGGACCATACCGGCTATTGTTGCTAATACCGATCATGCTTATCCGCTAACTATACATGATGTAAACATTGCTATTGGTGGTATTGCCGCCATGGTTGAAAATGTTGTGGGGCGAGAGTTTATCCGTTTTGGTAAGCCCGATTCGCAGATGTTTATGTTTGCTTATGACCTGATACGCGATCAGCGACCAATTAACAAAAAGGATATTGTGATGGTTGGAGATACACTGCGCACCGATATTTTGGGTGGTAATAAGTTTGGTTTAGATACCGTGCTGGTACTATCAGGTAATACCCTGCCGCAGGATGTAGATACCCGTATAAAAGCTACGGGCATTGTACCTACTTATATATGCGAATCGGCAGTAGTTACACCGGGTGAACTGGAATTTTAATTTTACAGCGGATAAACGTTGTTATTACAGTTTTTTTTATCATTTTTGAAATAAACCTAATAACAGCTACGTTGCTGATGTTAAACCAATTATTCATACTAACAATCACTTAAAACTAAAGTAATGTATCCATCAATTAAACACCTGTCGGCTATTATCTTTCCGGCTTGTATCATATCATTGACCGCATGCGGCGATGCTAAAACTACCGAAACAACAACTACTACAACAGAAACAACTACTACTGCTATTATGACTGATACTACTGGCCAGGCTAAACTGCCTGCCGCATCCGGCTTTGAACGGACTATTGACGGAAAGCAAACTAATCTTTATGTACTAAAAAATAAAAACGGTATGCAGGTTGCTATCACCAATTATGGCGGTCACCTGGTAAGCGCTCTAGTGCCTGATAAAACAGGTAAACTAACCAGCGTTGTTTTAGGTTTTGATAATTATGAAGGATTTAAAAAATCTGCAGGTTCATTTTATGGTGCTACAATAGGACGCTATGGTAACCGTATTGCTAAGGGTAAATTTACTTTAGAAGGTAAAGAGTATACATTAGCAATTAACAATAATCCTAACTCATTACACGGTGGAAAAAAAGGGTTTGACCAGGTGGTGTTTGATGGTAAACAAACCAACCCGCAAACTGTAGAGTTAACTTATCTTGCAAAAGATATGGAAGAAGGTTACCCGGGTAACCTGCAAACCAAAGTAACCTATCAATTAACTGATAACAATGAGATAAAAATCAGTTATGAAGCAACTACGGATAAAACTACAGTTGTAAACTTAACCAACCACGCCTACTATAATTTGAATGGCGAAGGTAATGGCGATATTTTGAGCCACCAGGTAAAAATAAATGCCGACAACTATACCCCGGTTGACAGAACTTTGATACCAACCGGAAAAATTGAGCCGGTAAAAGGTACGCCATTTGATTTTACAAGCTTTAAAGCTTTGGGTAAAGATATTGATGCAGACAATCAACAAATAAAATATGGCCCGGGTTATGACCATAATTACGCTTTAAACAAACACACTCTTAAAGATGTGGTAGCTACCGTTATTGGCGATAAAAGCGGTATCCAAATGGATATATATACTGATGAGCCGGGATTGCAATTTTACAGCGGTAACTTTATGGCTGGTGCAAATACCATTCGTGGCGGTGCAAAAGACGGTAAACGTACTGCTTTCGCTATGGAAACTCAACACTTCCCTGATGCGCCAAATCAGCCAAACTTTGCTTCAACTGTGTTAAAGCCGGGCCAGGTTTATAAAACTCAAACTATCTACAAGTTTTCAGTAAAAAAATAAGCTGATTTCTTTATTAAATACTAAAAGGCAATCTCTTTATTGGGGTTGCCTTTTTAGTTACCCCTAACCTCTAATCGCTCAAAATCTCCAATAGTATCAATATCTATCATTCCTAAGGGGAATGGTATAGTATGTACCTCATCTTTGTATTTCAATAGTAGCTTTTTAGCACCTTCATGTCCTTGTAATGCCAGCAATTCTTTAAAATAACTTTTATCAAATAGGGAAGGTACACCAATGGTTCCGTTATAGTTGCAGGCAACCAGTAGTTTATTGTTTGCCGATGCCTGTATTAGCTGATTGATAATAGCTGTATCAGCAAAAGGCTGATCGCAAAGCATTAGAATAACAGATTGTAATTGCGGGGTTGTTTTTAGTAAGCTAGCCAGTCCGCAATTTATGGATGATGACATACCTGCTTCCCAGTTAAAGTTATGTAGTATTTGGACGGGTTGATCAGCAATAGTACGCTCAATTACCGGCGCATTAGCTCCTAATACTACCGCTATTTGCTGGCAATCTGCAGCTAAGGCGGCCTTAATGGTTCGTTGTAAAAGTGTGCTGCCCTGAAAAACCAGGTTTTGTTTAGGTTGACCTAACCTGCTTGATGAGCCTGCCGCTAATATAATGAGTCCTATCATCAGCAAGATTTTATGACTATTGCCGGGCGCTGTTGTTGTATGATCTGTTCAGCATCGCGGTTATGTATAACCGCTTTTTCGCGTAAAGGTGTACCATTTCTTTTCTTTAAAACAGCCTGCATTTCTGCTATAATGGATAAAGCTATTTCGTCAGAAGTTTCAGATCCTATATCTAATCCTGCAGGGCCGTAAATGCTTTGCAGTTGGTGGTCGGTAATATTCAAACCTTCTTCACGCAATTCATCCAGCATGCGGTTCAAACGCTTTTTAGGGCCTAAACAAGCTACATAGGTTAACTCCAATGGTAGCAACTGTTTCAGCATAGCCATATCGTAGTTATAGTTATGCGTCATCAACACAAAAATAGTACGGCTATCAATATTAATTTGCGCTAAAGCTTGTTCTGGTTTGGCTATGATTATTTTTTTAGCCAATGGGAAACGCCGCTGTACTGCATAATTGGCCCGGCCATCAATCAAAGTAACATGCCAGCCCAATACATCGGCCAACTGTACTATCGGGATAGCATCATTACCCGCACCAAATACCACCAACGAAACCGTTGACTGTAATAACTCTATAAAACAGGTAAATTTATCACCGTACAAGTATGTTTTGGTTACTGAGTTACCATTTTTAAGTACATCCCTGGCATCTTCTAGTAATGCATCCTTAATGTCTTCATCAGGGAAAAAGCCGCGCAGTTCTTCTTGCTCGGTTAATATCAGGCAAGTTCCAGGTTGAATAGCCTTTTTATCACTCATCGAGAATATGGTAATCAATACAACCGGCTGCCGTTTACTTAAAAACTGTTTGAATAAGGCTATGGGATTATTCTGTTTATCGGCGAAAATAGGTTCAATTAAAATATGTATGATACCATTGCAACCCAGGCCTACGCCAAATTTGGCATCGTCGTCATCAGTAGTATCATAAGTAACCAGCATTGATTTGTTTTGGGTCATCACCAATAGTGCTTTGCGTAAAGCATCACCCTCCAAACAACCGCCGCTAATAGCACCAGTTAATTGTCCATCTTCAGTTATTAGCATTCGTGCACCTGCGCGTCGATAGGAGGAGCCCTCTACATGCACCACAGTGGCCAGGGCAGTTTGTTTCCCTTGCTCTATAGCTCTATCAAATGCTGATACAATATCCTGTAACTCTTTCATGCTGATAACAAATATAATTGATTTTACTTAGTCTTTATTAGCTATATATGATGCGCTAGAATAAATAAATATTTTTTTAAATTAATTCTACTAAATTAATAGATATTGTAGTATATTTGTTTTGTAATAGAAAATACAATCAAGATGTCGTTCAAAAAATTAGCATATAACTACCGAATGCCTGCTATGCGCAGGGCGTGTTGTTGCTAATTTCTGTCTCCCCAGAACCATCCTTTTTATTCACTTTATTTCAATCTTAATTTTCATGAATACTTACCCTTATAAATACATCTTTTCTATTTTAATAAATGGCCTGGGTAATTATTACCGGTTGCTATATGGCATGTGTAGTTGTTGAAGTAAATCGAAATACAGCTATCATTAAATATCAACCATTTAAAAATTAAAAAAATGTCAACTACCATAAATAAATATCCATACTTTGATCTGTCAGAAATTGTACCTGATAACGATTTGTCTTACAAAAATTATAAAGCATTAAAACCTGTAAAAGCGGGCAATAGTATTCCCGAGTTTACTTTAAGTGCTGAGTTTACCCGTTGGAAACAATTTTATAACGGTGCCCCAACCTATGGTCACGCTTTAATCAAGCAATTACTAAATAGCCCGTTGGTTATCGGTTTTTACTCGCGTCATTGGAATAACTATGGTTTAGATCAATTAAAACATTTAAATGCCATACAATATGAGATAAAAGCCAATGGGGGCAACCTGTTGATCATTAACGCTGACGAAGATGATCATTTAGAAAAACTAGTTTGGGATAACAACTTGTCTTTAAATTTCTACCATGATAAAAATAATGAACTGGCCGAAAGATTCAGGGTGTACAGCAAAGATGACCCAACCTGGAACAATTATGCAGGTATTGATGCAAACGTGCCTTTGTTAGCTACTTATGTTATTGATACCGCAAAGCATATTGTTTTTGATCATGTGGATAAATCACTTTCGGGCACTTTTAATGCCGATGGTATTCTTTCTACCGTACATGATGCAGCTTTGTTAATTAACCACAGGCGATCAGCATAATTTTATAACTTAAATATTACTATAAAAACGCCTTTAGCTTACCGGCTAAAGGCGTTTTATGTTAATTTTGCAGCCCGGCTTAAAACGGATATGATATTAATGCGGTTTAATAAAAATTTACGAAGATATACACTGTATGTGTTATTTATTGCTATCTCGGTCGTATACAATTCTTGTAAAAATAAATCAGGCGACAATTACCGTAACAAAGTAACCTTTAAACCGGTATGGGGTATTAAGTACACTGAGGTTAAGCAAAGATTAGCCAATGGCCGTTCATTTAGCCCATACGGATACCAATTGGAGCCTTTATGGCAAATTACTTTTCTGTCAGACGATACCGCAAGGCTGTATGCTACCAACACCAAAAGTTTTGCCAACTTCCGTATCACCAATGATCATGATTCAATATTTTACATTGCACGGTCTTGGTTTCGTGCTTTAAAGTTGACTAAGGATAGTTTGGTATTCCAGGTAATGAAGGTGGAAAGTAACATAATATACGTTTCACAATCAACCTTATTTACTACCTTATATTCTGATGATTACATTAAAAATGTACTAAAAACTACACCCGAAAAGTTAAGGCAACCCGATAGAGGTGATAGTTTGTATGTGCGGTATATGGTAACGCATCCTCATAAAAACCCCGATAGTTTATTTGCCGCCCGTAACCCGGTAGTGTTTAAAAGCAAAAGCCCCTACATCAAGGTAACAAAAACCGAAGTGGTTGCTGATGAAAGAAATAAATATAGTACTACAGACGCTTATATGCACCCTGAATACAACATCGAAATAAAAAAGGCCTACAAGAATTTTGACTACTCATTTACCGCAGTGGTTAATAAAAATGGAGATATTCGTTTCCATAAATTATTAGTGGCTAATGTAAACAACACCAATGTGCTTCAAGCAATAATTGATGGCTATTTAAAACCTTATTTAGATGTTACGCCCGGCAATACCTTGGGTATACCGCAATCCAGCAAAGTGTATATTAATTTAAAAGGGCGAAAGTAAAATCGCTACAGCATAGCTTTTATCATTCGGTCGCGCCCGCTCATGTCTTTTCTTAGTTCGATATTTTTAAAACCTTTGCTGTTTAAAAGTTCTACAGTTTTCTGTCCGTAGCTTTCATTTATCTCTAAAAACAATAAACTACCAGGGGTTAAATTGGCCACAGCAAAATTAGTTATAGCTTTATAAAACAATAATGGATCTTCCTGCGGTACAAAAAGCGCCGTATGTGGTTCAAAACCCACTACATTCAAGTGCATTTTTGCCCTATCTTCAGGAGTAACATAAGGGGGATTGCTCACTATGAGTTGTAAGTTTTGAGTTGCTAGATTAGAGTGGTTTAAAATATCAGCCTCTATAAAATCTATATCTACATCATTTAATTCAGCGTTTATTTTAGCGGTTTGCAAAGCCTCGGGCGAAATATCAATAGCGCTAATATGAGCGTTGGGTAAGTTTTTTTTGAGGCTGATAGGTATGCAACCACTACCGGTGCCAATATCCAAAATGGAAATATTTTTTGTTTTATCCACGCTATTTAATATCCATTCTACCAATTCTTCAGTTTCGGTGCGGGGGATGAGTGTGGCTGGATTTACTACAAACCTTAACCCGTAAAACTCCGTATATCCCAAAACATATTGCAGTGGTTTGCCGGTTTTAAGTTCCATTAAAATAGATGATGATAGTTCCTGCTGCAAAACTGTGAGTTCTTTTTCGGGGAAAGCTTTAATAGTGGCTTTTGATAATTCCATAATTTCGCTAACAACCCATAAGGTAAGTGCCTCTGTCTCATTAGTATTATACAGGTCATTTAACTCATGTTTAAAAGCCAGGAATACTTCATTTATAGTTTTCACATAACAAAGTAACATAAAAGCTACTTTTGTAGTATGCATCAGCACGAAATATATATGCGCCGCTGCCTTGAACTGGCAGCTTTAGGTATGGGTAATGTAAGCCCAAACCCTATGGTGGGTGCTGTAGTTGTATATCAGGATAAAATAATAGGCGAGGGATATCATGAAAAATATGGCAAGGCACATGCCGAGGTAAACGCTATTAACCAGGTAATTAGGAATTACACTGACCATGCGGAAATATTAAGACAATCAATTATTTATGTTTCCCTGGAGCCTTGCGCACACTACGGTAAAACACCACCCTGTGCAGATCTCATTATTAAATACCGCATACCAACGGTTGTTATTGGCTGCCGCGATCCGTTTGACCAGGTAGACGGTAAGGGTATTGATAAGCTTAAAGATGCCGGCATTGAGGTAGTTACCGGTGTGTTAGAGGAAGATTGTAAATGGTTTAACCGTAGGTTTTTTACCCGTGTGCAAAAGCATCGTCCATACATTATATTAAAATGGGCTCAAACAGCTGATGGTTTTTTTGCTCCTGCTGATGGTTCACAGTTTTGGATAACAGGCATAGAATCGCGCAAATTGGTGCATCAATGGCGTAGTGAGGAAGATGCAGTGCTGATAGGTAAAAATACAGCCGCTATTGATAACCCCCAACTAAATGTACGTTACGGCGAAGGTAAGAACCCTAAACGGGTAGTTATTGATCGCAGACTGGAATTGGACACTGCTTTAAATGTTTTTGATCAGTCTGTTGAAACTTTGATATTTAATGAACGTACAACAGATATCAATGGAAAAAATAAATATATTGCGTTAGAAGATTTTGACCGGTTTGTACCACAATATATTTTGTATCAATTATACTTGCAGGATATTCAATCACTGATTATTGAAGGTGGGGCAGCCACGCTCACTCAATTTATTGAAGCCGGTTTATGGGACGAAGCGCGTGTTTTTATAGGTGAAGTGATTTTGAAAGAGGGCATCAAAGCGCCGGAGATTGAAGGCACTATGGCCACGAAATATTTATTCGGGAGGGACAATTTGAAAATTTTATATAATAGCTGATGCTGTACGTTTTTTTGTGTATTTGTTGTAGTGTTTTGGTTTCGGTTTTGTTTAAACTAGCCAGGCGTTATCATATCGATGTTTTGCAAGCTATAACATGGAATTTTACCGCAGCCATTTTATTGTTAATAATTATAAATAAGCCAGTTATAACCTTACAAACGTTTTCGGTAGTTTCTATTTATCCTTATATCGTTTTAGGTATATTATTTCCCTTACTTTTTTTAATGATTGCCTCGTCTATTCGTGTTAACGGAATTGTACTTACAAGTATTGTTGAGCGCTTGGCGCTGTTTATTCCCTTAGTAATATCTTACCTGGTATTTAACAAATCATTGAATAATATTGAACTGACGGCTATAGCACTAAGCATGTGTGCCATACTCTTCATTATTCCCTGGAAACGTACCGCTAAACGATCATCAGGTGGATGGATATATCTGATAGTTATTTTTATAAGTATGGGTATCATTCTTACTCTGTTAAGGCAAGTATCGCAAAATATTATACCCAATACTGCATCCTTGCTTACTATATTTATTATAGCATTTATAGTTTCACTTATTTTTTTGGGTATACACATTGTACGTAAAAAAACACGCTTTTCATGGCCGCATATATTAATTGGTTGGATAATGGGTTTTGCAGTTTATGGGTACATTATCTTTAATTTACAAATTCATCAAGCTATGGCTACGCAACCACGGGCTGCTTTTTCTGCCCTTAATGTGGGTATAATTACTCTGGCTATGATGGTAGGTTTGTTTATTTTTAATGAACGTTTAACTTATTTTAGTAAAGTAGGTATATTTTTGGCCCTGGTAGCTATAATTGTTATTGCAAATACAGATTTGGTGAATGCTTTTTGATGATACTTACCGAACTATAAAAATTCCATCAGAAGGTTCATTTAAAGACAAGGGGAGTAAGTTTTTAGCTTTTGCTTATCCAATCACCTCTGAAACTGATATTAAACCAATTTTGGCTAAGTTAAAGGCCGAACACACCAAGGCCAACCACCATTGTTGGGCCATGCGCATAACTCCCGATCGATCGGTATTTAAACTAAATGATGATGGCGAACCTTCAGGTACAGCAGGTCGGCCAATATTAAACACACTTCTTTCCCGCGATCTGACCAATGTGTTAATTATAGTAGTGCGTTATTTTGGTGGTACTTTATTGGGTGTACCGGGGTTAATTAATGCTTATAAGCAAGCCACAGAGGATGCACTTAACCAGGCAACTGTTATTGAAAAAACTGTAAATGATTTATACCATAAAATTTAACTATTTGCAAATGAATGATATAATGCGATTAATTAAAGAAGAAGATATAAGTATAATACATCAACAATTTGATAATGATTGTACGTTACAAGTGCCTATACGCAAGATGCAGGTGAGTACTGTTTTGGCTAAATTGGGTAAGATAGAAGGTACGGTTGTTAAGTACGAATACAGTGCTTAAATAACAAATAAATATTCCCGGTTTACACCTATAAATGCTTATTTTAGTCGGATATGCAATCTTTTGAAATAGATAAAACCGACTTACAGCGAATTAAAACCGCGCTGGATGGTGAAGACGCAGAATTGCAAAGTGTTCTGAAAGAATATCATGCATCAGAGATTGCTATATTATTTGAAAAATTACCTCAGGAAGCCAAAGAACGTATTATCAATATTCTTCCGGCTGATATTGCGTCCGAGGTAATATCCGAAATGGATGAAGAGCACCATCCCGGCGAATTGCTGATCAATCTTGATCCCGAAAAACGGTCTGAAATTGTTGAAGAGCTGGATTATGACGATGCCACGGATATCATATCCCAACTGGAGGAACACGAGCAGGAAGAGATATTAGAAGATATTGATGAGGATGATGCTACCAGCATTCGCGCATTATTAAGCTACGACGAGAATACTGCGGGTGGTTTGATGAACTCCCAACTCATTAAGGTAAACATCAAGCTGGATAAAAAAGGTGCGTTGGACGAGATCATCCGCCAATCGGAAGAGATGGAGGAGTTTTATACCATTTACGTAGTAGATGATTCAAATACACTAAAAGGCATAGTATCCATCAAAAACATCATAAAAGCACATGCTGATGCCAAGATAAAAAACATACTCAAAGCCGACCCGGTGTATGTAAAAGCTGATTTGGACCAGGAAGAGGTAGCCAAGCTGATATCCCAATATAATTTAACAACCATCCCGGTGGTTGATGATGATATGAAGCTGCTGGGCCGCATTACTGTTGATGATATTATTGATGTAATGGAGGAGGAAAGTACCGAGGATATTTTGAAAATATCCGGTGTATCTGAAGATGAGGAACTAAGCGGTAACTGGCAGGATGCTATAAAAAGCCGCTTGCCATGGTTGGTTATTAATCTTGGTACGGCGTTCCTTGCCGCATCGGTAATTCAACAATTTCCAACAGTTCAGATTCAAATACCCACAATTATGGCATATGCAACAATAGTATGCGGAATGGGTGGAAATGGGGCTACACAAGCATTGGCGGTAACGGTACGTCGTATATCGTTATCTGACCTTAGTGATAGGCAGGCTTATAGAACTGTATTAAAAGAGTTTTCTGTAGGCTTAATCAATGGAGCCATAAACGGGCTGATTGTTGGAATAGTGGCTAACTTTTTAGGACTAAGCCCATTATTTGGCTTGGTAATAGTACTGGCAATGATTGGTAATTTGGTAGTTGCGGGATTAGCAGGTGCAGGGATACCCTTATTGTTAAAAAGGGTGGGGATAGACCCGGCGGTAGCATCGTCTATCATTATTACCACATTTACAGATTGTGCAGGGTATTTTTTGTGTTTATGGCTGGCAACTAAATTTTTGTTACATTAACTTGAATCGAGCTTTTATTATAAATTTGAACTTTCAAACAGAACGCTATGACAGAAGTAAGATACAACTGGACTAAAGAAGAAATTACCCAAATATATAACACCCCATTATTGGACCTGGTTTACCAGGCAGCAACTATCCACCGTGAAAATAAAGATTACGCCGAGGTGCAGATCAGCTCGTTAATATCTATTAAGACGGGTGGCTGCCCTGAGGATTGTGCTTATTGCCCCCAAGCTGCACGTTATAATACAGGCGTTGATGTACACGCCATTATGCCTAAGGAAGAGGTTGTTGCCGTAGCACAAAAAGCTAAGGCAGGTGGTGCTTCAAGGTTATGTATGGGTGCTGCATGGCGCGAGGTACGCGATAATCGCGATTTTGATAAGGTGATTGACATGGTGAAAGCAGTGAACGAGCTGGACATGGAAGTTTGCTGTACATTAGGGATGCTTACGGAAAGCCAGGCACAACGTTTAGCTGATGCAGGTTTGTATGCTTACAATCATAATTTAGATACCTCAGAAGAGGATTATAAGAGAATTATTACTACCCGGACATATAATGAGCGTTTAGAAACTTTGCACAATGTGCGTAAAGCCAAAATAAGCGTTTGTAGCGGTGGTATTATCGGGTTAGGTGAAACAGTGGAGGATAGAATATCTATGCTTAAAACGCTTTCAAACCTGCCACAGCACCCCGAATCTGTACCTATTAATGCTTTGGTGCCGGTAGCCGGTACGCCATTAGCCGAACAGCCGCGTGTTTCTGTTTGGGATATGGTGCGTATGATAGCCACCACACGTATCATTATGCCAAAAACCGTAGTGCGTTTATCAGCGGGCCGCACCGAAATGAGCACGGTTGAACAGGCATTTTGTTTTATGGCAGGTGCTAACTCTATTTTTGCAGGCGAAAAATTGTTAACTACACCAAACCCATCATTTGATGAGGATATGGCCATGTTTGAGTTATTAGGTTTAACCCCACGTAAAGCCTTTAAAAACGGCAGGCCGGAAGTAAAGGCTATCAAAGAAATGAGTATTAATGAGGTGATTTAACACCCCTATGTCATTGCGAGGAGGAACGACGAAGCAATCGCGAACTATTCTCCTTGCGATTGCCGTGCTACGCTCGCAATGACACTAATTAATTAAACCTTCGCGCCCAAAACCCACCGCCATGCCCAACGTGTTGCCGGGTTAAAACCTTTCCAGCTATATACAAATTCGATAATATCATCCAGGCACCTGTCGGCAAATTTTTGCTTGAAGTTTTTAGAGGCTTGCTTATAGACTTCATCAGGGTTGGATATACCTATGCGCTCATATATTTCTCGCTTAACATACATGGTGCGCACAAACAGGATATTAAATAGGATTACATAGCTGTATAGTGTACGCTTGATTACTCCCGCATTTGCAGAATAGGTTTTAAGCAGGCTTTTAGTGAACAAAATATGCCTCCCTTCTTCAATATTATGCAGGTCGAACATCTTCTTTAATGTGGGATAAATGTTTGGCGACCGCCGGGCGTGATTGCCATACACATCTGTAACCAATTCAACCGCCACACTGCCCATAAACAGGTAATCGGCAGGCAGGTATTTATTGCTAAACTCGCCAAAAAATTTATGTAAGCCACTTTGCTTTATAGGCTGCCCACCTAATTGGTTAATCATTCTGGCAAACATTTCCTGGTGGCGCAGTTCTTCTATTAATTCTCTTATTAAAAATTGATGCTCTACATTATCTTGCGGCAACGTAATGAGGTGGCGGGTCATAAACACACAAAACAGGCACTCGCCCCATGCGTAGGATGATATTACCTGCACTAATTCATGTCGCCCTAACTCCAATTTTTGAGTAGGAGTAAGGGTGTCATAAATTGGCAGACCTTGCAAGGATGTTAAAATTTCGGGTAAAAATATATCCCCTGGCTGCGGCTGCAGCTGCCATGGAATGTAAGTTTCGGGCATAAGCGGGTGCTCCCTGCTTATTTTTATTAACCGTTCAACTTCCTTTACATCCATAGTGTAAATATAAGTAGAGACGCAATACTTTACTTTCCGTCTCTACATTAAATTATACAGCAATAACCTTCACATCAATATTGCCACGGGTAGCTTTTGAATATGGGCAACCTTTATGTGCTGCATCAGCCAGTTTTTGTGCTACTTCTTTATCTACTCCCGGTACATATACATGCAACTCTGCCGATAAAGCGTAAGTTGTTTCACCTTCCTGGTTAAAACTTACATGAACATCAACCGTGGCTTTGCTTACATCTACATTATCGCGTTTGCCAACCGAACCTAAAGCACCTAAATAACAACTTCCCCATGCACCTGCAAAAAGTAATTCAGGATTAGCATAACCATCCTCGGTACCACCCATTGCTTTAGGCTTTTTCATATCCAGGTCAATAACTCCGTCATCAGATTTGATGTGGCCATCGCGACCACCGGAAGCGGTAACAACAGCAGTATATAATTTTTTCATAAATAGATTTTCTTAATTAACCACTAAAAGGTGTATAAAGTTTTTAATCATTGGCATATAAATTGCTAAAAATATTAGTAATTTAGCTTCTGTATGAATGCAGACCGGATAACAGAGAAATTAAATATTTTGGCCGATGCCGCTAAGTATGATGTATCATGCGCGTCAAGTGGCAGTAAGCGTAAAAATGAAAACAAAGGTTTAGGCAATGCCAGTAATGGTATCTGTCATAGTTATACAGAGGACGGGCGATGCGTATCGCTGCTTAAAATCCTATTGACCAATCATTGCATTTTTGACTGCGCTTATTGTGTATCGCGCAAAAGCAATGATATTAAGCGTGCCGCTTTTACGGTGCAGGAGGTAGTTGATCTGACCATTAACTTTTACCGTCGTAATTATATTGAGGGCCTTTTTTTAAGCTCGGGCATTTTTAAGGATGCTGATTATACCATGGAGCGATTGGTACTCATCGCTAAAAAACTACGCACCGAACATAAATTTAACGGCTATATCCATTTAAAATCCATCCCTGGTGCGAGTGATGAATTGATGCACGAGGCAGGTTTATATGCCGATAGGTTAAGCGTAAACCTGGAAATGCCTACCGAGGCGGGTTTGAAATTATTGGCTCCAGATAAGAATCGCCAGGATATGATTGACCCCATGCAATATTTAAAAAATGAGATCATTCTGCATCAGGAAGAAAAAAAACTGTTTAAAAAAGCGCCAATGTTTGCGCCTGCAGGACAAAGTACGCAGGTAATTATTGGTGCTACACCCGAAACAGATCAGCAGGTATTGCAATCGGCCAACTACTTTTATAAAAACTTTAATTTAAAGAGGGTTTATTATTCAGGTTACGTGCCGGTATTGGCAGATAGCCGCTTGCCGTCGTTAAACACATCTGTTCCTATGGTACGCGAGAACCGTTTATACCAAGCCGACTGGCTGATGCGATTTTATGGTTTTAATGTGGATGAAATAGTAGATAACCAGCAACCTTTATTGGATTTGGATATTGACCCTAAACTAAGTTGGGCCATACGTAATATGCACGTTTTCCCGATAGATATTAATAAAGCCGATCTGCAACTCATATTACGTGTACCGGGCATAGGAGTATTATCGGCACAAAAAATTGTAAGCGCGCGCAGACATGCGCATTTAAACTGGGAGAAAGTAAAGAAATTAGGAGTAGCTATTAATCGCGCGCAATACTTTATTACTTGTAAAAGCAAGGATTTTGAGCGGCGGGATTTGACTGGTACCAAGATCAAGCAATTTATCCTGGCCGAATCAAAAAGTAAATATCTCAAAAATTCGATAACCCAGCTTAACCTGTTTTAGTATGACCACACTGTTTTACGACGGAACGTTTGAAGGCTTGCTATCTGCTGTTTTTGAAATTTACGAATTGAAATTAACTCAGGTTAAATTGCAAACGGGCGAATGGTATGCCAGTGCCATGTTTGAGAATAGAATAAATGTGATCACCAACGAAGTACATGTTAACCGTGTATTAAAGGGTTTACAACAAAAGTTATCACCTATAGGTTTACAGCGTTTATATATGGCGCATATAGCCGAGATGGAAAATGAGGATGATAATTTGATAGGTTATATCAGGTATGTTTTTGATTCACCCCAAAATATTGAAGATGATTATGGTAACCGGTTTGTTATGCGCTTATCAGAATTAATACTTATGATACGACGCGAGAAGCATAGGATGGAGGCTTTTGTGCGTTTTCAAAAGCTAAAAGATGAAACATTTTATGCCACCATCGAACCTGATTTTAATGTCCTGCCTTTGATTATCAAACATTTCAGGAATCGCTATGCCGATCAGAAATGGATAATTTATGATAATAAGCGTAATTATGGGGTATACTACAACCTCCATGATACAGCATATATCAACCTTGATTTCTCTAACGTAAATAAACCGGGCGATGTAGGTGCGGCTTTTACCGAGGATGAAGGCATATATCAATCGTTATGGCAAAACTATTTTAAGAGTGTAAATATCCCCGCCAGGAAAAATACCAAGCTGCATATGCGCCATATTCCTAAGCGATACTGGCGCCATTTAACTGAGAAATTTTAAGATAAAATCACTTTTAAGATTTTTTTATTGACGATAGGGTGATTTGGCAAACGGCTGTTGTGAATAAGGAGAGTTGTGAATAAACCTAAATACTATTAAAATAGTGTTAATAACCATGTAATTTTTGTTGATAACAGGTTAATAAAAACTATAAAATAAATTTGCAAAGAATCGCTTTTCTCCCGATATTGAAATCATCAAGAACGACGTACTTTGACAGCCTTACAGGAAAAACAGAAAGTGAATCGGGTGAATCTTCGGAGGAGCTAAAGATCACGGGAAAGCCTGAGTTACACAAAAAGGAAAATTCGAGAGAGTTGAAAAAGCGTGTTAACTAAAAGGGGTATTATGGAGTTTACCTATTTTTTACGGAGAATAGTAAACAAAATAATGACCTTGAAGCAATCAGCGTTAGCAAACAATGGTCGTCATCATTTCTACTGAAGAAAGATAGATATCGGAGTTGAGCGAAAACGGAGTGTTATTATCCGCAAGGATAGTGGACAAGATCGAACCGCATACAACATGGATAAATCAAAACTCACAGACAATAATGACAGAGACTGGAGTTAGCACTAATAACATTGAGTAATCAGGTCGGTTAATTTTACACAAAACTTGATTCTTCTGAGGCGGCTATGGCTGCGCAGAGGCAGAAAATGGGAGATCAAATCGAAAGAGGCGGCTCCCATTTTTGTTTTATATAGATTTTCATTTTCTTCCACCCTTTAAATGCTTAATTTAGTGCCTATGCAAAAGGGAGATAAAGGCAAGCCGAATGGCAGGAAGAAAATATTTGTGTTAGATACCTCGGTCATCCTTTATGACCATAACGCCTTTGAAAACTTTCATGAACATGACGTAGCCATACCTATACAGGTACTGGAAGAACTGGACAACATGAAAAGCGGTAACGATACCCGCAACTTTGAAGCTCGTAGTTTTATTCGCTTAATGGATGACCTTTCCCGCAATAACCTGGTTAGCCAATGGCAGCCATTGAGCGGTAAGGATAAGGGGCATTTTAAGGTAATCGTTGACGATCAAACCAACCATGCTGATGCTACGGTTCTTTTCGGCTCAGATAAAACCGATCACCGAATTTTAAATACCGCTTTAGCATTACAGGGGCAATACCCTGATAAAAAGATAGTACTGGTATCTAAAGATATTTGCCTGCGGCTGAAAGCTAAATCACTTAATCTGCATGCAGAGGATTACGAAACTGGCAAGATCAAAAACCTGGACGAATTATATACAGGCAAAACCATTTTAACTAAAGTTGATGATGGGTTAATCACTCAGTTAATTAAAAAAGATAACTTATCTGCCGACGAGTTTGATATTAAACCGCATACCAATAACCACTTCTATATATTAAAGGGTAAAAAAACAGCATCGGGTTTTTATAATAGTCAAAGCCAACAGTTAGAGAAAATAACTGAACAACCGGTATTAAACATCTACCCCAAAAATTTAGAGCAGGCATTTGCTATACACGCTTTGTTGAACCCGGATATCAAATTGGTTACTATACAAGGTAATGCAGGTACAGGTAAAACCCTTTTGGCATTAGCCGGCGCATTAGAGCAGCGCAAGTTTTACCGCCAGATATATGTAACCCGCCCGATAGTACCTTTAAGCAATAAAGACATTGGCTTTTTACCCGGTGATATCAAATCAAAGATAGACCCCTATATGGCGCCTATTTGGGATAATTTAAAGTTTATTAAAGATCAGTTTGCTGATGATGAAAAGATGCAAAGCAAACTGGACGAGTTAGTTGCTAATGATAAAATATCTATAGCCCCTCTGGCCTTTATTCGTGGCCGCACGCTAAGCAAAATATTCTTTATAGTTGATGAGGCCCAAAATCTTACTCCGCACGAAATAAAAACCATCATATCCCGGGCGGGCGAGAATAGTAAGTTTGTATTTACGGGCGATATTTACCAGATAGATACCCCATACTTGGATGCGGAAAGTAATGGCTTATCATACTTGATAGATAAAGCAAAAGAGCACCCGCTTTATGCTCACATTACCCTGCAAAAAGGGGAGCGAAGTGAACTGGCTAATTTGGCTACGGAGTTGTTGTAAGCTAATACTATAATCAACTATATGTAATTGCGAGCAGCAATTGCGTGGCCCGGGCGAGCGAAGCAATCTCGTCGCTTGGATGTGAACGCAATGAGATTGCCGCGTCGTTCCTCCTCGCAATGACATAAACTTTTATACTTCTTTTCCCACCACATTATCCGTAACCTTATCAATATCAGTACTAATCTTATTAATAAAGCCTAACTGATCTTTTAATAAAATATCGGCAGTTGATAGGGTAGACGGATCCACCTCTACAGTTATACCATCAGACTTTTCAGTAACAAACTCTATTTTTTTGCCACCTAATTTGGCTGAACTTTCATTTAATAGCGCGAAGCTTTTTTTGATCAGTTTCAAACTATCCGGTTGAGCTTTATGGATTCCTTTAATAGCAACTTCAGACGCTATAGTTGCTATATATGACGATAGTATATGATTCAATACCACAAACTTATGTATGTCGGTTATATTGCGTTGTTTGCTCTTAGGCTCTGATGTCATACGCTCAAAAGCCGCTGATAAGTTGGCCGATTTGATAAATACATCTTTACGTGCCAGTTTGTAGGCTGTTATGTCAACACCTTTGCCGGTAATGCTTTCGGCAACCTTAACCAGGTAGTTTATATTGGCATACAATACATCAGCCATTGTTTTTCTTATTTTCTCAAACTCCCAGGTTGGGAATATAAGGTAGCTGGCTAAAAATGCAATGGTTGAGCCTATTACAGTATCTAAAATTCGCTCTTCAACAATATTCATTTGCCCTACACCCAAAAACTTAAGCATGATTAGTACATACGGTGTCATAAATGTTATGCTTACCACATAGTTGGTGCGGATAAAGCTATAAGCGCCTATCATAAATACCACCATAAACGCAAATTGGGCGTTATGATTTTTTATAAATAAAAGGATGAGTACCCCAATGGCGCCGCCCACAATAGTACCTATTAACCGTTGATAGTTACGCTGTTTAGATAAGCTGAAACCCGGTTTAAGAATAACTATAATGGTAAGCAATATCCAATAACTATGATGGCCAAGTGGTAAACTTTTAGCTACAATAAAGCCAACCAGGCACACAAACGCTACTCTTGCTGCATGTTTAAAAGCAGCCGATTTGCGGGTAAGGTTGTCAAAAAATATATGAGGCGCATAATCCTGGTGGGTTACAAATTGGGAGTGATCCACATCATTATTATTCTCAATTAAAATTTTGGATGAGCTTGAACGATAGTAGTTATAAATGTTATCAATCTCCTTATTTAAGTCGCGCAGGTTAATCAATATTTTTTTAAGTACCAGGTTGCTGGTTTCCTGGCTGTTTTTACCCACCTCGTCAATTTTTAGCTTTAATTGCTCCAGCTCTTTCTCAAAATTATACAGGTGATTGTAGCGTGTGTTGGAAAGCACTGCAAACCCCATATGATCTAATTCATCCGCCATTTTATTGATCAAACCGGCAATCTCGGGGAGTATATTGGTGTCTTTGAATTTTTCGCGTAGATAGTTATAGTCATAATGGGTGGCCATTATATATTCAAACATATCCACCAGGTCAATAAAAGTAAGTACTAGTATGCGGCTGGCATTGGTTGATTCGCGCACCATTAACCTGCTTTTAAAAAGCAGTTCGCGCACGGCATCTTGGTGCTGGCTTACCTGTATCTGTTGTAATACCAGTTTATGGTAGTTATCGTCAATATCTGTATCCGGCAAGTAAAAATCAGCCTTTATGCGTAAAAACCTTACGATGTCGGCAATATTTTCACCTAAAGCTTGTTGCGCTGCGCGATAGGGGCGTATGCCAAAAAATACAAGGCTGAAAATCATATACCAAACTCCGCCCGCAAAAATGGTAACACTGTAGGTAAATACCTCAGACATCGGCATTTCGCGGGCTATCATAAATATCATGATAAGCAATGATGCTGTACCAACCGATGCCGCCCGGTTGCCATATACCGTAAACATGGAGAATACAAAAGCAAAAAAAGTAATTACAATACCCAATGCTATCACATCGGGCCTGGAATAACCAGTGGCAAGGGCTACTATAAACATACATACATTGGCTGCTGCCATAGCGTTACGTTTATGAATAACCGGGCCTGGGTTATCAACCACAACAATACATACAGCACCCAATGCCAAAGCGATGCCCATATCAAAATGATCTATATAGATCATTATCAGGGCGGGTACCAAAACTCCTATACACACACGCAAGCCATCAGAAAAATATTGACTGAAAAAGAAAGTTTTTATCTCTTTAGTTGATGGAAGCGCGAACATTACTATTAGTCGTTTGTTTTGTATATGTATTTATTAAAATTATATTGTGCGACCAATATTTTAATCAAAATTACTATAAAACGATGTAAATGTTAAAATTTATTTAATGTTTAGGCTTTCTGATTAAATATATTTAAATTCACATCGTTAGTAAGAATACGGCTTTATCAAAAGTATAAAAATTAAACTTCGCCTTATGCCATCATCTTTAAAACTCAGCCAAACAGAAACCGCATTTAATAATGAGGTTGTTACGCGTTTTGAGTTATACAATAGTTTATTTCAGACTTTACCATTTTACCAGGTTAAAGATACGGGTATTTTGCTGCCATTTTTTAGCTCGCATTGCGAAAGGGGAGCTGTTAAACAACAATCGCCTACCGAAATAATTGAATCTTTTTTTAAAAAATATGTTCCCGGTATTGATCACCAGGAACAACTGAACCGCCTGTTTCGTTTTGTACAATATATAGAAAGACAAGTGGTGCTGTTTGATGCTATTGAAGATTCGTCGTTCAGTAAATTAGGCCGACCGGATGAATCAGGAACTCTAAAAGGACTATTGCAGCAAGCGGCAGTAAGTAATGAGGCTCGAAATACTATCAGCGAAAAATTAAAAGACTTCTCCCTGAGGTTGGTGTTAACTGCTCACCCAACTCAATTTTACCCAGGTACGGTATTAGGTATTATGACCGACCTGATAGCTGCGCTGAAGATAAATGATATAAATACTATACACGTTTTATTACAGCAGTTGGGCAAAACCCCATTCTTTAATAAAACCTCGCCAACCCCTGTTGATGAGGCTATTAGCCTGATATGGTTTTTAGAAAATACTTTTTATCACGCAATTTCAGCTATACAAACCAAATTGGTTGAAGAGTTTGATATTGATGAGAAGCGAAGCCGCCAAATGCTGGAGCTTGGTTTTTGGCCGGGAGGCGACAGGGATGGTAACCCTAACGTAAATACCCAAACAACCTATGATGTTGCTTACCTGTTAAGGCAAATTGTTTTTAGGTGCTATTACCGGGATTTTAGAGTTTTAAAACGCAGAATAACCTTTAGGGGTATTGAAGCTGCCATGAAAACACTTGAAGCCTTATTGTATGAAAATGCTTTTAATAAGCAAAATACCGATGCTAAAGATTTACAAAGCGAATTGCTGCAACTGTTGGGTTCCATACGGGAGACTTTGGTGAAAGAGCATGACAGCTTATTTGTAAATATTGTAGATGACCTGGTACAAAAGGTACGATTATTTGGGTGCTTTTTTGCTACGCTTGATATACGCCAGGATAGCCGCATTTTGCGGGATGTATTTAAGTACACTACAGGTAAAATAGCTACTGGTATACCAACCGCGTATCAAGACCTGGATGAGGAGGGTAAATTAAAAGCTATCACCTTTAATTCGGTTGACTTTATGTGCCCGGATGATGCAGATGATATGGCTAAAGATACCCTAAACACCATTAGGTTGATGAAGCAGATACAGCAGTCAAATGGAGAAAAAGCTTGCCAGCGTTATATTATCAGCAACTGCCAGCAAGCATCAGATATTCTGCAGTTGATAGATCTGTTTTTATGGAGTGGCTGGGAGACAGAAACTTTAACTGTTGATTTTATGCCCTTATTTGAAACCGTTAACGATTTGAAAGTTGCGGCGGAAGTAATGGAACGGCTATATACACATCCGTTTTATGCGGCACATTTAAAACGTCGTGGAAACTTCCAAACTATAATGCTCGGGTTTTCGGATAGTACAAAGGATGGGGGATATTTAATGGCCAATTGGTCTATTTATAAAGCCAAGGTTGAATTAACTGCTATGGCACGTAAGCATGGCATAAAGCTGGCTTTTTTTGACGGCCGTGGCGGTCCTCCGGCGCGTGGTGGTGGTAAAACCCATCGCTTTTATGCTTCAATGGGTAAAGAAATAGCCAACGAGCATATACAACTCACCATACAGGGGCAAACGGTAAGCTCTCAATATGGTTCGGTTGAAACTGCAAGGTTTAATATTGAGCAATTGATAGATGCGGGCGTCATATCGGCACTAAAGCCAAATAACAATGATGTACTTAATACTCAGCAAAAAGCTATGATAAGCGATATGGCAGGTGCAAGTTATGAGTTGTTTATGGCATTACGCAAAGGCCCTTTGTTTGTGGAGTATTTAGAAAAATACAGCCCTTTAAAATTATTATCAAAGGTTAATATTAGCAGTCGGCCAACTAAACGAAATGCCGATGCACCATTAAAGTTAGAGGACCTGCGCGCTATAAGTTTTGTAACATCATGGAGCCAGCTTAAACAAAATATTCCGGGATTTTATGGTGTTGGTACCGCTTTAAAAAAGATGAAAGATGAGGGCAAGTGGGATGATGTGAAGCAGTTGTATCAAACTTCCGGTTTCTTTAAAACTATGCTGGATAACTGTGGTATGTCTATGTCCAAATCTGATTTCCGGGTGACCGCATATTTGGAGCAGGATGAGAAGTTTGGCGCATTTTGGAAGCAATTGAAAAATGAGTTTGAACTAACTAAAACCTTGTTATTGGAGCTCACAGGAGCAAAGGTATTAATGGAGGATTCGCCTATTGATCGGCGTTCAATTGCTCTGCGAGAACGTATTGTATTACCATTGGTATTGGTACAGCATTATGCTTTGAAGTGTTTAAATGATAACCCGAATGCAGCATTAGCAGAAGTTTACGGCAAACTTGTTGTTCGCACAGTATATGGTATTGTAAATGCAGGGCGTAATTTGGCGTAAATAAATATTGTAACTTTTTATTAAAAAAATTAGGTGCAAGCTAATGGTTTTGGTAAACCATATCAACTTACGTTTGTTATACACACTAACAAACTACATCTAACCATGAGAAAGCTGCTATTTTCGGTATTAGGTATCATAGTCTTATTTGCTGCACCATCCTGTCAGGACCAACGACGCGCTAAAAATTATAACGATAAAACCTTAGCAGATGACGCTGCTATCCATTTTATAAAAAATGGGATAGAGGGTAGTTTGGTCGAAATAAAAGCTTCCGAGATGGCTAAAAGCAGATCCTCAAATCAAAATGTCATCAACTTTGCTAATATGATGATCACCCATCATACAGAAACCGTAAACGAGCTAAAAAAAATACAAGCTGATAAAATGGTTAGTAGCAGGGATAGTATCAATACGGAACATGAAAATGCGTTAGCCGTGCTTTCTTCAAAATCAGGCGTGGAGTTTGACAAGGCGTACATCGAAATGATGACTGCTGATCATGAAAAAGCCATTGAACTTTTTAAAGGGGTAGGTAACAATACCAGCGGAACTATACAGAGTTTCGCAGAAAAAACATTACCATCGCTGCAAAATCATTTGGAAGAGGCTGAAAAAATAAGCGCTACTTTAAAATAATTTTAATTGTTGCTGTTTAGGTGGTTGTGCTTTACCAAAAACGGTACGGCCGCCATATTTCCAGGAGTTATTTCTTTCCTCCTCAATCACCTTGTTGAAGTTGGCATTGGGTACAAAATCTTTTTCGGCTTGCTGTGCAATGTTAGTTAAGCGTTTTATGGCTTCATTTTTATCACTGTTACCCAATTTGGCTTTATGTATGGCCGTTTGTAAAGTGCCAATGGTTTCGTCATAAACCTTGGTAGGAACAGGAAAGGGGTGGCCATCCTTACCACCATGAGCAAATGAAAACCTTGCCGGATCTTTAAATCGCGATGGTGTGCCATGTATAACCTCGCTTACCAGGGTTAATGATTGCAGTGTTCTTGGCCCCAATCCTTTAAGTAGTAATAACTCCTCAAAATCCTCCGGCTGCTTTTCATGCGCCAACCACAAGACAGATCCTAACCGTTTCAGGTCAACGTCCTTTTCCCGTACATCATGATGTGAAGGCATGACCAGTTTGTTTATTTCTTTCAACATAACATCCGGATTCTCATTAGCTATTTGCATTACACCGGCTCGTGACGGCGCTGCCTGTTTATCAGCCATGTTTAGAATATAACCATGGTTCTGCCCATAAATGGAAGTGTGTGGATCGTCTACAAATGAGGTTAAACCTTCCGAGTGCCAATGGTAACGTCGCGCAGTTTTACTATGATCGCTCATGCCTTGTTGTATAACACTCCACTTGCCTGTATCGCCTAGTATAAAATTATGAGTGTATAATTGAAAACCATCTTGTATAGCAGTATTATCAACTTTAGCAATTAACTTACTACATCTAACTAATTCAGTGCCGTTCAAGCCGGTTCGTTCGCTAATTTTTATTAGTTCGTCAGGAGTTTGTTTGGAGTATTTGCCCTTGCCGCCGCAAATATAAATACCCAAATCCCTGCTATGTGGGTTAACTGCTCGTTTTAATGCACCCATTACCGATGTGGTAATGCCGGACGAGTGCCAATCCATACCCATAACTGCCCCAAGGCTCTGGAACCAAAACGGATCGCTAAGTCGGCGCAATACTTCGTCCTTACCATAGTCCATAACTATAGTTTCTACAACGGCTAAGCCTAATTTGGCCATCCGCTCTGCCAACCATTGTGGTACATACCCATAATGTAAGGGCAGATCCGCACTTCCCGAACGCTTCATGCTAACAAATTTAGCAAAATTTGTTTTTGTTTCATAAATTTTACCCAGCTTAAATTTGTTATTCAACTGTTTATTAACGATTATTGGAAATAGATATTAAACTATATCACAAACCTTTTATCCAACTAAACAAAAACACTGAATGAAAAATATTAACAAAGCTGTTTTAGCTATAGGTGCCGGCTTTTTCGCGCTATCATCATTTACCATTAATAAAGTCGTAACAGATACAAAGTCTGCCAAAGTGTTTTCTGATACTATTACTGATATCATTGCACCGGGAACTGAATTAAAACTTATTTCAGACCAATTTGGTTTTGCTGAAGGGCCAACAACGGATAAAAAAGGAAATCTGTTTTTAACCGATATGCCTAAGGATAAAATTTATAAATATGACCTGGATGGAAAATTAACCGTTTTTTTAGAACCGGCACATCGTCCTAATGGTATGTTTATGGATACCAAAGGTAATTTAATTGTATGCTCGGAAGAGAAAAATCAGTTGCTTTCTGTAACCCCTAAAGGTGAAGTTTCGGTAATATTAAGTGATTTTAACGGACACTTATTTAACTCGCCAAATGACGTGTATTTGCACAAAAATGGTGGAATGTATTTCTCTGATCCATTATTCCCTCGTGATTTTTGGACACGTAAGAAAACAACAGACGTAGATGGTGATAAGGTTTATTATTTGCCAAAAGGTGCTAAACAAGCTATCCCGGTGATTAATGATATGCGTAAACCTAACGGTGTTGTTGGTACACCTGATGGTAAATTCCTTTATGTGGGCGATTACAATGGTAAAGTTTACAAATACAAAATTGAGAAAGACGGTACACTATCAGAAAAAACTTTATTTGCCGATCAGGGTGCAGATGGTATGACATTGGATAACAAAGGAAATCTTTACATTACTAAAAATGGTGTAACTGTTTACAGCCCGTCAGGTAAATTATTAGGCAAAATAACAGTACCTCTACCCTCAACCACTAATGTATGTTTTGCCGGTAAAAACAAAGACATTTTATACATTACTACTTCAAAAGCATTATATGCTTTACAAACCAAGGTAAAAGGGGTAGAGTAATTATTCCGCCGGGTTATCCAACCATTGCATTAACGAGTTAACCTGGTATTTATAATTAAGTATTTGATCTATATTAAGACTGGAAACAATTTTCCAGTCTTTTTTTTCGTCCAAAAATTCGGGTTGTTCTAATCCCAGGCGTAAGGTTGCTTTAGTGTAAAATTCTTTCTTTGTGGGATGATCGGGTGTGCAGGCGTTATAAGTGTACCCAAATGCTTTTTGATTGATTATAGCGCAGCTAATGCCGATACAATCGGTTAAATGTATCAGGTTAACAGGAGCATTGCCGTTTGGTATGTCTTTCTTCCCACCAAAGAATCTTCCCGGGTCGCGATTTGGGCCTATCAATCCGGCAAAACGAATAACAGTAGTTGTAAAAGCAGTTTCCTTTTTCAAAAGTTCTTCAACTTGCAGCATAACTTTACCACTTAGGGTATCCGGATTGGCAGGGCTTTGTTCATTAAACTCATCGTTCACATCTGCATAAACACCAGTAGAACTTATTAAAATAACTTGTTTAACTCCATGTATTATAGCAGCATTAATTAAATTTTTAATACTGGCCAAATAACTCTCGCCATTACCTGATCGGGTTTTAGGCGGTATGGCTATCCATAAAATATCGCATTCAAAAAAATCGGAATCAATGGTTTCTTGATCTGTAAAATCTATTAAATAAGGCTGGATGCCTTCAGCAGATAACTGGCTTAATTTTTCGGCAGTAGTTGTAGACCCTTTAACCATTATACCCTTACTTACCAAAGTTTTTGCCAAAGCGTAACCATACCATCCACAACCCGCTATACTTACTGTCATATTATTAGCCATGCTGCAAAACTAATTAAATATCAAAGTAGTTATACATGATGATTAAAACGAAAAGCATTATATTACACTATAAATAATTAACTGATCTTATTATGCTGGTAGGTATTCCAAAAGAAATTAAAAACAACGAAAACCGTGTAGCAGTAACTCCCGCAGGCGTAGCCTCGTTTGTTGCTGCCGGTCATACGGTACACATTCAAAAAGGAGCAGGCGAGGGTTCGGGCTTTACAGATGAAGCTTACAAAAATAGTGGTGCTCATATTGTTGATACCGCCGAAGAGGTTTGGCGGGCTGATATGGTAATGAAAGTTAAAGAGCCCATTGAAAGTGAGTTTAAATATTTTAGGGAAGGTTTAGTTTTATTCACCTACCTGCATTTAGCAGCCGAGCAAAAGCTAACCGAGGCTCTGCTACAGAGCAAAGTAACGGCTATAGCTTACGAAACCATACAACTCTCTAACGGGACATTACCACTACTAACACCAATGAGCGAGGTCGCGGGTAGAATGGCGGTACAAATAGGGGCCAACTTTTTAGAGAAGCCTAATGGCGGAAAGGGTGTTTTACTAAGTGGTGTGCCGGGCGTAAGACGCGGAAAAGTAACGATTATTGGAGGTGGTGTAGCAGGTATAAACGCTGCAAAATTAGCATCGGGCATGGGGGCCGAGGTAACCATACTGGATACTAATTTAGAGAGGTTGCGACAATTAGATGATATATTTGGTTCATCCATAGCTATTTTAGCATCAAACCCCTTAAGTATTGCAGATTGTGTAAAAAAATCTGACCTGGTGATAGGCGCGGTGTTAATACCCGGTGCAAAATCGCCTAAGTTGGTTACCGAAGCTATGGTGCAAACAATGGAACCGGGATCGGTTATAGTTGATGTAGCTATTGATCAGGGCGGTATATTTGAAACCGCAGACCATGTTACTACACATGATGATCCGGTTTATATGAAGCATAACGTATTACATTATTCGGTAGGTAATATGCCGGGAGCGGTGCCTAATACTTCAACAGTAGCACTAACCAATGCTACATTATTTTACGCTTTACAGATTGCCAATAAAGGTTATCAAAAAGCTTTTCAGGATAGTGCGCCACTTTTAAAAGGACTAAATACCTATAATGGTTTATTAACCTACAAAGCTGTTGCTGATGCTTTTCAGCTCCCGTTTACCGAAGTGAGCTTTTAATTATTCGCCCCAGGCAGTAATAACCAGTTTTCGGGCTTCACCATAGTCGCGGTGCTCGCATAAATATATGCCTTGCCACGTACCTAATGCCAGCCTGCCATTGCGTATGGGTATCATAACCGAACTGCCTAGCATAGCGGCTTTTAAATGTGCGGGCATATCGTCGGGCCCTTCATCATCATGGCGGTAATCAGGGTCATTTTCGGGTACAGCCTTATTAAAAAACATCTCAAAATCCTGACGTACAGTTGGGTCAGCATTTTCATTAATGGTTAATGAGGCTGATGTATGCATAATAAATACCTGGCACATTCCTACCTTAAACTCGGCTATTTGTTGCAGCGCATTTACCACTTCGCCGGTAATAATATGAAAGCCGCGTTTTCGGGCGTTGAGTTGTAACAATTGTTGATAAAATTTCATCAGCCCAAATATAAACCAAATGAACAAATTGTTGTTACTACTATAGTTAATACATAATGCCATGATAGCTCAAACATTTAGAACCACCGCAATTAATAACCCTTATTTAACCATTTTTAGTATGCCAGACGAAGTTAATTTTGTTGAAGGTGATTGGAATGATAGGGATGATGAGGACTTTGATGATAAAATGGAAGTAGAGGATGACCTGAATGAGATACGGGTAGGAGATGATTTGAATGAACCTAATGCTGACCCGGTTGATGATGACCATCTGCCTGATGATGACTTGCAATAAATATTAATATTGTAACGGGATGATATTCAGCTTTTAGAATTTTGAAGCCGAAAAAACATTAAATTACTTTTCGTATTCTGTCAATTTAGTCTATATTTGCCACTCTTAAAAAAATCCTAACTGCGGAAGTGGCGTAATTGGTAGCCGCACCAGACTTAGGATCTGGCGCTTCACGGCGTGGGGGTTCGAGTCCCTTCTTCCGCACAACAAAGCCGTTAACTTATTTGGTTAACGGCTTTGTTATTTATACTAAATGTTTTAGTGTAATATAAACAATTACTTACATCGTAAAAAACTTGCTTGTTTCATAACAATTGTTTACATTTAATTAAGCCTAATGCTTTCTGCTTCCGCTTTATAAACCAATTTTCGAAATGGCGAAAAATTTGCATGATATTACTGAAAGTAAAAAAGCAGAGGGTGATGCTTTAAAGCAAACTATTACTGAACTATCTTCCTATAAATACGCGCTCGATGCCAGCGCTATAGTGGTTATTACCGACCAAAAAGGTATAATTCGCCATGTAAATGATAACTTTTGTAAAATATCGGGATATAGCGAAGCCGAACTGATAGGGCAAGACCACCGCATAGTTAATTCAGGTTACCATGATAAAAATTTTATAAAAGATTTATGGCACACCATTGCTTCGGGAAAAGTATGGGAGGGTGATATTTGCAATCGTCGTAAGGATGGCAGTATTTACTGGGTAGCAACCACTATAGTACCTTTTTTAGATGAGCAAGGTAAGCCCTATCAATACGTAGCTATCAGGTTTGATAGGACAGAGGCTAAATTAGCTAAACAGGAACTGATTGAAAAAAATGAACAGATTAGCAGCCTCCTGGAAAGTATAAATGATGCTTTTTTTTCATTAAACCGAGATTGGACTGTTCAGTATTGGAACAATGTGGCCGAACAGGCATTAAAAACCCCTAAAGAGCTAATTGTGGGTAAGAATCTTTGGTCGGTATTCAAAACATCAATTGATTCGCTTTCTTACAAACAATATCATGAGGCGATGGGATCTGGAGAGGTTAAGCATTTTGAGGACTATTATGAAGTGCTGGATAAATGGTATGACATAAGTGTTTATCCATCTAACACCGGGCTTTCGGTTTTCTTTAAAGACATTACAGAAAGAAAAATAGCCGAGCAAGAATTAAAGGACCAAGCAAAAGCGCTAGAACTTTCAAATCGACGCTATGCTAATCTTTTTCAACTTAGTCCCTTACCTAAATTTGTATTTGATACTGATACATTGGCTTTTATTGATATAAATCAAGCAGCTGTAAACCATTATGGATATAGCAGGGAGGAATTTCTAACCATGACACTGCGGGATATTAGACCAATATCAGATATACCTTTGCTTGAAAAAGTTGTTAAAAACGCAGAAAAAACGGCCTATTTTTATCAACCCGGTACTTTTACGCACCGAAAAAAAAGTGGGGAGTTGATACAGGTGGAAGTTATTAGCAGTGCGCTTGATTATGATGGCCGTCCGGCCCGAATTGCACTGATCATGGACGTTACCGAACGCTTAAAACATCTTGAGGCCATCGAAATCCAAAACCAAAAATTTCGTGAGATATCCTGGATGCAATCGCATATTATCAGGGCGCCTTTGGCACGTATTATGGGGCTGATGGGCCTTATAAATACTACAGCACCAAATGAGAACGAGAAAGCCGAAATTTTGAAATATCTTGAAATATCTGCTAATGAATTGGATGAGGTAATACGGGCTATTGTTGCTAGTGCAAACCAATCAGATCAATCTGAAAACAACAATATTAATAGTCAACGGCATTAAAAATGCCGCTAATAAGTTAACGACTTTTATTGGATTTTAAATTTGAGAAACTTAGTTCTTATTTAGCTACAGCGTACAGATGCACCCTCGCTGTTATAGGATACTCACGGTTATATGGTACCGGGGCTTTATACGGATCTGTTTGTATCCACAGGTTATAATCGGTAGATATTAAGGCCATCAGGTCCTCAACATGGTAACCGTAACGGTCCATCATATCAGGGTGTAATTCAATATGCAGGCTTGGTAAGGTTTTTAAAACTTCTTTAGCGCCTTTTAATACCTCTAACTCAAAACCTTCTACGTCAATTTTAATTACAGTAGGTTTTTTGTCAATAAAATCATCAACCCTAACTATGGGTACTTTGATGCCATTATGCTCATTACCTGTTAATATATATGAGTTCGAGCTGGAATTAGTTACCAATATCTCGCCCGGTTCTGAACCAACGGCATTAGGTACAATGGTTATATTTTTGCTATGGTTAATTTCAACGTTTTTAGCTATAATTTGTAGGTTTTCAGGATTAGGCTCAAAGGTGTACACATGCCCGGTTTCGCCTACCCATTTGGCAATAACTACCGCGGTGAGTCCGTGGTGTCCACCACACTCTAATACGATATCGCCTGTTTTAGTAATGTTGTTTTTAACAAACTCCAGTTCGGGCCACATCCATTCTTTGGTATCAGCATTAACGCTTTCCTCATCCAAATACCAGTTCTGAGCATCCAAATTGGCTACGTAAAACTTAAAGTCAGTTTTAAACAAGGTTTTCTCAACTATGTACGGAACAAAGTTTCGGTTTTGATATTTATACCTTATTTTCTTTAGAGTTTCTTTTAAATCTGTGCTAAGCAGTCTGCTTAATTTCATATTACTGGAGTGATAAGTTATTGTATTGCAATATAATTAAAATACAAAAATATAAAAAAGGAGATACGGATAGTCATAATTACTGCAAACCTTTAGTAACACGATGGCAACTGTTTTCCATGATCTTACAAGCCGGTGTCATAAAACCATGAAATAAATCATTTTATATAAATCTATATTTTTAACTTATTATACATTTGTGCAAAATTTAATACCTATGCTAAATAGAGTAGTAGTAACCGGAATTGGAGCCCTTACGCCACTGGGCAATGATGTTAAAACTTTTTGGCAAAGTATAATTGCCGGTAAAAGCGGCGCAGCCACAGTTACTCATTTTGATGCTTCGTTATTCCGTACGCAATTTGCCTGCGAACTAAAGGATTTTGATGCTACTACTTACCTGGACCGCGCAGATATAAAACGTACTGATCTTTTCACTCAATACGCTTTAATAGCATCTGATGAAGCCATTAAAGATTCGGGCTTTGATTTGAATAAAATGGACCCATTTGATGTGGGTGTTATTTGGGGATCAGGGCAGGGCGGGATGGTAACCTATGAAAAAGAAGTGACTGATTATGCAAAGGGCGATGGTCATCCACGTTTTAACCCATTTTTGACACCTAAATTTTTGATCAATATGGCGTCGGGAATGGTTTCCATACGCAATGGCTACATGGGCATTAACTATTGTCCTGTTTCGGCCTGCGCAACATCAAATACCGCTATAATGGATGCGTTTAACTACATCCGTTTGGGCAAGGCAAAAATTATTATTACCGGCGGATCTGAAGCGCCTATATCGCCAGCCTCTTTTGGTGGTTTTAGTTCGATGAAAGCCATGTCTGCACGTAATGACGATCCGCAGCACGCTTCCCGTCCGTTTGATGTTGACCGTGACGGATTTGTAATGGGCGAGGGTGCAGGGGCTTTGGTGCTGGAAGATTATGAGCACGCGGTTAAACGTGGCGCAACTATATATGCCGAAGTACGGGGCGCGTCAATGACTGCCGATGCTTATCATATGACCAGTACCCATCCCGAAGGTTTAGGTGCCGCTAAAGCCATGCAATTAGCCTTAAATGAAGCAGGAATTACTATTAAGCAATTAGATTACCTGAATATGCATGCTACCTCAACCCCGGTAGGCGATCTTTCAGAAACTAATGCCATAAATGTTTTGACTAAAAGCGAGAAAATTAAGCTTCAGATAAGTGGAACCAAATCAATGACCGGCCACTTATTAGGTGCTGCAGGTGCGGTTGAAGCTATAATCAGCATATTATCTATAAAAAACAGCGTAATACCCGCAACTATAAATACCACTACTGTTGACCCAGCTATACCAACTAATTTGAATTTGGTGTTGAAAGATACTATTGACCAAAAGGTAAATACCGCTATGAGTAATACCTTTGGCTTTGGCGGACATAATGCTACGGTAGTGTTTGGAAAGATTTGATACTACATTAAGTATATATAAAAAAGCATCTGCCAAATTGTAGATGCTTTTTTTGTGCGCCATAAACTTACTTAGTTAATGCGGGCTCTAATTGAGTACTTATAGCAATTCTGTTCCAGGCATTGATAGTTACAATTGCCATTATAGCGCTGGCTATATAGTTTTCATTTAATACAGCTACGGCATTTTTATAAGTTTCATCACTTAAGCCGCTTTTGCTTATTAAAGTTATCTCTTCGGTTAATGCTAACAGAGCGCGCTCCTGTTCGTCATAAAAAGGAGTATCCCTCCAGGCAGAAAGGCCATATATTCTTTGCTCGGTCTCGCCGGCTTTGCGGGCATCTTTAGTGTGCATATCAATGCAAAATGCACACCCGTTAATTTGTGATGCGCGTATTTTGATGAGTTCGCGATGTGTAACAGATAATGCAGTATTTGCAGTAGCGCCAGATAGGGCATACATTGCTTTGTAAACTTCAGGAAGTGCTTTGTCAATTTTAATTCTTGTGCTCATGATATTTGTTATTTGTTACAACAAAGGTGAGCAGTAAACACCCTCCAAAAAATGAACTGAGTTTAAGAAATTAAGCTTTTTTAGCTCTTATACGGCTTAAAAACTGTGGCGTAAAACCTAAGTATGAAGCAAGCATATATTGCGGAACGCGCTGCATGAAATCAGGGTAGTGACTTGCGAAAAAATGATAACGTTCCTCATCATTTTGATTAAGCATAAAGCCCACACGCCGTTGTGCCGCTATAAATGATTTTTGCATCATCAGCCTAAAATAGCTTTCTAATGCGGGTATTGTTTTAAATAATATTTCGCGGTTAGGTTCATTCAGGAACAATATCTCTGAAGGTTCGATGGTTTGTATATAATAGCTTGATGGTTGTTTGGTAAACAAACTTTCCTGATCTGATATCCACCAGTTTTCTAAACCAAATATAACTATCTGTTCAGATAATTTTTTGGTAATAATATATTGCCTTACTAAACCGGTTAATACAAAATAATTTCCCTTGCACAACTTACCGGGTTCCAGCAAAAATTCTTTTTTCTTTAGTTTCAGCAGTTCCAGTTTATTGCAAAGTAATTCCTCTTCCTGTGTGGTTAAGTTAACGTATCTGCGGATATGGGCTAAAAGTTGTGGGTACATACCATACAAAAGTATTTATTTCTATATTAGAACTATCCAATTATATATAATATGACCACCAGGAGATCATTCATCAAAACATCGGCTATGTTATCAGCCGGTTTATTGGCAGCACCACATTTATTCGCACGAGATAAAAAATATATTGGCCTGCAACTGTATACAGTTAGGAATTTTATGGAGACTGACCCGGTTGCTACCTTAGCTAAAGTTGCTCAAATAGGTTATAACTCCGTTGAAGGTGCGACTTATACTGGCACGCAAAAATTTTATGGTATGGATGCCGCAGCATTTGCCAAACAATTAAAGCAAAACGGGTTGATTATGCCCAGCAGCCATTATCGCCTGGGCGAAGAAAAAACAAATGGTGCCGATACGCAAGGCACCATACTTCATAATTGGGATAAAGCAATTGATGATGCCGTAACAGTCGGCATAAAATATATGGTTTGTGCCTATTTATCAAACCCTGAGCGCGGTAACCTGGACAAATACAAAAAATTGGCTGACCACTTTAACATAGCCGCCGAAAAATGTAAAAAGGCAGGTATTCAGTTTGCCTATCATAACCATGATTTTGAGTTTGTACAACAGGACGGTAAATACCCTTATGAGATATTGCTGAATAACACCGATAAAAAGCTGGTAAAAATGGAAATGGATATTTATTGGCTGGTTAAAGCAAAGCAGGATCCAATATCAATATTTAATCAGCATCCGGGCAGGTTCCCGCTATGGCATGTAAAGGATATGGCTAAAACACCCAATCAAACCTTTACTGAAGTGGGTAATGGAAGTATCGACTTTAAAACGATATTTGCCCAGGCTGAAAAATCAGGCCTGGATTACTATTTTGTGGAGCAGGATAGTACCCCCGGTAACCCATATGATAGCATTACCCAAAGCATAAACTATATTAAAAAGAACCTGGTATAAGCATGCCTAAACAACAAAAAACCCGGACAATTTGCCCGGGTTTTTTGATCTATTTTTTAGCTGCGGGCTTTGGCGCGGCAGCTTTAGTAGCTGGTTTTGATGCCACTTTACTGGCGGCAGGCTTAATGGCCGGTTTTGCGGCTGCAGGTTTAGCTATAATTTTTGCCATTGGCTTAGCAGGTGTTGCTTTAGTAGGAGCAGGGCTAACCTTTTCTGCAACAGCTTGCTTAACAACCTTTATTTCCTTTGCTATTAGCTTGGCAAATTTTTTAGAGTTTTTAATGATCTTTTTCTCCAAGCCTTTTGAAGTATGGCCCAATTCGCCTAACACTTTTTTAAGTTCGTTAACAAGGCTATGCTCTATTTTTTCTTTTGCAGCTTTCTTAGCGGCTTTAATTGCTGGTTTTGAGTTTTCTTTTTTCATAAGTACCTTAATGTATAGGTTTTGGCAAAGATATAGCTATAACACATTAATTCAATGTTATCATTATGTTAACTGTTTTATAATTAACAAATTATGGTTTAAATAAATTAACATGAGAAGTAACAATGTGAATAAATAATTATCGCGATTATTAAATCCATTATCTATTATTTACAAAAAAGTTAAAATCATGAAACTTATTAATTTGTGGGTTGTTAAATAATGACAAATTAACCTATGTATAAACAAATAAAGCTCATGAAAAAATTAAGTGTAATTACAATGATCGCGCTGGCAGCCTGTATGTTCCAGGCTTGCAGTGGAAACAAAGACAGTGCTGAAACTGCAGACAGTATTAACGCCGAAAGAGACAGCGCAAACGCGGTTGAAGCAGGCATAGCAGCAGACGAAGGCGATGCTAAATTTGCTGTAGACGCAGCTAATGGCGGTATGGCCGAAGTAGCTTTGGGTAAATTGGCTCAAACTAAAGCTACCAATGCTAAAGTGAAAGAATTTGCCGATATGATGGTTGCCGACCATACAAAAGCTAATGACGAGTTAATGGCTTTAGCTCAAACTAAAAACATTACTCTTCCTCAAGCCGTTAGTGCCGAAAAACAGACTACAATGGATGATTTAACCAAAAAATCAGGTAAGGATTTTGACAAAGCTTATGTAGATCAAATGGTTGATGATCATAAAAAAACCATTAGCTTATTTGAGGATGCCAGCAAAAATGCGAAGGATGCTGATATAAAAGCATTTGCAGATAAAACTTTACCTGCGTTAAGAACCCATTTAGAACATATCAATGCTATCCATGATAGCATGAAATAATATACCATGGCCTTTTAAATAAGGTGAAAAAGTGGTTATGAGAGGGTCGGCTTGTTGAAAGCCGGCCCTTTGCATTTAGTATTTTTATAACTATCAAAAAATTATATACTTTTAACAAGTATATGCAACCTAAAAACGATAAGAGAACCATTCGCGCCTGGGCCATGTTTGACTGGGCCAATTCGGCTTATAACCTGGTAATTACTTCAACTATTTTCCCTGCATTTTATGTAGCAATAACCGCTAATGCAGCCACGCATGACGAGGTGATGTTTTTTGGACACAGGTTTGTAAATACTGCTTTATCTAATTACGTATTAGCTGCAGCTTATTTGATCATTGCCTTATTGTTACCCATTTTAACTTCTATAGCCGATTATCGCGGCAGCAAAAAAATATTCATGAAATTCTTTACCTGGTTGGGTGCTTTAGCCTGCTGTGGTTTGTATTTTTTTAATGCAGATAGACTGGAGTTTGGTATGATATGTTTCGGCTTAGCGGCCATTGGCTATAGCGGGGGCTTTGTATTTTATAATTCCTATCTCCCTGAAATTGCTACGCCCGATATGCAGGATAGCGTGAGCGCCAAAGGTTTTAGCTTTGGTTACACAGGTAGTGTTATTTTACAGATCATTTGTTTTGTATTTGTGTTATCGCCCGATACATTTGGGTTAAATGGGATGACATCTGCCCAACTATCGTTTTTATTGGTAGGGGTGTGGTGGATAAGTTTTGCATATATACCTTTTACTGTTTTACCAAAGGGTAGCCCCAATGCTCAAACTCATAACACCAATATTATAAAAGGCGGATTTATTGAATTAGGCAAAGTATGGCAGCAGGTAAAAAATATGCCCATACTTAAACGTTTCTTAGCAGCTTTCTTCTGCTACTCAATGGGGGTACAAACCATTATGTTGGTAGCTGCCGGTTTTGGTGCTAAAATATTGAATTTGCCAACACCAAATCTTATTGCAACTATATTGATTATCCAATTAGTGGCCATTGCAGGTGCTAATTTAATGGCCAGGTTATCTAATAAGTATGGTAATGCTTTAGTACTTTCAGGAGTAGTTTTGATATGGATATTTGTTTGCCTGGGGGCTTATTTTATACAAAATGCTACACAGTTTTATGGTTTGGCGGCATTGGTGGGTTTGGTAATGGGAGGGATACAGTCGCTTTCACGTTCTACATACTCTAAATATTTACCACAGGATATTCCTGACACGGCATCATTCTTTAGCTTTTATGATGTTACCGAAAAACTGGCCATAGTAGGAGGTATGTTCAGCTTTGCCTTTGTGGAGGAGTTAACCGGCAGTATGCGTAACTCGGCATTAATGTTAACGGTGTTTTTTGTGCCGGGGTTGATATTGTTGATATCGTTGTATCGAAAAGAACGGGCATAAATCATTACCATTACTCCAAACTTTTTCAGAACTTAGCCACCCATGAATGTTGAGTTATTTGTTCCCTGTTTTGTAGACCAGTTATACCCGGATACCGCCTTTAATACCATTAAACTTTTAGAGAAAGCAGGCTGCACGGTTAATTACAACCCCAACCAAACCTGCTGCGGGCAACCTGCTTTTAATGCCGGTTTTTGGGATGAAGCAAAGGCAGTTGGATACAAATTTTTGGATGGTTTTGCTGAAGATAGCGTTATTGTAACCCCTTCTGCATCATGCACAGGGATGGTTAAAAATTATTATAACGATCTGTTTAATAATACTCTGGTGCATAATAAATGCCGCAATATTCAGGGTAATATATTTGAGTTGTCTGATTTTTTGGTAAATATCCTCAAGTTTGATTACTTCGGTGCCGAACTGGATGGTAAAGCCGTTTACCACGATAGCTGCAGTGCTTTACGCGAATGCCATATTAAACGCGAACCACGCCAGTTGTTAGATAAAGTATTAGGGTTAGAGTTAGTGCCATTAAATGAAAACGAAACCTGCTGTGGTTTTGGCGGTAGCTTTGCCGTTAAGTTTGATGCCATATCAAGCGCCATGGCACAGCAAAAAGTAGATAATGCTATTGCTGCCGGTGCCGAATACATTATATCAACTGATGCATCCTGCCTGCTTCATTTACAGGGTTATATTGATAAAAACTCTTTGCCAATTCAAACCATGCACATAGCCGATGTTTTAGCGCACGGTTGGGGGAATGTCTAGTTTACTTGGTTGGTCATTTAATTATTATATTTGATTAACCAAATTAAACCTTATGGACGAAGACCTACCACACGATGACCAAACTTCTAATGTTACAATAAGTTTTTCAAATGAAGTTATTGTTAATCATATTGACGAAATTAAAGCAATGCGCGACGAGATCAATTGGCGCGTAAAAATTGCTTACAATTCAAGTATCGTATTTATTTCCGCACTAACTTTAATAGGCGGGAGTTTGTTTGCTAAAGATAACTTATTATTAGAAAATATAGGTAAAGATGAAGAAGTGAGAACTTTGTCTGGAATAGGAATTTTAATTGCAATATCTGCTTGGGCTGGAGTTCAAAATGCTAATCATTTAATTGAAAAAAGGATAGAGTTGTATTCGTTGGATCTAATTAAGATTATTCAAAGAAACACTAACCATGCATATTTTGGTTGGCTTGGTTATTTATATGGAAGTGTTTTTTTTCGGAATGCCAGAAAAAACACCTTAGCAAGGCTATTCAATTCTTCAATAGGTTTTTTTATTTATGTGCTACCTAACCTTGTTGCTATATGTGTTTGGGTGTTATTAATTATACATGGTCGCATATTGCCACATATATACTTATTTACGTTCGCATCTGTAGTATTATTTATTGCTATAGGCTCAACTTTTATGTTCTTATTTTATGTTATAAAGGTAAATAAGGAATGTACGGCATATTACGAAAAATATATGAAACCATATTTTAAAAATCGAGGCCAAATAAATTAGCGTCTCTTTAATGATAATGCAATTTCGGGGTGATTAGTTATAATGCCGTCTACACCTAAATTGATTGCTTTTAACATAATGCTTTTGTCATCAGGCGTAAAGGTATACACTTTTATTCCCTTAGAATGGATAGACTCCATAAAAGCCGGAGTTAAATACATATAAAATACATTTAAAGATTTGATACCTGCCTCATTATTAAAATAACCGAATTTTAAACTTCTGCCAAAATATACAGGTATAATATTTGATTGGGCTAAAAGTAGTTGATGATATTCGATGTCATATTTTGCTCGTTTGATATCTTTCAGATAGTTTGGTTCAAATGACTGTAATATTGTCCAAGAATGGGCCTTGTGTTTTGCAATTACATTCATTGTTTTTTTCACCAAATCTTTATACACTCCTTTTGATGGCCATTTTAGTTCTATTAATACTTTAGTATTGCCGTTAACTACACTTAAAACTTCATCTAAAGTTGGAACTTTTTCATTTTTATAACTTGAATCAAATGAGGAACCTGCATCAAGTTGTTTTATTTGATCATAAGTTAGCTCAGCAATTTGTCCTGCTCCATTTGTTGTTCTTTTAACATCATTATCATGCATCACAATTAACGAATCATCTTTGGAAAGATGAATATCCAATTCTATCATATCAACACCCATTTCCATAGCTTTTTTAAAAGAAGCTATAGTGTTTTCTGGCGCTGTGCCCGCGGCACCTCTGTGTCCAATTATTTTAAAATTGTTTTGATGATTATGTTCTGAACTGCTTGTGAAATTGAATTTTAAATAAGGTATAAGACCAATTATAATAACAAATATCAATATTAAGACAAGAAAGAAAAGCAGTAGTTTTTTTAATAATCTCATATTTATAGTATATAATGGGGTAACTGTAAATTTCCAGAAAATACTGCATATTACAAAGTGCACTTTCAAGCAATATTTACCTTGTGCTTTTTTGTGAGTTCAATCCTTCACAGCTCTACTCACAAGGTTAAGACAATAATACTTATATTTGCCCAACAGGATCACGTTAGTAGGTGATCAAATGAAATATCTTATTTAAAACATTTAAATCATAGTTGTAGATGATTAGTATTACACTTCCCGATGGCTCCGTTCGTGAATACGAACAAGGAGTTACTTCCATGCAAATCGCCTTGTCGATCTCCGAAGGTTTAGCCCGTAATGTATTAGCAGCCGAAGTTGATGGCGAGGTTTGGGATGCCAGCCGTGCAATTGAAAAAGATTCGCACGTTAAATTATTAACCTGGAATGATGTTAAAGGTAAATCAACCTTTTGGCACTCATCTGCCCACTTAATGGCCGAAGCTTTAGAAGCACTTTATCCGGGTACCAAATTTGGTATAGGCCCGGCTATTGAAACCGGTTTTTATTATGATGTTGATTTTGGCGACCGCGAGTTTTCATCTGAAGAATTTAAAAAAATTGAAGATAAAATAATTGAGCTGGCTAAAACTAAAGAGGAGTTTACCCGTAAACCTGTTAGCAAAGCCGATGCTACCGCTTACTTTACCGAAAAAGGAGATGAGTATAAGCTTGATCTGATCAAAGACCTACCTGATGGTGCTATCACTTTTTACACCCAAGGTAACTTTACAGACCTTTGCCGTGGCCCGCACATACCTAATACAGGCTTTATTAAAGCAGTGAAGCTAATGAGCGTTGCCGGTGCTTACTGGCGCGGTGATGAAAGCCGTAAACAGCTTACGCGTATTTATGGCGTTACTTTTCCAAAAGCGAGTGAGCTTACCGAATACCTGCAATTACTGGAAGAAGCTAAAAAGCGCGATCACCGTAAGTTGGGTAAGGAGTTAGAACTATTCGCTTTCTCTGAAAAAGTAGGAATGGGTTTGCCATTATGGTTACCTAAAGGAACAGCATTGCGCGAGCGTTTAACCAACTTTTTGCAAAAAGCGCAGGTTAAATCAGGCTATGAGCAGGTAATTACACCGCATATCGGTCATAAAAACCTGTATGTAACGTCGGGCCACTATGAAAAATATGGTGCCGATTCATTTCAACCTATAAAAACACCGCAGGAGGGAGAGGAGTTCTTTTTAAAACCAATGAACTGTCCGCACCATTGCGAAATATACAAAACCAAACCACGCTCATATAAAGACCTGCCGGTTAGACTGGCCGAGTTTGGTACCGTTTACCGTTACGAGCAAAGCGGCGAGTTGCATGGATTGACCCGTGTACGTGGCTTTACACAGGATGATGCGCACTTGTTTTGCCGTCCCGACCAGGTAAAGGAAGAGTTTAAAAAAGTAATCGACTTAGTGCTATACGTGTTTGGTGCTTTAGGTTTTGATGACTATACCGCACAAATATCGCTTCGCGACCCGGAGAATAAGGCTAAATACATTGGTACTGACGAAAACTGGGCCTTAGCCGAATCGGCAATTATAGAGGCTGCCGAAGAAAAAGGTTTAAAAACCGTAGTTGAGTTAGGTGAAGCCGCGTTTTATGGCCCTAAACTTGATTTTATGGTAAAAGATGCCCTGGGTCGTAAATGGCAATTGGGTACCATACAGGTTGATTATAACCTGCCTGAACGTTTTGAACTGGAATATACCGGCAGTGATAATATGAAGCACCGCCCAGTAATGATCCACCGTGCACCATTTGGTTCGTTAGAGCGGTTTGTGGCGGTATTGATTGAGCATTGCGCGGGTAATTTCCCGCTTTGGCTATCACCGGAGCAATTTATTATACTCCCTATATCTGAAAAATACGAAGAATATGCAAAAAAACTTTCTGATGTATTAAAAGATTCCGATATTTGCGGGCTGATTGACTTTAGGGACGAGAAAATAGGTCGTAAGATCCGTGACGCTGAAGTTAAAAAGATCCCTTATATGCTGATAGTGGGCGAAAAAGAGGAAGCCGAAGGTGTGGTTTCTGTTCGTAAACATGGTCAGGGCGATTTAGGGAGTATGAGCATTGAAGAGTTTAAACAACAAATAATTAAAGAAATAACCGTATAACTTGGCATTAAACAAACCTTTTAACAGAGGACCCAGGCTTCCTTTTAAGAAAAAAGAAGCTGAACACAACATCAACCAATTCATTAGGGCTACAGAAGTACGCTTAGTAGGCGACAACGTAGAGCAGGGAGTATACTCATTAAGAGATGCTTTAGCTATAGCCGAAGAACAAGAATTGGACCTGGTTGAAATATCTCCTAACGCTGTTCCGCCTGTTTGTAAAGTAACTGACTATAATAAGTTCATTTACGAACAGAAGAAAAAGATGAAGGAGATAAAAAGTAACGCCAAACAAACAGTTATTAAGGAGATTCGCTTCGGACCGAACACGGACGACCACGATTTTGACTTTAAACTAAAGCACGCTACTAAATTTTTAGAAGCAGGCGAAAAAGTAAGGGCTTACGTTCACTTTAAAGGCCGTGCGATTGTTTACAAAGAGCAGGGAGAAATATTACTGCTTAGATTTGCACAAGCGTTAGAAGAAGTGGGTAAAGTTGAGCAATTGCCAAAACTGGAGGGAAAACGTATGTTTTTAACAGTTGCTTCAAAAGGAGCGAAGAAGTAAGAATAAATTAAATTAATATATATAACAGGTTATGCCAAAAATGAAAACCAATTCCAGTGCTAAAAAGCGTTTTAAGCTTACTGGAACAGGTAAAATCACAAGAAAGAACGCATACAAAAGCCACATCTTAACTAAGATGTCAACCAAGCGTAAACGTAATTTAGGTCACACCAGCTTAGTGTCTGATGGTGATTTAGGTAACGTAAAACGTATGCTTTGTATCGGGAAGTAATTAAACAAATTTTTAACCAGGTATTAGAGTTTTAAAGACCGAAAGGCACTCACTACCAAAAAGACAAACAAATGCCACGTTCAGTAAATGCCGTAGCGTCGAGAAGACGTAGAAAAAGGATCATGAACCTTGCCAAAGGTTATTGGGGTTCGCGCAGCAAGGTTTATACCGTTGCTAAAAACACAGTTGAAAAAGGTTTACAATACGCGTATCGCGATAGAAAAACCAAAAAAAGAGAGTTCAGAGCTTTATGGATACAGCGTATTAATGCGGGTGCCCGTCAGCACGGAATTTCTTACTCACAGTTAATGGGTAAATTAACTGCAAAAGAGATTGGTTTAAACCGTAAAGTATTGGCTGATTTAGCCATGAACAATCCGGATGCTTTTAAAGCAGTTGTTGATGCCGTAAAATAATAACGCCAAGCGTTTATAAAATAAAAAGCCCGCTAATTTAGCGGGCTTTTTTTGTGGGATATATTGTGAGTTAATTTGACTGCAATTGATGCCCTTTGCTAATGGTACTTATAGGTTTTAAATTACTGTCGATATCCATGTACTGCTTAAAATTGCGCACATCGGTATCAACCATATTTTTAAACAATGGATTTAGTACATGTGCAATGCTTGCACCCACACCGCCTGCAGGTGGTTGGTAGCTGATAACAATATCTATAATAGTTCCTTTACCATCTTCGCTATCTTTAAAGGTAACTTTACCGGCATTATCTAATATAGAACCCGGTAATGAGCTCCAGCCAATACTTTCGTTAGGTATGTCCTTCACAATTTCGGCTTCCCAGCTAATATGGCCAACACCTGTAGGTAATTTAAGCACCCAGCGTGAACGCGAATTATCAATTACCTCTACGCTTTCCAGGTGATTCATAAATAAAGGTAAATTATCCAGCTTGCGCCAAAAATCATATACTTCGTTACGCGGTTTATCAATTTTAAATGATGAACGGATATTTACATTAACCGGTTCATGGGTGTTTTTGCCTATTTTGGTGTATAAGGCACAATGGCCGCTTACCCCGCGATTAACCAAATAACCGCCGGCTCCTAATTTTAAAAAGCTTGTAAACGGACTTGAAAATAAATTACGTAAACCCGAAAGGGATAATTTTACGCCTGCGGCGATAGAGATGTACCGCTCGGGCCAGTTTAAGTTGATATCTTCGGTATGAACCGATGCTTGGTTGATTGCTTTTGTTTCCATAATAATAGATGTTTTTTCTATAAGAGTAACAGAATAAACCTATTAGGGTTTTAAAATTGTCAAACCACCAATAAGCTGCTTTATTACTTTTGCCATTTACAAATAGTTGTTGTAGGTTTGCAGCGCTTTAGGTTTATTAACGGCATATTGTTAAGAATTAAAAGGGAATACGGTGTAATTCCGTTACTGTCCCGCAGCTGTAAGCTCCATAACCATTGTCCATTCAATTGGCCACTGCACTGAATCAACTTAGCGCGGGAAGGCCGGACAAACGGGGAGTAAGTCAGAAGACCTGCCAGAGCATTATATAATTATTCACAGCTTTCGGGGATTGAAGCTTGGATTGTAAATGCTCTTCATTTGTAAGACTGCGTTCGCATTTCCATATTTTCATTTTCGGCAGCTGTGCTAACGCAACAAGCATGAAACTAACAATAACGTACATTTACAGGTATTTAAAGCCACAAGCTTTAGGTGTATTGATGTTAATATTGCCTTTTGTAGCGTTAGCACAAAATGATACTACTAAAAAGCTAAACGAAGTTAAGGTTACTTCATCTACTATTCCTGTATTGCAAACTATTGTACCTGCACAGCAGATAACCAATAGCGATTTTACCCGCTATAGCGCATTTAATGTGGCAGATGCTATTCGCAACTTCTCTGGAGTAAGTATTAAAGATTATGGAGGTATAGGAGGCTTAAAAACAGTATCTGTACGCGGTTTAGGTGCCAACCACACAGCTGTATTGTTTGATGGCATACAAATTGATGACGCAGAGAATGGCCAAGTCGATCTGAGCAAACTGAACCTAAATAATGTACAGGAAATTACTTTATACAATGGTCAGCCGCCATATCTACTACAACCCGCAAGTTCATTCGCGGCGGCAAGTGTACTGTCTATAAAAACTGTTAAGCCATTATTAAATGCAGCAAGGCCTTATCAAATTACAGCAGGAATTAAGGCGGGTAGCTTTGGTTTATTTAACCCCTATCTACAATGGCAGCAGCGTTTAAGTAAAACGTGGGGATTTATTATAAATGGTTATACTCAATACGCTCATGGAGAATATCCATACAAAATTCATAATGGCAATACTACTACGCAACAAACACGTGTAGGTTCAGCTATTAACGCACAGCAAATTGATGGTGCTATATACTGGGCAAAAAATGATAGTAACAAGTTTAACCTGCGTGTTAATTATTATAATTCGGACAGGGGATTGCCTGGTCCGGTAGTGTTATATACGCCGCCGCCATCGGGCCAACGTTTGTGGAACCAGGATCTGTTTATACAATCAGGATATCAACATTCCTGGAGATCAGGAATTAATTTATTATTGAATGCCAAATTCTCAAAAAACAGCCTGCGATATCTTGATCCGCAGTTCCCTAACACAGCAGGAGTGTTAGATCAGCATTTTTCGCAGCGAGAGTATTATCAATCGGCAGCATTGTCGTACCATATTTTACCTAATTGGGAGGTGTCCTACGCGGTTGATCTGGCGGTAAATAATATGGGCTCTGATCGCCCTAACTTTAAATACCCAACACGTACTACGCTGTTAAATGTTATGGCGACAAACCTGGTGTTAAATAAAATTACTTTACAGGCCAGTTTATTAAATACCAACATTAGCGAAACTGTGCGCACAGGCACTACTGTACCAAGCTATAATGTTTACTCGCCAACCTTAATGGCGACTCTAAGGCCGTTTACAGACCAAAATTTTAAAGTAAGAGGGTATTATAAATACATATTCAGGGTACCTACATTTAATGAGCTGTATTATGGTTTTGTTACTAATACTAACCTTAAGCCCGAGTTTACCAACCAGTATGACCTTGGTTTGAGTTATACCAAAGCCTTTAGTGGTTGGTTAGATTATATAAGTTTTATTGCAGATGCGTATTACAATAACATAAACAACAAAATTGTATATACGCCAAATACCTATAATGGTTCGGTACAAAACTTTGGCAAGGTTGATATTAAAGGGTTAGATATATGTGTAAAAACACAAGCCAGTTTATCAAAAAAATATAATACCCTTTTATCGGTCAACTATTCGTATCAACAAGCACTTGATGTTACTGACCCTACATCTTCTACTTATTTTAATCAATTGCCGTATATACCGCTACATACACTGGCTATAAACGCCGGTATTAATAGTGGACCGATAGGGGTCTATTATAATCAAATTGTATCCTCTTCCAGGTATTTTACCAATAATAATTTACCCGATTCCTATTTAGCACCATATGCTATCAGCGACGTGTCTGTAGTATATAAAGGATTGATAAACAAATTACCCGCTATTTTATCTGCAGAAGTAAATAATCTGTTTAATAAAGATTATGTGGTCATACAAAGTTATCCTATGCCGGGCCGCTCATTCAGAATTTCATTTCAAATAACTATATAAAATAATACCATGAAACAATTTAAAAACATCTACCTATTTGCAATTTTATTATTAGTAACTGTATTTGCATCATGTCGTAAAGATAAAATAGTTCCTGATGCAGGCACACCCAATGCTAATGTTTACATATTAAACCAGGGGGGCATCGGAAAAAATAACAGTACGTTAACTTATTATGATTATGCTACCCAATCGCTTGTTGCTGACCAATTTTTTGCGACTAACAATACCAAATTGGGAGACACCGGAAACGATGCTGTTATATCAGGTTCAAAAATGTATATAGCCGTTAACTATTCAAATATTGTAACTGTGGTTAATGCCAAAAGTGCTAAATTCATTAAGCAAATTACGCTTAATCAACCGCGCAGTGTAGCTTTTTATAAAGGCAATATTTTTGTAACCTCTTACAGTAATACGGTATCTGTAATTGATACAGCGACATTAACTATTACCAAAACTATTAATGTTGGCCGTGCACCTGAGCAAATGGTGGTATCAAACGGTAAATTATATGTAGCTAATTCAGGTGGATTGGATTACCCTAACTTTGATAAAACGGTTTCTGTAATTGATCTTACTACCTTAACCGAGACCAAAAAGATAACCGTAATTGCCAACCCAGTTACTATTGCTGCTGATAACAATGGCAACGTGTATGTACTATCATTGGGTGATTATGCTTTAACACAAGGCGGTATGACTGTAATTAACAATGTTACTGATGTAGTAAAATCAACTGCAAACCCTTCTTTGTATTATAATGTTCCAATGGCTATATCAGGTGATAATTTGTATTATCCAACAGGTGATAAAAAAATAGCTGTTTACAACACTAAATCACAAACAATAGCATCAGCCAATTTTATTACTGATGGTACTACTATTAGCGAACCATATGCTATAACAACTGATAGTAAAACAGGTGAGGTATTTATTGCTGATGCTAAGGATTACTCGTCAAATGGTATCGTATATGTGTTTGACAAGAACGGTAAAAAAGAGTACACTATAACCGCTGGCATAAACCCGGGAAAAATTACGCTGATTGATAAGTAAGAAATTAATATGTAATTTTAGCCCATACAAATAATCACATGAGTTCAAAAAATATGAATACCCGCAATACTGTTTTAATACTGCTTATTGTTGCAGCTACAGCAATGCGTTTAGTTAGCTATGAATATCAAGATGTATTAAGCAATTTTACACCTGTTGGTGCAATTGCACTATTTGGTGGTGCCTATTTTACTGATAAATGGAAAGCCTACCTGGTAGTATTAACCGCTATGTTTGCTAGTGATATCATTATAAATCAATTTTATAACCAACCGTTTTGGAATGCCTATTCATTAGGTATGTACGTTTGTTTCGCCCTAATGGTGTTTATTGGTACTCTGATGAAAAAAACAAATTTTGTCAATGTGTTCTTAGGCTCATTAGCTGGTGTAATTGTACACTGGTTAATTATGGATATACCAATTTTTTATGGTGATATGTATCCGCACACATTGGCAGGTTATGCTTTGTCATTAAGAAAAGCTATACCATTTGAAAAAAATATGGTTTTGGGTGACGCTTTATTCTGTACGCTATTGTTCGGTGGATTTGAGCTGGCCAAAAGCAAATACCAGGTACTACGTGCCACCCGCGAATTAGCACTTTAGATCAAAACCTGTTATAATTAAAAAGCGACCAGTTGAGGCTGGTCGCTTTTTTTGTTTGTGAGGTTAATTTTCTCTAACCATTAATCCATCTGCAAAATCGCGCAGGTATTGCTTATGCTCTTCGGGCAAGTTAATGGCATCCAGGGCAATAAAGGCTTTGTCAGCATAAGCTTGCATTGCGTTTTCGGCATGCTGACGTATATCTAACGAATTATATATCGCTGTTACTGCTTTTACCTTATCCTCACTTATAAAATCTTTATTCGCCAATATATGTGTCAATAGTTCGGCTGTTTCACCCTTTGCCAATTCCAATGCTTTTATCAACAGGTATGTTTTCTTGTTAGATATAATATCGCCGCCTACTTGTTTGCCAAATTTTTCGGGATCGCCATATACGTCCAATATATCATCCTGTAACTGGAATGCTATACCCAAATTTTCACCAAAATCGGATAGAAGGTTAGCATCTTTATCATCGGCCCCGCCAATAAGTGAACCTATTTTTAAAGAGCCACCCAAAACTACAGCAGTTTTTAAGCGTATCATTTCAATATATTCATCAATAGCAACATCAGCACGTTGCTCAAACTCCATATCTATCTGCTGTCCTTCACATACACCTACTGCTGTTTGATTAAAAATGTCCAGTATTTGCCTTAATAAATGGTCAGGTACCTTCATCATCAGCTTGTAGCCCTCTATCAGCATCACATCGCCCGATAATATGGCTACGTTTTGGTTCCATCGCTCATGTACGGTAACGCGGCCACGGCGCAGCGGGGCATTATCCATAATGTCATCATGCATCAGGGTAAAGTTGTGAAATACTTCAATAGCCAATGCAGGTGATAGTGCTTCGTCTATATCACCCCCAAACAAGTCGCAGGCCATCAATAGCAGGGCGGGGCGCATACGTTTACCGCCGATAGATAAAATGTAGCTTAAAGGTTCGTATAATTCGGCGGGATGCGTAGGAAACGTTAGCTTGTCAACTGCTTCGCTTATTACTTCCTGTAAATCTTCAAGTTTTCTCACTTAATTTTGTACTAATGAAAAATCGATCTGTTTTTTAGTAAGGTCAACTGTTTTTACCCTTATTTGCACTTCATCACCCAACTGGTAAACCTTTTTTTTCTTCTGACCGATAATCGCGTAATTTTTTTCATCTAAAGTATAAAAATCATCGGCAATATCACGTAGGCGAATCATGCCTTCGCATTTATTTTCAATGATCTCTACATACATACCCCATTCTGTAACGCCCGATATAACGCCGGCATATATATTGCCCACCTGGTCTTTCAAAAACTCGGCCTGTTTATATTTTATCGATGCCCGCTCTGCATCAGCAGCACGTTTTTCCATTTGCGAGCTATGCTGGCTCAGTTTTTCGTAATGATCAGCATTAACCGATTGTCCGCCTTCTAAATAATGCTGTAGTAAACGATGCACCATAACATCCGGATAACGGCGTATAGGCGATGTAAAGTGGGTGTAATGGTCAAAAGCCAATCCATAATGACTACTGCTTTTGGTAGTATAAATAGCTTTAGCCATTGACCGAATAGCCAAATGAGTTAATACATTCTGCTCTTTTTTCCCCTCAACATCTTCCATTAAAAAATTAAGAGACCGGGCAATGTCTTTATCAGATTTGGTATTGATCCTATAGCCAAACCTTGAGGCAAATTGCGCAAAACTGGCCAGCGCTTCGGGTTTAGGTGAATCATGTGCCCGATATACAAAAGTATATTTATGCTTGCCTTTACCTTTTTTACTGATAAATTCTGCCACTTTTTTATTGGCCAGCAACATAAAGTCTTCAATCAGTTTATGTGCGTCTTTACGTTCCTTAATATAAACTCCGGTTGGTTTACCTTTTTCGTCCAAATGAAATTTAACCTCGGTAGTTTCAAAGCTGATAGCGCCGTTTTTAAACTTGCGGTCGCGTAGTATGTAAGCAAGTTCATTGAGCTTTAATATTTCGCTGGTAAAATCGCCTTGTTGTGTTTCTATTACTTCCTGTACTTCCTCATAGGTAAATCGCCTGTCGGAGTGTATAACCGTACGGCCAAACCATTCTGTTATGATGTTGGCATTATCATCTAACTCAAATACAGCAGCAAAACATAATTTATCTTCTTTAGGACGTAATGAGCATAGTCCATTTGATAAACGCTCAGGCAGCATAGGTATAACCCTGTCTACCAAATAAACAGAAGTGCCGCGTTCAAAAGCCTCCTTATCCAATGCCGAATCGGGAATGATATAATGCGATACGTCAGCTATATGCACTCCAACCTCATAATTGCCATTATCCAGTATTTTAAAGGACAAGGCATCATCGAAATCCTTCGCGTCAAACGGATCAATGGTAAAGGTAGTAACGTCTCTAAAATCGCGTCTTTTTGCTATTTCCTGCGGAGTAATATCAGCTAGTATTTCTTCTGCTTCTTTCTCTACTTCAGTCGGGAAGGATAGTGGAAAACCATATTCCGCCAGTATGGCGTTCATTTCGGTATCGTTATCGCCTTGCTGGCCTAAAATGTGCTTAATGCGGCCCACCGGGTTTTTGGCACCTGCAGGCCAGTCGGTAATTTCAGCAACAGCTTTAATGCCGTTTTGAGCTCCGTTAAGTTCAGGAAGGGGGATGAAAATATCATGCATCATTTTCCGATCATCCGGAATGAAAAAGGCATAGCGGTCGGATAGCTTTACAATACCGGTAAACTCCATCTTTGCCCTTTGCAGTATCTCAATTACTTCGCCTTCCTTATTACGGCCACGGCTTTTTGCGTAAACATATACTTTAACACGGTCGCCGTTTAAGGCATTACGTAATTTACGTGGAGCAACAAAAATGTCGGTTTCATTTTCATCATCGGTAATTATAAATGCCGAACCATCAGCTGTAAGGTCAACTTTACCTTCAACAAAAGTCTTTAGTTCAAGCAATTGGAATTTACCGGGTGATACTTCTTTTAAAACTTGTTTAAAAGTCTCTTCCTTTAATATATCGTGTATGGTGTATTTTGCTTCAGGATCGCGGATATTAAGTTTGGCCGTAACCTGCTTATAGTTGAGTGGGGTATTTCCATTTTGTTCAAAAACATCAAGTACCATTTGGGTAAGCACCTGATTTATATTTGAGCTGTGTTTCTTTTTTGACATGTAGTAGAATATGTGTTTATGCTAAAGATAGCTATAATGTATTAAGTTAAACGAGTTGAGTTGTTACGTAACGAATAACAATATATTGTTAGAAACGTGGAATAGCCTCTATAAGTTTTTTAGTATACTCATTTTGTGGATGATTGTACACCTTATCTGCATCTCCTATCTCCACTATTTCACCCTGGTTCATCACCATAATACGGTCGGATATGTGTTTGATAACCGCAAGGTCATGGGATATGAATATATAAGTTAGGTTAAACTCTTCTTGTAGTTCACGTATCAGGTTTAAAACTTGCGCCTGTACAGATACATCTAATGCCGAAACAGATTCATCACAAATGATAAACTTGGGCTGTAATGCCAGTGCACGGGCAATAACAATACGCTGCCGCTGTCCGCCCGAAAACTCATGAGGGTAGCGGTTAAAGTGTTCGGGTAGTAATCCTACACGTTCTAATAGTTCACTTACTCTATGCTTACGCTGTGTGTTGTTATTGTATAATTGATGTACCTGTAAAGGCTCCATAATAGATTCTCCAACCGTTAAGCGTGGATTCAAAGCCGAATAAGGATCCTGGAAAATGATCTGCATATCGCGCCTTATATCGCGCATCTGGATCTTACTAACAGTACAAAGGTTTACATCTTCAAAAATGATACTGCCTGCATTTGGTTCAATCAGTCGTAATATACTTCGCCCCAAAGTAGTTTTACCACTGCCTGATTCGCCAACTAATCCTAATGTTTCACCGGGGTATACCTCAAAGCTTGCGTTGTTTACGGCTTTAACAACTTGTGTAGTATTACTAAAAATACCTGTACTTATTGGGAACCAGGTTGATAAACCATCTACTTTTAAAATAGGTTGCTGGCTATATAGCTTTTCTTTTCGTGATGCTATTTCTGCGATAGGGTAATTGTATTTTATTCTGATCTGTTCAACATCTGCCGCTGAATCACCATTCATAAAATCAGCAATTACCGGTAATTTTTTTAAGCGATATTCAGGTGATGGGCGGCAGGCTAACAAGCCCTTGGTGTAGGGGTGCTGTGGATTTGAAAATAGGGTATCAATAGATGCTGATTCAACTATTTCTCCACGGTACATTACCAGCACATTGTTGGCAATTTCACGTATCAAACCTAAGTCGTGCGAAATAAATATAAGACTCATTTCGCGTTCGGACTTTAATCGTATAAGTAGCTCTATAATAGTTTTTTGTACGGTTACATCTAAAGCAGTTGTTGGCTCATCAGCTATTAAAATTTCGGGATTGCAGGACAATGCCATGGCTATCATTACCCGCTGTTTTTGCCCGCCCGATATTTGGTGCGGGTAGCTGTCAAATATGGCTTCGGGGCGAGGTAATTGAACCTCGTTAAATAGCTTAATAGTGTGCTCTTTTGCCTTTTTATTATCGAATCCTAAATGCAGTTGAATGGCCTCAGTCACCTGGAAGCCACAGGTTAATACCGGGTTTAATGAGGTCATAGGTTCCTGAAAAATCATGGCGATACGGTTACCACGTACGCGGCGCATTTCATCTTCCGAAAGAGAAAGGAGTGAAGTGTCTTCTAATATGATATCTCCGCTTATTATAGTCTGCTTTTCATCAAGCAAACGCATAATGGCTAATGAAGTAACAGACTTGCCAGAACCTGATTCGCCTACAATACCGATGGTTTGACCCTTGTTTAAAGTAAATGAACTGTTTTTAACCGCATCAAATAAGCCATTTGGTGTTTTAAATTGGATATGCAGGTTATTAATTTGCAGCATCAGGCCCCAACTATAACAATGTCTTCTTCATCAATCAAATCTTCGCCCCGGTAGCGCCGTAGTAATTGCGCGGTAGCCACTACATCTTTTTGACAATAGGTGCAAATACGATCCAACTGATTATCTTTCCAATAAACAGTACCTACCATGCTGCCATCTATATCATCCTTTGGGGTTGGGATATCAAAAATAGTGGTTAATAAATTCAGCGAAGTAAAGCTTTTATAATCGCCAAATTTCCATAGCTCCATGGTATCTAAATGGTTTATTTCCCATGGCTTTTTGCCTGTGATCTGTAATTGTGGCGGAAACTTCATGCCATGTATCAGCATACGACGACAGATGTAAGGGAAATCAAACTCCTTGCCGTTATGCGCGCATAAAATTAAGTTTGGTGACTGTTGATTAAGCAGTTTAGCAACCCCCTCAAGTAGTTCTTTTTCGTCGTGTGATGCAAAGGATTTTAAGCGCAAACCAATTTGATTTACCCCGGTGAATATCCCAACAGATATACAAATGATCTTACCAAACTCAGCCCAGATGCCTGCACGTTCATAAAAATTTTCGGCGGTTTCTTCTTTACGAAGGTTGGCGGTTTTAAGATCCCACAGTTTTTTAAGGTTATCCGGTAGTTGGTCATGATCACTGTATTGAGGTACAGTTTCAATGTCAATCACCATGATATTATGCAGGTCGTAAGTTTCAAGCATTAATGTAAGCGTTTACATGCAATATAGCTATAAACCTTGTCATTTCGAACGTAGAGAGAAATCTATACATTTATTATTGCGTGTGCATAGATTCTTCGCTGGCTCAGAATGACAAAGGTAGATTACGTAGTATACCCCAATATCTTCAACACCTGCTTACTATTCTGCTCCTCGCCAAAAACCTCAAAGTTGAAGGTCTCGTCGCGGTTGCGGCGAATAATAACATGCTTAGGTGATGGTAGCAGGCAATGGTGTATACCGCCGTATCCGCTTAATACTTCCTGGTAAGCACCGGTATTAAAGAAACCCAAATACTGTACTTTACGGGTTTTAGGCATAAACACACTATTCATGTGCGCTTCCTGGTTATAATAATCTTGTCCGTCGCAAGTGATACCCCCTAAGTTCACACGCTCGTACTCAGCATCCCAATTGTTAACAGGTAACAAAATGTATTTTTGGTTCAATGCCCAAACATCAGGCAGGTTGGTAATAAATGATCCATCCAGCATTAACCATTTTTCACGGTCATTTTGTTGTTTACGGCCCAAAACTTTATATAGTATACCAGATGCCTCAGCAACAGTGTATTTACCAAACTCGGTGATAATATCAGGTTCTTCGGTATCGTTATCAGCACAAATTTCTTTTATACGGCTAACAATCTCGTTGATCATGTATTCATAATCAAAATCAAATACCAATGAATCTTTGAAAGGCATTCCGCCACCAATATCCAAGGTATCTAAAGCCGGGTTAACTTTTTTGAATTTGCAGTATAGGGTAACATATTTCTCTAACTCGTTCCAGTAATACGGTGTATCAGATATACCCGAGTTAATAAAGAAATGTAATAACTTAACCTGGAAATTCGGGTTCTTTTCAACCTTATTATGGTAAAAATCAATCACATCTTCCATACGCACACCTAAACGCGAGGTATAAAATTGCGAATCAGGCTGTTCTTCTGCTGCTATGCGGATACCCAGGTTACACGGGGTAGAAAGTTCAACCTCATCATCGTATAGATTAAATTCTTCCTTATTATCCAATACCGGGATGATGTTTTTAAAGCCATCATGCAGCATGTCAATAATATACTGTTTGTATTGAAAGGTTTTAAAACCATTGCATATTACCGTCACATCTTTTGATACCGCGCCTTTTTTCTCCAGTGCGTCAATCATAGGCATATCAAAAGCCGACGATGTTTCCAGGTGGATCTCGTTTTTCAACGCTTCCTCAACTATATGCTTAAAGTGCGAGCTTTTAGTACAATAACAGTACTTATAGCTGCCGCGATAATTGTTTTTAATAATAGCCTGTTGAAATAACAGTTTTGCCTGCTGAATCTTTTTAGATATGATAGGCAAATAAGTAAAACGCAAAGGAGTGCCATACGTCTCTATCATCTCCATCAGGTTCAGATCATGAAAGTATAGTTCGTCCTCAATGATCTCAAAGCCTTCCTGCGGGAAGCCAACACTCAGATCAAGAAATTCCTGGTAACTCTGCATTTATATAAAATTTTGGCAAAAATGTAATTTTTAAACGAAAATATGAGCTATTTGTTAGAGGAATTTTATAGTAGCAATGTAATTTGTTGTCAATACTATCAAGCATGAACCATTATCTATGAACTATCACCTACAAAACTATCAGCATTTTGATTAATTTTGACGGATGAATTTTATTGTTGATGCTACCGTTAAAGCGGTTAAACATTTATACCAAACTGATATAACACCTGATGCGGTAGGCCTGCAGGAAACACGTAAAGAATTTGAGGGTCAGGTTACCATAGTTACTTTTCCGTTTACCAGGTTTTCTAAAAAATCACCCGAACAAACCGGTACCGATATAGGTGAGTATCTGCAAAAGGAATTAAAAGAAGTTGCCGCGTTTAACGTAATCAAAGGCTTTTTAAATATATCATTAGCTGATAGTTATTGGCTCAACCAACTATACACGGATATTTTAACTGATAATTTCGCCATAGCTAAACCTAATGGTAAAAAGGTAATGGTAGAATATTCATCACCTAATACCAACAAGCCATTACACCTTGGCCACGTTCGTAATAATTTATTGGGCTATTCCGTATCTGCAATATTAAAAGCGGCAGGATATGACGTTATAAAAGCCAATTTGGTGAATGACAGGGGTATACACATCTGTAAATCCATGCTGGCCTGGCAAAAATTTGGCAATGGCGAAACGCCGCAATCAACCGGCGAAAAAGGCGACCATTTAGTAGGTAAATATTATGTGCTGTTTGATAAGGAATATAAAAAGCAAATAGACGAACTTAAAGTAGCAGGCCAAACGGAAGATGAAGCCAAGAAGAACGCGCCGTTTATTAAGGAAGCACAGGAAATGCTGCAAAAGTGGGAGACAGGTGATGCGGAAGTAATTAACCTTTGGAAAACCATGAATAGCTGGGTTTACGAAGGATTTAATGCCACTTATAAAAAATTAGGTGTTGATTTTGATAAGTTTTATTATGAATCTGATACTTATTTACTAGGTAAGGATATTATTGATGAGGGATTACAAAACGGAGTTTTCTTCAAAAAGGATGATGGCTCTGTTTGGATAGATCTAACTGCCGATGGGTTGGATGAGAAACTGGTATTACGTGGTGATGGTACTTCGGTTTATATTACCCAGGATTTAGGTACGGCACAATTAAAATATGACGAATTTAAGGTTGATCAATCCATATATGTAGTAGGTAACGAGCAGGATTATCATTTTAAGGTGCTTTTCATGATACTGGATAAATTAGGTAAATCATGGGCGAAAGGATTATACCACTTGTCTTATGGCATGGTCGACCTGCCATCAGGTAAAATGAAATCGCGCGAGGGGACTGTGGTGGATGCCGATGACTTGATCAATGAAATGGAGCAAACCGCTAAAGAGCAAACCGAAGCTTTGGGCAAGGTAGACGGTTTTAGCGAAGCTGATAAAAATGAACTATATCATACCATTGGTATGGGTGCCTTGAAATACTTTTTATTAAAGGTTGACCCTAAAAAGCGGCTGTTGTTTGATCCTAATGAGTCGGTAGATTTTCAGGGGCATACCGGGCCGTTTATCCAATATACCCACGCACGTATTAAATCGGTTTTAAGTCGGGCACAATATATAAACAATACCAATGTTACTGCGTCATTACTGGCTGATGTTGAGCGGGATCTGATTGTTACTTTAACGCAATATCCCGGTACAATTAAACAAGCGGCTGACGGGCATAACCCTGGTATTATAGCTAATTACGTGTATGAAGTAGCAAAAGTTTATAATAAATTTTACCATGAAAAATCTATCCTGCAGGCAGAGGATGAGCAAACCAAACAATTCAGGTTGCAACTATCTGCGGCGGCTGCAAATGTGATCAGCAATGGTATGGGTTTGTTGGGGATTAGCGTGCCTGAAAGGATGTAATTTTTAGATATGCAAATGTGCGTATATGCGGATATGTGCAAATGAAATATTAAAGAATTATAGGGTTATATAATCGACGGCAGTTATAACTGTCACTTTATTAAGCGCGGTATATTGGGGAATACGTCCCAACAACTTGAATCCGGTATACTGTAAAATAAAATCTTCTGAGTATTTATCCGTATCGCCATTGAAAATAATACCTGCAACAGGTATTTGATATTGTTTTAATGCTTGTGCCGAAAGAATCGTATGGTTAATACTGCCTAAATAGTTTTGTGATACCAGCACTACCTCGGCATTGAGTTGTTTGATGAGATCGATTATCAAATAGTTATTGTTTAATGGTACCATTAAGCCGCCTGCGCCTTCAATTATTAAAGTATTATCCGTTTGTGGCAAAGCAAATTGCTGTTGATCTATCTCCAAACCATCCAACGCGGCTGATTTATGTGGCGAATAGGGTTGGGTTAAACTGTAAGTTTCAGGGTGAAATATCGAAATCGGGTTAGTAACTAAGCCTTTTATTTTTATAGTATCACTATTTTCCAACTCGCCAGATTGTACCGGCTTCCAGTAATCGGCTTTTAATTTTTCAGTTAATATGGCCGATACCAGTGTTTTGCCAATACCTGTACCGATGCCTGTAATAAATAAGTTCCTTTTACCCATTATGATATTGATTGATAGTATTGGCTAATAACGTTACTTCTTCAGCAGTGTTATAAACGTGTATACATACCCTAATACGTTCCAATCCCTGCGGAACGGTGGGGCTTAGTATAGCACGCACATCTAATCCTTTACTTTGTAATTCGGCAGCCATTCCCCGGGCTTTTTCATTGCTTTTTAGCAGGATGCACTGTATAGAGCTTTCGCTGGTTATTAACTCTACACTATCAGCTATTAAGCTTTTAAACAAGCTGATATTACTTTTCAATTGTTCAATGGATTCATCAGACCGCTTTAACAGTTCATATGCCATTTTTACCGATGCCAGCTGATGAAATGGCGCGGCTGTAGTATAAATAAATGACCTTGAAAAATTGATTAAATACTCCCTTAATAAATTACTCCCTAAAACTATAGCACCATGGCACCCTAAGGCTTTACCAAATGTTACAACCCGGGCAAATACCCTGTCTTGTAAATTTAAATGGTTAATTAATCCCTGTTTATACAACCCTAAAGCGTGGGCCTCATCAACAATTAAATGGGCCTTATATTTTTCGGTCAGGGTAAGTATATCTAAAAGAGGAGGTGTGTCCCCATCCATGGAGTATATACTTTCTATTGCTACATAACAAATCCCTTTAGCCTGTTGTAATTTGCCCTCTAAGCTATATAAATCATTATGCTTAAAAGTATACCGGTTGGCATGGCTTAACCGCGCACCGTCAATTATTGAGGCATGTATCAGTTCATCGGTTATAATGGTATCGCCACGTTGAGGTAGTGACGAGAATAAACCCACATTGGCATCATAACCCGAGTTATAAATAAGCCCAGCTTCATTGTTATGGTATGCAGCTATTTGCTGTTCTAATTCTTCAGTATAAACTAAATTACCTGATATTAGCCTTGAGCCTGTTGACCCGTTTAAAGTTTTATGATGTTCAGCAATTTCTTTATCAATATTATTTTTTAAGTCGATAGACCGCGCAAAGCCCAGGTAGTCATTCGAGCAAAAATCAACTAGCATATTTTCTGGCTTTAGCGCACGGTAAGCACCGGACGCTCTGCGTTCATCGAGTTTTTGCTGTATATGTTGATGTGCTGATGCCAAGGCTATAACTTTCAGCTAAAATAAAAAAAGCCCCGATTTATCGGAGCTTTTATTTAGATGCGGTATTAATTAGTTACCACCATTTTGCCAACGTTTCATCATCTCAGCTCTTTCATCCAATTGCTTTTGATAGATTTTAGTTTGCTCAGGGGTTAATATAGCTTTGATCTTAGTAGATTGTACATCATTCATTTTAGTAAATGTTGCAAAAAATGTAGAAGGGTCACCACCACCAGCTTGTCCCGCATTCATTAAGCTATCCATTGTTTTAGCAGATGCTGCAAAAATGGGTTTCACTTTAGCTACCTGCGCATCAGTTAAACTTAATGATGTTTTTAAAGCAGCTATTTGCTCTTCAGGGCTAGGAGGGCCTTGTGCTAAGCTAACTGCGCTTATACCTATAGCCAGTAAGGCTGTTAATAATATCTTTTTCATAATATTTCGACTTATTAATTCTGACCTTGCTGGAATTGCTTCATCATTTCTGCACGTTCATCAAGTTGTTTTTGATAAACTTTAGCTTGCTCTGCATTTAATACAGCTTTAATTTGTGCACTATACTTAGTTTGTATTGGCTGCATCTTTGCAAAATAAGATTGTCTGTCGTCACCTAATGCAGTTCTTAAGCTATCCATACTTTTTCCTTGCGCGGCATAAATAACTTTAAGTTTAGCTTCCTGGTCTGCAGTAATACCTGTGATTTGAGTTTTAAAGCGCTCCAATTGTTGTTCTGGAGTACCACCACCCATACGACCACCGCCACCTGGGCCACCTTGTGCATAACTTGCTGCGCTTACGCCGATAGCCAATAAGGCTACTAATAATACTTTTTTCATTTTTTTAAGATTGTTTTTTAGGGGTTTATTTAGTTTATAATTTGAAGATAGGAAAAATATTTAAACAAAAAAAAAGCCCCGAAAAAAATCAGGGCTCTTTTATAAAAATTTAATTACGGACGAGGAGCGCCACCACCTGGACCACCAGGACCGCCACCACCAGGGCCACGGCCTTGAGGAGGTAAAGCGTCAAATTGTTTTTGCTGGTCAGCAGTTAACAAAGCTTTTACTTTAGCGTCAGCTGCTGTTCTTTCTGCTTGCATTTTTGGAAAAGCTGATTGTATATCATCGCCTGCGGCAGTTCTAATGCTATCAGTTTTTTTAGCTGTTGCAGCGTAAATAGCCATAATTTTTGTTGACTGGTCAGCAGTAATGCCTGTAACTCCAGTTTTTACGCGTTCCAATTGCGCTTCAGGAGTTCTTCCACCTCGGCCGCCACCTGGAGGGCCACCTTGAGCAAAGCTCATAGCACTTGTGCCAAGTGCTAATAAAGCTACTAATAATAATTTTTTCATTGTTTTTAAATTTATGTTTGGTTTTATAATATGATAATGAAGATAAAATAAAAACCCTGAATAATTCAAGGTTTTTATTTAAAAATTAGTTACGTGGAGCACCACCACCAGCACCGCCACCAAAACGAGCGCGTTGCTCATCTAGTGCTTTTTGCCATGCAGTTGCTTGCTCTGGAGTTAAAATAGCTTTAATTTTAACTTGGTAAGCAGCAGTAATAGGAGCCATTTTTTCTCTGATCGCAGCACGGTCTTCACCTACAGCTTTTGTTAAACTGTCTCTACTTTTTGCTTGAGCTTCGTAAATGGTTTTTAATTTTGCAGTTTGTGCATCAGTTATACCTGCAACCTGGGTTTTTAAACGCTCTAATTGTTGTTCAGGAGTACCGCCACCGCGCATACCGCCGCCACCCGGGCCGCCTTGAGCAAAACTCATTGTACTTGCGCCAACGGCTAACAAGCACACTAATAATAATTTTTTCATTCTTTTAGTTATTTGGTGTTTTTTAAGTAGGATAAAGATATACGCTAAAGGTTTAACTTGGTACGATGTAACTTAATTGTTGCCTTGCTGTAAATTAGCTATTGAGCGCTGCATTTGTGTCATCATAGCGGTTAAACTTTCCATGGTTGGCTCAGGAGGGGGCGAAGGCAGGTCGGTTGATATATAAGCCTTGGCTTTCCATACTTCTAAAATATCCGCGCCTTCTATTTCATAGGTATCATATATAGGATTATCCGATACCAGCTTTAGTTTTTTGTTGTCTTTATATTTATTACCAATACGTTTATAAACCACGCCTTCGCTTTGCGATAGTATTACATAAGTTTCATTTTGCTTGATATCCGCCCAGTTCTCTACATATTCTGCTATTATAGTAGTACCCGATGCTAACGGCAGCATCGAATCGCCTTTTATTTCAAAAGCACGGTAAGTACCTTGCTTAAACATAGGTAAATAAAACTTGGGTAGTTGCGCCACAAATTCCGGATCGGCATAACCATTTAAATAACCGGCGCTGGCCTTTATAGGTACCAATTCTATATTTTCGTTATCATCTTTATCTACAGATATAGATAGTATTCGCAGGTTATCACCGCTGCCTTTTGGTTTGGGCACCCACTTATCATTAATGTTTTCGTTTATAAAGTCATCAACAGATATATCAAAAAAGGATGCTATTTTTATTAGTAAATCGTATTTAGGGTCAGCGCGTTCCTCTTCATAAGCCCCTACAAGCGACCTTTTTATACCTAATTGATCAGCAAATTGTTGCTGGGTTAAACCCTTCTTTTTTCGAAGATATTTAATATTTGATGGAATTTTTGACATAAAATTTGGAATTGCTAAAATAATTAGTATTTTTATGCTCATAAAATTAGTAATTATTTTTTAACCAAAGAAATTTATTTACAATGAAACGCTTTATATACTTAATTACAGACAGAAACAGGAATACCCTGCACGTGGGCTTATGCTCAGACCTATTAAAAACTTTAAAGTTCTACAGCGATATGCCTACCTTATTTTTTGACAGCGCACAGCAATTAAACCGTTTGGTTTATTTTGAAGAGATAAATACCGAGGAGCAGGCAATGGAACGATTTAAAATGGTTAGTACTTATACCCGTCCGCAAAAAGAAAAAATGATCAGATCTGTTAACCCGGATTGGGTAGACCTGACCATTGGCTTAAATTATGAAAATAATGTAAGATTGCGCCCGCAATTAAGGCCATCAATGGCTTCTATGCGCAGGGCAGTTAAGGCTGCTTAATAAACTTTAGCGCGCCCGAGTTCATGCAGTACCTTTTACCACCCCTGTTTTCAGGGCCATCATCAAATACATGGCCCAGGTGCAGGCCTGTGCTGGCTTCAATTACTTCTTCGCGCACACCGTAAGTATAGTCTTTTACTATTTTAATTTTTTTCATGTCAACCGGCTTAACAAAGCTTGGCCAGCCGGTGCCGCTGTCAAATTTATCTTCCGAGCTAAACAATACTTCGCCGGTAGCCGCGCTTACATAAACTCCCTTTTGATGGTTGTCATGATAAGCGTTTTGAAAAGGTGGCTCGGTACCACTCTCAACCATTATATGGTAAGCATTAGCACTTAAAATTTTTTTCCACTCTTTAGCAGGTTTACTTAACCTTTTGGCATTTTCTTGCCCGTTACTGTTTTCACAACCTAAAAAGGTTACCGCGCATATGGTTATCAGGGCTAAAATTGATCTTTTCATATTTTATATTCTTTAAAACGTCATTTCGAACGAGGTACGAGGAGAACTTTCTCTTGAGCGTAGCGAAAAAATCTATACACTTGCTATATGAACGGTGTATAGATTTCTCTCTACGTTCGAAATGACAGTAGTTTATTAACTCAAATTACGCAAATAATATGATATCGGTTTGTCATAAATCAGTCTGTTTTACAACCGTTTTTTGGGTTGCAATACAGTATCTATAATATTAACCAAACCATTGTATTGTTTAATGCCATCCCTGGTTATTATGCTTTGATGCCCGGTTTCATCAACTAATACTAAACGGCTACCATCGCGCTTAGCGTATAACTTTCCGCCTGATAAAGTAGTGAAAGTAGCCAATCCGGTTTTACCATCAATTTGCTTGGCTATTTTGCCTAATGTAAATTTACCCGGTATAGCATGATAACTCACTAACGCAATTAACTCTGGTAAATTATTTATTCTTAACAGGCTATCAGTTTTACCAGCCGATAGTTTGGCCATTACCTCGTCATCCGGCACAAAAATAGTAATAGGGCCACGGCTCCTGAAAGTTTCGGTTAAACCTGCAGCATCCATAAATTTAAAAAACTTGCTAAATGTTTTAACCATACTCAGGTTATCTGCAATATAATAACCTGTATTTAATCCCGTAGCCGGGTCGATATCTTTTGATTGTGGTGGTTTTATAGGATCTCTTTTTGTAGTATCTGTTGGTGTAATAGGCGCGTTTGGTGATTGTGCTACTAAATCAGCAGAAAAAAAAAGAAAGATAATTAAAAGCAGCTTGTTCATACAGAACCTATAACTATTATATAAAGCAATGGTTTTGATGAAATTACCAACCCGGCGTAAATCCTAAACCAAATATAGGTTTATTAACGTCAGTACGGTTAAACGGAATAGCCAAGTAAGGTTCCAATACAAAATATCCAAATAAGTTTACCCGCAGGGATATACCGGCACTAAGGGCAGGTACGCGTTGGTTGGTATTATAAATAGCGTTTCCATTTGCATCTGTGCCAATACGATCGGGTGAGGTTTGAAATTTCACCTGGTTACCATCGCTCCAGGCTAAACCTGCATCAAAAAATAAGTTCAAGTCTGAGAAAAGAAAACCTGATTTAAACTGTGATAGTTTTTCGGGCCCGGTAAACGGTAATCGTATCTCGAAATTAGCTACCGCGGTACGGCTGCCTGATAATTGATCAATGGTGAATCCGTTGCCGGGTTTACTGGTGTTGTTATAAAACGTTTGCGCTTCATAACCACGTATTAAAAATGGATACCCTAAAAATATAGGATACAACCCGCTTGCGTTTCCAAAACGGCCATATCCGTATATTCTGGCTGCAAAAGTAACCGGTGCTGCACGCACATATTTACGTATATCAACGGTTGGTGCAAAAAAGTTATATGAACCAAAGTTATATTCGGCCTGTAAGCGATAGCGATAACCACCTAACGGAGCAGCTACGCCTGAAAATGAATCGTCACCTACTAAAGCCGCGCTACCCTGGTAAATGGTAAAAGGTCTTAAATTTGTATTTGCATTGTATGGATCGTTATTATAGGCATCATTTTTAATGTTATTTCGTTGATATGATAGCAGGTTACCATTGCTATCATAATAAGTACTATAACGGTCAATACGGTAATAATACATAGCCGCGCCGCCGCCAAATTGCAAGCGTGTTTTTCGAGATATAGGATAGGAGGTAAACAATGCTACCTGATCCTGAAATATGCGGATCAGATCCAGCCGGGTTTCTACAGCCGGAATAGTTTGGTTGTTATCAACAGGAAATGTAGCAGGCACGGTTTTATAGGTAGCAAACTGAAAAGGTATGTGTGATATACCTGCACCAAAGTTCCACCGGCTTTCCTGTTTAATATACTGTATTTGTCCGCCAAAATCATATATCTGTCCGTTTACTGCTAAGCCGGCAATGATTTGGTTACGGCCCAAAATATCGCTGAATATACCCTGTACACCACTGGCTAAACCTGCACCAAAAGTGCTGCTTACACCCACACCAACCCCGGTACTGGATAAATAATCCATTTTAAATTGAGGTTTGTAAGGTATCTCGGTAATAGAAGAGGCCGGTATTTTTTTATAAGCCAGGAAGTTATTTAGGTTTGAATTTATCAGGTCAACCCCGGCAGCTTTAGCCGGTGGCAACATAGCCGCATCAAAATTGGTTGCCTGTGCATCAACAACAACAGGGGTAAACTCACTTGCCTTGGCATTGTATAAAGAATATTTTTGTGCGCGATAATAGGAATAAGCAATATCATCATTAGTTGAAATACTTATAGCCGGCGAAAACTCGGTAATGCCACATATACCGGTAAAAAAGTCGGTCATTTGCTCAACCTTACCATCACTTAAAGTATAGCGGTACATATTACGAAACCCATCGCGATTAGATAAGAAGTACACCTGTTTGCCATCTGATGAGTATTGCGGGTTTAAGTTATTAGCACCGTTAAATATTTTAATATCGGTAATTTTGCCGCTGGATAGATCGTACTCTGCCAGGTTAAAAGTGATATCTTGTGATAATTTTGTATCGTAAGTAGTGCGGTCACTTGTAAAAATTATTTTTTTACCGTCCCTTGAAAAGCTGGGTTGATAATCAGAAAATTTATCATCTGTTAATTGGGTGACTTTTTTAGTGTCGAAATTGTATAAATACAGATCGCCTTGTCCTTCTGACAAGCCTTGAAAAACTATATCCTTGCCATTAGGCGACCATGATAGATTACTGAATTGCTCGGCCTTACCCATAGATACGTCATCCACCACACGGCTGCTGGCTACATCAACAACTACCATACGGTTACGCCCCTTGTTGAACACACTAAATGCAAACCGTTTCCCATCCGGCGACCATGCACCGGCTGATTCGAGGAAATTAAATTCGTCAATATGGGTATTGGATATTTTACTCGTGAGCTTCTTTATGATTCGCCCCGTTTTGGCATCTGCCAGGAAGAGATCTATAGCAAATAAACTTTTCTCAGATAAAAACGCCAGGTATTTGCCATCAGGACTTAGTGCCGGGGCCAGGTTCATTCTGCCTGAGTTTTTATCATTAATAATAACCTGTCCTATAGGCTTTTGAACGGTATCTTTTAAAAATGGTTTGTAGGCAGCTTCAATGGAGTTTTTCCATAAAGTAGAAAGGGTTTTATCGTCATAACCAAACGTACGCCGAGCCCCGTATTGTAAACCAAAACGCGCCGTGTTTTTAAAGAAAGGCATTATAACCGTATCCCCATAAGTAGAGCCGATGAATGACCAAAATGCTTGCCCATAACGGTAAGGGAAGTATTTGTTACTTTCACTAAGCTCTTTTACCGTAGGTATGTCATTATTTAAATAAGCATCGCGTATCCACATAGCAGTGTACGCATCTTTTTTTCCTAGTGACAGATATTCTGCCATGCCTTCTATCATCCATAAGGGTAAGTTGTTTATATTCTCATAAGGATTATCGGCTTTGCTTAATAGCGCATGGTATTGAAAAGCGTGTACCAATTCATGACCGAGTACATGCCGGGTCATTTGGTTGTTTTCCATAAATGGCATAATAACCCGGTTTTTCATACCCTCGGTTACTCCACCTGTACCTACTTCAATACTGCCATCCAACACCGTGGTTTGTTGAAAATCGGGGTGATTAGCATATAAAATGATAGGATTAGCCTTATTAAAGGTATCCCTGAAAACTTGTTGATGCAGGGTATACCAAAGTTCGCTCTCCTGCGCGAAACGCTTTATCGCGCTATCATTTTTTAAATAATGATATATTTCAAAATGGGGAGTTTTATATACTTTAAAATCAAGTTTTTTATATCTGACCTTATTTTGCCCAAAATATTGTGCCTGTGCAGATAAACTAAAGACTATTAAAACACCAATAAAAAGAACAGTGCTTTTTATGGCTTTAGTAATAACAGGGGAGAGTTTACTCATATTGGGTGATAAGCTTTAGGAAGCTAATTTAAAAAATACCTTTATAATAACCTATTATCATGGTGCAGACTCGGGGACAACTGCCGGTGGTGATATCATTACTGTATCGTTTTCAATTAAAAACAAACTATCATTTTCCAGCGTGTCTACTGCTAATCGTGGGGTTGGGCAATCATATTGTTTTGTGATTTTTGACCATGGTTTTGGAAAGGGTCCATATGTATACCCAGATTTAGGATCATGATACACTTTTTCCATAAACCTGCCGAATATTGGCAATGCGGTGTGTGAGCCTTCACCGGTTTCTGAAGTTGTAAAGTGCACACTACGGTCATCGGCACCAACCCATACACCTGTTACCAGATCTTTAGTGATACCCATATACCATCCGTCCACATAATCGGATGAAGTACCTGTTTTACCACCTATTTGATTGCCCTTGCTCCATAAATCATACTCCCATAAAGCCTGCGATGTGCCACCCGGTTCTTCCATGCCGCCTCTAAACATATATAGCATTAGCCATGCTGTTTCTTCACTTAATGCACGTTCCTTTTTTAAGGTAAATTCTTCCAATGTATTACCATCCTGATCTGTTATTTTAGTAACCAATAGCGGATCAATCTTTTCGCCTTTATTCAGGAAAGTACTGTAAGCACGTACCATTTCATAAACAGATACATCATTTGAGCCTAATGACACCGATGGTACGGCCTTTAGCGGGCTTTCAATACCTATTTTATGAGCATATTCGACCACTTTGTCCCAGCCAACCTGCTCGGTTACTTGTGCAGTAATGGAGTTTACTGATTTTCCCATAGCCCAGCGTAATGACATTTCATAACCGGTAAAATTCCAATCGGCATTGTTTGGTTCCCAAACCTGCTCGCGACCACCGTCTGTATATTTAATAGACACACGTTGATCTGTAAATTTATCGCAAGGGGTATAGCCGTTATCTAGTGCGGTTACATAAGCAAACGGTTTAAATGTAGAACCTGCCTGGCGCTTAGATTGGTTAACATGGTCATAATTAAAGTACTTATGATTAATACCACCCACCCAAACCTTGATTTTTCCGCTTGAAGGTTCAATGGTCATCATACCGGTGTTTAGTATTCCGGCGTAATACTTTATTGAATCAATACTGGAGAATGTTGTGTCTTTTTCGCCATTCCAGGTAAATACCTTCATTCTTTTTGGCTTTTCAAAATAAGCGTTAATTAATGTAGTATCACCATTGTATTTCTTTTTCAGTAATTTATAAATAGGTAAGCGCTGCTCGGCCTTTTGTATAAAGTTCACTATCTCATTGCCTTTCGAATCACGCCACGGATTTTTATCACCCCAAAGATTATTAAAGCGCCTTTGCAACAACTTCATTTTTTCGGCAACGGCTTCTTCGGCATATTGCTGTAAACGGGAATCAATGGTGGTGTATATTTTTAACCCATCTTCATACAGATCATAGTTATTATCTGTACACCATTGTTTAAGCCATCGCTCAACCGCCTGGCGCAGGTATGAATCGCCATGATAATCTTTTTCCACATAGGTTAAATTAAGGCCAATAGGTTTTTTGGTATAGGAATCATACTGTGCCTTGGTAATGTATTCATACTTCTCCATTTGCCCTAATACCACATTACGGCGTTCAACAGCTTTTTCCGGGTTATTAATAGGGTTATAGGTAGATGTTGCCTTTAGCATACCAACCAGGGTAGCCGCCTCGGTAGGATTAACCTTATCCGGTGTTTTATTGAAGAGTTTCAGCGAAGCTATTTTAATACCGAAAGTATTGTTGCCAAACGGGACCGTATTAAAGTATAGGGTTAGGATTTCGTTTTTGTTATATACATGTTCAATTTTATAAGCGGTTATCCATTCTTTACATTTAAAAACTATCGTGCGTACCAATGGTATAAACCTGATCAATCCCTGCGATTTCCTTTTTCGGGTAGAGAACATGTTTTTAGCCAGTTGTTGCGTAATAGTACTACCGCCGCGTTTATCGCCTGTAGCAGTTGATAACACGCTGCCTGCAAACCCCCAATAATCAACACCTCCATGTTTGTAAAAACGTACATCTTCAGTAGCTACTAAAGCATTTATCAGGTTAGGGGAGATCTCTTTATAATCAACCGGCGAGCGATTTTCACGATAGTATTGGCCAAGTAACTTACCGTCTGCATAATATACTTGCGAGCCCACAGCTAAAGGTGGCCGTTTAATGTCTTGCATATCAGGCGAATAGCCAAATAGCCATAAAAAGTTTAATTCAATTGCACAAAAAAGAATGATTACACCATATATAAAGAAGACTAGGATTCTTAGGTACTTGTTTTGCAGACGTCTGAACATGCGGTAAAGATGTGAATTATTGGCTCAAAATTAAAACCATATTACAATTACGTATCAACGCAGTTTTAACAATTTAATTACATTACAACGTAGAAACGTAACATTTTGCGTCTCTATTTCTTTTTGGTTGCCATAGCTCGTGGATTAAAAGCGAGAGTAGCATTTACCCAATAATCAAACTGCTGCTGTGTGCGCATTGCTTCTGGGCCGACAAATACAAAATCTTTTAATGGTTTACCATTGCGTATCATACCACGGCAGCCGTTGGTTTCTAAAGCCTGTTCAAATATATCGGGCCCAATACGGCAAAGCATTTCATCACCGCTGGCACAAAGGCACATTTTGCCATTTACCATAAAGCAAAGTCCCTTAAACATTTTCTTTTCTTCCACATCTGGTTGGCCAACTAAAGCCTCGCGTATCCTATTGGCCAGTTTTTCGTTATATGCCATATATTAAGGTTTATGTTCTGTTACCAAACTGCTTTTACCATTTTTAACAGCTATAGCTTTAATAATGGTATTGGCTGGTGTAGGTATAGGTTTACTATAAAGCGTTGATGATGAGGTAGGAGTAGACCCATCAATGGTGTAATAAATTTTTGCATCCGCATCATTAGTGTGTATCTCAACCGCCACAGGTGGTGCAAAAGTTTGTAGTACTACAAAATAAGGATTGGCTACGATTAAGTTATCGGTAATTTCTGATGTAGGCTTTTCCAGGTCCTGTGTAAATAACTTATTAGCTAGTCTACCTGTAAATACTTCAAACTCGCCTCCATTTTCAATGCTACTATGGTTGATATACAATTTATTGTAGGCTTTTTTATTGAGGTTAATTCCCTGCAAATAAATGTTATCGCGGTTTACAATAGCACCTGAATTTAGGATGGTAAACTTCTTGCCATTTTCTAAATTTACCACCGCTTTTGCAAATTGTGGTAAACCAACTAAATATTGTTGCTGGCCGGGTGCGATATTATATATACCCAATGCGCTCATTACATACCAGGCCGACATTTGCCCGCAATCTTCATTGCCTGATAAGCCATCGGGTTTAGCACTATACATTTCATTTCTTATCTTATGAATATAATATTGGGTTTTATCCGGTTCGTCGGTAAAGTTAAACAGGTAAGCCATGTGGTGGCTTGGCTCATTACCATGCGCGTACTGGCCAATTAACCCGGTAAAATCATCCAGTTTTTTTCCGGACGCTTTAGCTGTAGTGGTAAACAGTTCGTTCAACTTGGTTTCAAAATTGGCTTTCCCACCCATACTACTAACCAATCCCTGTACATCATGTGGTACAGCAAATGCATATTGCCATGCATTGCCTTCAGTATAGTTTTTATTGATCTCGGTCGCATCAAAAGGAGCGTACCATGTGCCATTTTTATTACGAGCCTGCATAAAACCGTTTTGGCTGTTATAAATATTCTTCCAGTTTTGCGCACGTTGAATGTAAATGCTATAATCAAGCTGCTTACCCAGCATTTTGGCCATTTGAGCTATGCACCAATCATCATAAGCATACTCCAAGGTTTTTGATACAGACTCCGGTTCTTCAATCGGCACAAATCCACTTTTAGCATATTTATCAAAGCTAAACTGATTGCGGTTAGCCGCGGTTTTCATCGCAGCAAAAGCTTCCTCGGCATTAAAATCGCGTATGCCTTTTGCATAAGCATCTACAATAACGGGGATCGAATGGTTACCGATCATGCAAAAGGTTTCATCACTGGCTAATGGCCACACAGGTAATGTGCCGCCCTGTTCATTCATCACTAAAAAGGATTTGATGAAATCTGTTGTGCGTTTGCGGTCAATTAAGGTTAACAATGGATTCTCTGCCCTGAAGGTATCCCACAAAGAAAAAACCGTGTAATAGTTAAAACCTTGTGCGGTATGTATTTTTTGATCCAGTCCACGGTATTGACCATCCACATCATTATAAATATTGGGTGCCAGCATGCAATGATACAAAGCGGTATAAAAGGTAATCAGTTTGAGTTTATTTTGATTGAGTGCTTTATCTTTTTTGGTTGATCTGGGCTGGGTAGCCAAAGGGTTATAATTTGACGGCATATCCATTATCGCCTGGTCGCTAGCATCAGGCGCGCCACCTTCAACTTCAATTTTTGACAGCTCTTTATTCCAAGTAGCCTTAGCATTTTTTACTATTTGCTTAAAATCGAAACCGAACACTTCTTTATCCAAATTTTTCAATGCTCCCTCAGCACTAACTGAAGATATACCAACTTTGGCTATCACCTCGTCCGGAGAACCAAATTGCAAAGCCAACTTAATATTTTTACCTTCTGCCTTGCTTTTGCCCGATTGGGGTGTGTCGTCAATAGCAATTACATAAGATTTAAACGGTTTTGAGAATTTAGCGTAAAAATAGACTGACTGATCCTTAGCCCAGGCTTTTGAGCGCCGCATACCGCGTATTTCGTGATCGTTAATAACTTCTATCCATGATTCTATTACCTGATCGCGGTGTTGCAGATCAACTATAATATTGGCTTGCTGATTGGTAAGATAAGTATATTGATGTACACCTACACGTGTAGTCGCGGTCAGTTCGGCATCAATGTTGTATTTATCTAAATGGGTTTTATAATACCCCGGTGAAGCAGTTTCATTTTTCTTGGAAAAGCCTGAACTATATTCAGTGTTTTTAAATTTGGGTTCGCCGGTTGTAGGCATAAATAGGATGTCACCGTAATCAGATATCCCTGTACCGCTTAAATGCGTGTGTGAGAAGCCATAAACTACGCTGTCAGTATAATGATATCCCGAACAACCATCCCAACCGGTTAAGCGTGTATCAGGGCTTAACTGTACCATGCCAAAAGGTGCTACGGCACCAGGGTAGGTATGGCCATGACCGCCCGTACCTATAAACGGATCAATAAATTGGGTATAATCTTTTTTCTTTTGTGCTGATGAGTCAGCAGAAAAAATAAATAGAACAAGAATTATAAAAACGCCCCGCAAATTTTTCATCACTTTAATAATAGATTCGGGCAAATTAATCCTTTATTTCAAATTGATCCGCATCCTTTAAAAAAGGGAAAGCGCGCCTTGCTAAAGCAACTTCATCGGCCAGGATAGAGAAGGTATATACATCCTCTTCATCACGTTTATAATATACCACGTTGCCATTAGGGTCAATACAGGTCGAATCGCCCGAGTGGTATATCTCATTACCATCATGTCCAACACGGTTAACGCCAATTACATAACATTGGTTTTCAACAGCACGGGCAGGTATTAATGTGCGCCAGGCTAATGAACGGCGTTCGGGCCAGTTGGCTACAATTATTAACAGATCATAAGTTTGGTTCACATTACGCAACCATACCGGGAAACGCAGGTCATAGCATATTACAGGGCAAATTTTCCAGCCTTTTAGTTCAACTATCAGCTTTTTCCTACCTGCCGAATAGGTATCGTCTTCTTTGCCTAAACCAAATAAATGCCTCTTATCATAATGCTTATAAGTACCATCAGGACGCATCCATATCAGACGGTTATAATGTTTTCCTTTATCGGAGATAATTAGGCTGCCGATAACCACACAATTATATTGCTTGGCAATATTTTCCATCCACTGCATGGTTTTACCATTCATGGGTTCGCCCATTTCGGCGGCGTTCATGGTAAAACCGGTATTAAACATTTCGGGTAAAATGATCAGATCGGTTTTTTCACGTATGCCGGATAATCGCAACGCTATGTTTTGCAAGTTTTTATCAATTTTTTCCCAAAAAAGGTATCCTTGATAAACGGTTATTTTTAGATTATCCATAATTCGATAAGTTCGGCAGTTTAACTAATACGTATTATTATTACAAAGGTTTAAGTTTGCTTAATCTCTCAATTGCTGTATCTAAAGTTTCTTTCTTCTTCGCAAAACATAAACGCAATACATGATGATCTGTTGCCTGCGTATAAAAAACCGATGTTGGTATAACGGCAACTTTGGCCTCCCTGGTCAATCGTAAAGCAAAATCAACATCATTTTCATTACTTAGGTTTTTATATTTAATACATTGAAAGTAAGAACCATAGCAAGGTAGTAAATCAAATTGTGTTTGTGCCAAACCGGCACGAAAATAATCGCGTTTTTCCTGAAAAAATCCAGGGAGATCTAAGTAAGTACGCTCATCTTCTAAATACTTTGCCATAGCATGCTGCATAGGGGAATTAACGCTAAAAACCAGGTATTGGTGTATTTTTCTAAATTCAGCCATTAAATAAGCAGGAGCAAGGCAGTAGCCAACCTTCCATCCGGTAGCATGAAAAAGTTTACCAAAAGAGGCAACAATAAAGCTGCGCTCCTTTAATTCAGGGTAACGGGCCATACTACGATGCGTTTCGCCATCATATATCAAATGCTCATAAACCTCATCGCTTAAAATAAATATATCCTGGTTCTTCACTATCGCGCTTAGTTGTTCAATATCATCCTCATGCAAAATGGTAGCCGTGGGGTTATGCGGCGAGTTGATAATGATCAGTTTAGTACGGTTGGTTATTAGCTTTTTTACCATATCCCAATCAATACGATAATCGGGAGGTGACAACTCTAACGATTTTACAACTCCACCCATTAACTTAATCGCAGGTGAGTAACAATCAAATGCCGGTTCAAATATAATCACCTCATCATTAGGGTGTATGAGGGTGCTAATTACAGTAAAAACTGCTTGTGTACCACCGGCAGTAATAGTAATTTCGGTATCTGGGTTATATTTGCTGTAGTGTAATTTCTCTACCTTTTTTGCCAACTGTTCGCGCAGTGTCATTACACCTGCCATGGGGGCATATTGGTTATGGCCATCTTTCATGGCCTGGTTGATCAGTTCAATTAATTGGGGTGAGCATTCATAATCAGGAAAGCCTTGTGAAAGATTTATTGCACCAACTTCAGCTGATAATGCCGACATGGTGGTAAATATAGTTGTGCCGAGTTGTGGTAGTTTTGATATTATAGATGTCATGTTGGGTTAAAATTAAGCGAAATATATAACTTAGTATCATGAAGCTGATAAAACCTTTATTTGCCGTAGTAACACTATTAATTATACTGGTATCATGTAATACAAAAAAAAGCAATGTGCCGGTAGTTGGCTTTGTTGATGCTTTTGAAGATGCCACCATAGCACAGGCACGCACCGGGTTCACAGACGCTTTAATGAGAAATGGTTTCAGCGAAAAGAAAGGAACGTTAAAAATTGAATATCGCAACGCACAGGGCAGCATACCAACGCTAACACAAATTGTAAATTATTTTATAAGTGAACCTGTTGACTTACTGGCTACCTGTACCACGCTATCATCAGTTACTGCTGTGCAAAAAACAAAAACTATACCCATTTTTGGAATGGTATCGCCAACACCTGAACGTATGAATGTGTTGGATGCCAACGGTAAAGCCCCCGCTAATTTATTTGGTGCTGTTGAGGACCTGAATTATATTGATACTTCATTTTCTATCATCCCAAAATTGGTCAAACCTAAAAATGATAAGCTGGTTATCGGGATGATTTATAACCAATCCGAACCGCAATCAGCAGATGCGATGGAGCGGATAAAGGGATTGGCTAATAAATTAAATATTACGCTGATTGCATTACCGTTAAATTCCTCTGCCGAGGCGCAATTAGTGACGCTGGCTTTATTAAATAAAAACATTGATGCCTTTTTTGCTAACCCGGATAATACGGTGTTCGCTGCCTTTGAAACTATCCTGAAAAATTGCAATCAAAAAAATGTACCCATATTTACCAGCGAAGCCGGTTTAGTGCAAAGGGGAGCGGTAGCAGCCTTTGGTGCCGATATTTATCAATGGGGATACCAGGCAGGCAAGCAAGCCGCTCAATATTTAAAAACCAATAAAACTGACGGATTAAAAACGGAAATGGTAAAGGTGAGAAAGCGGGTATATAATGCCGATGCAGTGAAAAAATACAATATTATCATTCCGCCAAATTTTGAAGCTGTAAAATAATGGACTTTTACCTAACCGCTTTACTGCAAGGATTGTGTTTTTCGGGGATAGCGTTGGGAATTTATATATCCATGAAGATATTTAACATCCCTGACATTACTACTGATGGTAGTTACACCTTGGGAGCTGCGGTTACAGCGGTAATGTTGATTCACCATTTTCCGGGTTATTTAATTTTGCCTGCGGCGATTATATCCGGCGGTATAGCAGGGGCAATAACGGGGCTTATACATACCAAATTAAAAGTAAACCCATTGCTGGCGGGTATATTAGTAATGACGGCGCTCTACTCTGTTAATTTAGAGATTATGGGCAGATCTGATCTGCCATTAATCAATACCTCATCCATATTTACGGCTATTAATTTGGTTGATGATGCCAACCAAAATACCCTTATTATCCTGCTTGTTTTTGTGTTAATCCTTACTCTGTTAATAGGCTATTTATTAAAAACGGATTTTGGTATTGCCATGCGCGCTACGGGTAATAGCGAAACTATGGTACGGGCATTAGGTGTAAACACCGACCGTATGAAGATCATCGGCTTGGCAATGGCTAACGCTTTGACTGCGGTTAGTGGTTACTTAATTACCCAATTACAAGGCTTTGCAGATATTAATATGGGTATAGGTATAGTGATAGGAGGGCTCGGCTCAGTTATTATTGCCGAAACTTTTATTGGCTGGTTTAATATCACTTCTATTTGGATGAGCCTTGTTTTAGTACTGGCGGGTGCTATTATATTTCAAATGGTGCTGGCTGTAACTTTGAGTTTGGGGATTGATGCAAATTTGTTGAAATTAGTTACCGCGGTTTTTGTATTAATCATCGTAAGTTTACCACGAATAAAATAAACCAATTATAAATCTATATGAGATCATTTTTTAAAAAGTATGTTAGCCCATTGAGGGGTATTGTGTTGTTAGTATTGTGTGTTTGTGCCACCGTTACTGCTAATGCAGCCGACAGGTATTATTATCAAATTAAAGTATACCACCTTAAAAACAGTAAGCAAGTTGCCATGGTTGAGAACTTTTTGCAAAATGCCTACTTGCCCGCATTGCATAAATTAGGTATTAAAAATGTTGGGGTTTTTAAACCCATAACAGAAGCAGATACTACTGACCGGAAAATTTATGTTTTTACACCGTTTAAAACCATGGATGAACTGGAAAGTACTCCGGCTAAATTATTGAAAGACCAACAGTATTTGGCCACAGGTAAAGATTACTTGGATGCCCCGGTTGCTAACTTACCTTATGTGCGTATTGAAACCATTTTATTAAGAGCTTTTGAACATGCTCCAACTGTTGATTTGCCAAAATTAACGGCCAATAAAACCGATCGCTTTTATGAATTACGCAGCTACGAAAGCGGTACAGAAAAGATACACGCTAACAAAGTAGAAATGTTTGGACCGGAGGTGGCTATTTTTAAGCAGATAAATGCCAACGGTGTATTTTATGCGCAGGTTATAGCAGGCAGCCGTATGCCCAATTTAATGTATTTAACTACCTATAACAGTAAAGAGGACAGGGATGAACATTGGAAAGCATTTCAGGCAAACGCTGATTGGAAAGTGCTTTCAGCGAAGCCTGAGTACAAAGGTAACGTTCAAAAAAATGAACAAATATTTTTACACCCTACAAGCTATTCTGATTTTTAAGCATGGGTAATGTACACATAGGCAAAGGCCGTTTAGAAGCGTTTAGTGATGGTGTAATAGCCATTATCATCACCATTATGGTATTGGAGTTAAAAGTACCTCATGGCCATGATTTGGCCGCTTTAAAGCCCACTTTGCCTATTTTTATTAACTATGTTTTGAGCTTTATATATGTAGGCATATACTGGAATAACCACCACCATACTATGCATATTATAAAGTCAATAAACGGCGGTATATTGTGGGCTAATATGCATTTGCTATTCTGGCTATCCATGATACCATTTGTTACTGCCTGGATGGGCGAAAGTCATTTTCAATCGCCTGCCGCGGTAGCTATGTATGGTGTTGTGATGTTAATGAATGCCATAGCTTATACTATATTGATGCTCATGTTGGTAAGGCATGAAGGATCGGGCTCATTATTAGCAAACGCATTAGGAAAAGACTGGAAAGGAAAAATATCAATAGTTTTATACCTAACTGCAATAGCTTTTGCCTGGATAAATACCTGGATCAGCTTCGCTTTATATGTAACCGTTGCATGTATTTGGTTTATACCTGATAAGCGGATAGAAAAGGTAGTTGAAGAAAAAGCATAAAAAAAGCCCCATTAATAACGGGGCTTTTTTATGGTTATATATTCTTAGTTTCCTTTTAACAAATGCCATTGTATAGCATAGTAACCGCAAGGTGTCGTGCCATTGTTTTGCGCCGCGTGTAATACCTTTGATCCCATTAAAACCGCGTCGCCATTATGCGCCATAAATTTTTCCTGGCCAATTTGAAATTGGCATTCGCCATTTATCATTAATATTAATTCTTCGGCACGGTGGGTATGTGGTTCATGGCTGTTTCTGCCATTGTTTAATACGGTTGCATGCACGTCAAAACGCTCAAACATAGTAGTTGGGCGGTCATATAGATCACGCCTTTCTCCGTTAGCTGATTTGGTAACTTTAAGGGTATTCCAATCCTTTAAAAATGAGGGACCGGCATCATGGCCACGTTTTAAATTCTCCATGCTTGTCTGGTAGTTTAACACATACCAGCTTACCGGCTCATTCGATTTGTTTTCAAAACTAATCTTGTCTCCTGCCAATATTAAGGCTAAGCTACCCGGTCCAACAGTTTTGGTGCTGTCATGCAGGGTAACATTAACTATACCGCTTTTAATAATTATTAACTGCTCAACTTTGCTATCGGCGGCAGTTGAAGTGTATTTTTTTCCTGCCGGAAGGGTTAAGGTGTAAACCTCAAAATGTTTAACATCAAGCGTGGTTCCTGATAGTATTTGTCTTTTTTCTACATTGCCTATACGCTGGGTTTTTGTACCAGGCTTGTAAACAGCAGCACGTAATGAATCTGTTTGCGCTAATGCATTGGTAGTAATGAATATTGTTAGGAGGATAAAAATTGGTCTCATAAAATTGGTGTTTTTTGTTAAAATACTTAATTACAGAATAAAGCACTTAACAAACAGACTTATCTATCAAAAAAGTGACAATATCTCGCAGGTTATATTTTTTTTATATATTAGATTTATACACTCAAAACCAATTAACCAGTTATTACCATGAATAAATACCTACTAAAAAATTTTAGAAGGAACACGATAATTGTTGCAGCAGCCGCAGTTACAGTTGTATCCTTAACACAATGCTCACCAAAACAAAGTGAGTCTATATCAGCCGTACCAAATACAACACCGATAAATGATCCTAATAAAGGCTTAAAGGATTATTTGGGAAAATACTTTAAAGTAGGTGTTGCGGTAGCAAGACAATCCATAAATCGCGATTCCGCGTTGATCATAAAGGAGTTTAATAGCTTAACTGCTGAAAACGACATGAAACCGGGTGTTTTACATCCTACTGAAGATACCTGGAAATGGGAAAATGCCGATGCTATTATGGCTTTTGCCAAAAGACATAATATTGCCGTACGTGGTCATAATTTACTATGGCACAGCCAGGATGCAAGGTGGATGTTTACCGCGCCTGATGGTAAACCGTCAAGCAAGGAGTTGGTACTTCAACGTTTAAGAGATCATATTCATGCAGTTGTGGGACGTTACAAAGGACAAATCTACGCCTGGGATGTAGTGAATGAAGCTGTTCAGGACGGTGCGGATTCAACGGTGATCTATCGTACAGGCAGCCCTTGGTGGAATTTATTTAAAAGCCCCGAGTTTATTGAAGCGGCTTTCCGTTATGCACATGAGGCTGACCCTAAAGCTAAATTGTATTATAATGATTATAGCAGCGAAAGTGACACTAAGCATCGTAAGATATATAAACTGGTAAAAAATTTAAAGGATAAAGGCGTACCTATAGACGGAGTGGGTTTTCAGGCGCATTGGAAAGTTAACAATCCAACAGTTCAGCAATTGCGTACTGCCTTAGACGAGATCATATCATTAGGTTTAGATGTACAGTTTACTGAATTGGATATTGATATACGAGTGCCAGCAGCGTTAACACCAAATGCTGCGCCTGCTGCCGGTGCCACAACAGCGCCTGCAACAACTCCGGTTGATCCTGGTTATACAGCAGAACTGGAGGCATTACAAATTGCGCAATACAAAAAAATGTTTGATGTGATGAAACAGTATAAAAAACATATTAGCAGCGTAACTTTTTGGAACGTTACTGACAGATCAAGCTGGTTAGATGGCCGTGCCCAAGGTGGTGGAGCAGCAACATCAACTGCCGGACGTATACCACGTAAAGCTTACCCATTGTTGTTTGATGTTGACGGAAATCGTAAAAAAGCATATTGGGCCGTTGTTAACAAATAATTTTTTATAGCTAAGTAGAAAGCCTCCTGAAAACTCAGGGGGCTTTTTATTTGCTCCCTATCAAAAAAGTGACAATAGTCTCTGCTTATGAAATTTAAATAGTGTTAAATTTAAATTTCAAACCAAGCAACCAATTATATTCATGAATAAACATTTACTTAAAACTTACAGGAGGAATATCGTCCTTTTTGCAGGAGTATGCACAACAGTATTATCTTACACACAATGTACACCAAAGCAAACTGCAGCGGTTTCCAGTACTCCCAAACAAACTACAGCTTTAGCTTCAGTAACTCCAAACCTAACTCCGCAAAATGATCCAAATAAGGGATTAAAGGATTATTTTAAAGATTATTTCTTAATGGGAGTAGCGGTTGGGTCAAGATCAATTAGAACAGATTCTGCCCTGATTATCAAAGAATTTAATAGTGTAACTGCCGAGAATGATATGAAAATGGGTGTTATTCATCCTGCAGAAAACACCTGGAACTGGAAAAATGCTGATGATATTGTAGCCTTTGCTGAAAGACACAAGATGGGCATACGCGGACATAATTTACTTTGGCATACACAAGCAGCCGAATGGATGTTTGTTGGCCCTGATGGCAAACCAGCCAGTAAAGAATTATTATTGAAGCGTTTAAAAGACCATATTTTTGCAGTAGCGGGTCGCTACAAAGGAAAAATTTATGCATGGGATGTGGTGAATGAGGCAATTGATGATACCCAGGATTCGACAATTATCTATCGCACAGACATAACCAAAACCCAGAAACCAAGCCAATTTTGGGGTATATTCCAAAGCCCTGAGTTTATAGACGCGGCTTTCAGGTTTGCACATGAAGCCGACCCTAAAGCTAAATTGTACTATAATGATTATAGTAGCGAACGCCCGGCAAAACGTGAGAAAATTTTCAAAGTGGTTAAAAGGCTTAAAGACAATAAAGTACCAATTGATGGGGTAGGTTTCCAAGGGCACTGGACTTTAACTATTCCTACTGCTGCCCAATTACGTACAGCTTTAGATCAGATAATATCGTTAGGTTTAGATGTGCAATTTACCGAGGTTGACGTAGATGTACGTGTACCACAACGGCCGGCTGGTGCACGTCCTCCGGGTACAGCTCCTGCAGCAGGTGCACCACCGTCGGTGGCTGCCATGCCGCCTACTCCGACTGCACCCGATGTTGACCCGGGGTACACACCTGAAGTAGAAGCCAGGCAGATAGCTCAATACAAAATGATATTTGATATTTTAAAAGAGTATAAAAAGCATATTAGTAGTGTTACATTTTGGAATGTAAGCGACAGAAATAGTTGGTTAGATGGCCGCGGCACAGGTGGCGCAGCTGCATCAACAACCGGCCCGCGTACAGTGCGTAAAGCGTATCCATTATTGTTTGACGTAAACGGACAACGTAAAAAAGTCTATTGGGCAGTAGTTAACAAGTGATATAAATTATAATCAATTAATATTTAGACCATGAACTACTTATATAAAAAATGTAATAAAAGTATTGCTTTAATTGCAGGCTTCGCTATTGTATTATCATTTTCACAATGTACCTCAAAGCAAACTGCCGCTGTTTCATCTGTGCCAAATACTACGCCACAAGCTGATTTGAGCAAAGGCCTGAAAGATTATTTTAAAAATGATTTCCTGATGGGCGTGGCGGTTAGTTCAAGGTCGATAAGAACAGACTCAGCTTTAATACTTAGGGAGTTCAATAGCCTAACAGCTGAAAATGACATGAAGGTAGGCGTTATTCATCCTGCAGAGGATAGATGGAACTGGAAAAACGCTGATGATATAGTAGCCTTTGCCGAAAGACATAAAATTAAAATACGCGGCCATAATTTACTATGGCATAAGCAAAACGCCGAATGGATGTTTACCGGGCCGGATGGAAAGCCTGCTAGTAAAGAATTAGTATTGCAACGTTTAAAAACGCATATTTTCACGATAATGAACCGCTACAAAGGGAAGTTTTATGCATGGGATGTAGTGAACGAGGCTATTGAGGAAGCTAACACTGACGCAAATAAAATGTATCGCGATACTAAATGGCTGGAAGCATTTGGCGGCCCCGAGTATATTGAAGCCGCTTTTAGGTTTGCTCATGAGGCTGATCCCAGTGCTAAACTGTACTATAATGAGTTTAACAGTGAGCGCCCCGATAAACGTGAGAAAATTTTCAAACTGCTAAAAAAACTAAAAGCCGATAAAGTGCCAATTGATGGGGTAGGTTTCCAGGCACATTGGACAGTAGGCAGACCGTCTGAAGAACAAATACGTACAGCGTTAGATCAAGTGGTATCATTAGGGTTAGATATACAAGTTACCGAATTAGATATCACGGTACATGCAAAGCCCGCAGAGCTTATTCCGGGTAAGCCATTGCTTGACCCGGGTTTTACCCCTGAAGCAGAGGCTAACCAAATTGCCAAGTATAAAATGGTATTTGATATTTTTAGACAATATAAAAAACATATTAACTCGGTTACATTTTGGAATGTGTCAGACAGAGGGAGTTGGTTAGATGGCCGTGCCGGTGGTTCGGCAGGCGACCCAATACCTAGCCCACCGGTGCAACTTAAAGCATACCCACTATTGTTTGATGTTAACGGACAACGTAAAAAAGCCTATTGGGCTGTGGTGAACAACTAACAAATAGCACAAAACAAAACCCTCCCGATTTCGGGAGGGTTTTGTTTGTTATAAGGTTTAGAGATTTTTTTAATATTACATTTTATCAAAGCTTATCATCCACTGAATGCCAAATTTGTCGTCAACCATACCAAAATAGGAACCCCAAAAGGTGTTTTCCATGGGCATTTTAACAGTACCACCTGCGGAAAGACCACTAAAAATTTTATCAGCTTCTTCTTTGCTATCGGTGTGTACTGATAAAGAGATATTGTTTCCCGGCTTAAGAGTGGTACACATGTCACCAACAGCATCTGTAGCCATTAAAACATTATTACCTATTGGTAAAGCTATATGCATTAACTTGTTTTTATTTTCTTCTGCAACAGTGCCTGCTTCGGGGGTGTCGCCGAAGCGTTGTATCATTGCAAAGTCGCCACCAAATATGGATTTATAAAAGTTAAATGCTTCTTCGGTGTTACCCGGAAAGTTCAAATACGGATTAATTTGTGCCATGATGTTTTTAATTAAGATTGAAATTGATATTTAGATAATGATTTAACTATGTTTTGTAACTGGTGTGCATGCCTTTTGGTATGAAACAGGAAAAAGTAAACTGCTTCCAGACGTGTTAAATACCCAAAAGTGCGTATGTCAAAACCAAGGCAAGTCATATCCAAATCTAAAGTATTTACAGCAGTAATTATGGTTGATTTTATATCTTCCAGTTTAGCTAACTGATCTTGCAAATCATAATCACCGGCTGCCGGAATGAGGTTTGGCGAAGCAATATTTTTTGAGTCGAAATTTAAAAACATGGTTTTAATTCGGTCTACATGCTCATTCACAGGCCTGATAGTTGCCACAGTATTACCATTCAATAGGTGAATAAAACCCATCCCCACCATATTTACATGTTCTACAACTTGCCCGGCAGTCCAGCTACCTTCAAACGGAACTTTATTATAAGTTTCCGGGTCAATTGATTTGGTTAACCAATTTATGGTTTGTTCAATATCAGCTATTAATTCTTCCTTTTTCATTGTAGTATGTTTTTTAATAAAGGTAGGAGCTATAATAAAATTTCTTAATGGTTGTAAAAGTCATAGTTAGGGGGCATTTGCGACAAAAATTATTAAATTTGATTTAATTTTCCATTTACCATGATACATTTAGGACTTTTATTACCCAGGCATTATCGGCTGCTCAGCATAGCCGCCATTTTGGATGTATTTGATACAGTTAATAAATTTTATACCAAAGCGGAAAAGCCGCAGCCATTTAATATATCACTACTGTACAATCAAACCGATAAGTATGAGCAGATAGATAAAGTGATGAATTTTACAGCTAAACCAATTCATGAAGCAGAAGGTATAGAATTAATATTAGTGCCATCTTTCAATACAGATGATATAAAAAATGCTATTCATGAAAACCGGGTATATATTCCATGGCTTATACAAAAGTATCAGGAAGGCGCACATATAGCTACTTTTTGTACCGGAGCCTTTTTACTGGCATCAACCGGATTGTTAAATGGAAAAACTGCCACCACTCATGTAGATGCATGTAATGGTTTTGCGGCGGCATTTCCTGATGTGAAACTTAGGTCAGATAAAACTTTGACAGAAGACGGCAGGCTATATACCAGCGGTGGAGCCACCTCAACATTCCATCTATTACTACATCTTATAGAGATACATTGTGGACGAGATATGGCCATAAAGGCTGCTAAAATATTCGCTATTGATATGGATAGGGATAATCAGTCATATTTTAGTACTTTCCAGCCGTCTCATAATCATCATGATGAGTTGGTAGCCAGGGCCCAGCAGCAAATTGAAAGCCGATACAATGATGCTGAAACTATTGAAGAGATCATTAAGGATATCCCGTCAAGTAGAAGGAATATAGTGCGCCGTTTTAAACAGGTAACCGGCATTACACCCATTGAATACTTGCAGCAAACCCGTATAGAGGCCGCTAAAAAATTATTGGAGCAAACAAGTCAGCAAATGATGGAGGTGATTTATAACTCAGGTTATAATGATCCTAAAGCATTTAGAAAAGTGTTTAGAAAAAAAGTAGGGATGACTCCATCTGAATATCGCGAAAAGTTCCAGGTAAGTTAATTATACGCTAATAGCGTTTAATTCATTATTGTTTTTCTGGGTGATATCATCCATTTCTTGGGTACATTGTTGTAAAAGATGGATGTATTCCGCTCTTTCCTGCTCGACTGTGGTTTCTTTTAATAAGTCAACCAAACTAAGCATTGAGCAAAGGGGTTTTCTTAATTCATGCGAATTTGACCATGCAACATTGAGTAGTATATCATTACTGTTTTTAATTTGTTGATTGGCTTCCTGTAGTTTTCGCTCCTTATCCAGCAATTCTGTAATATCGGTAGCCATAACAACCCTGCATTTTTTATTTTCAAATATCATACCATGAGAGGTAATTGATACCATGATGCTTTCGCCATTTGATTTAAGGTGTTCCCATATACCCGAATTTTTGATGTTATCTTCAGCTCGGGAAATAAAATTTTTCAATTTAGCATGATCGCGTTCCGGACGGATATCAAATATCGTTCTCTTTAAAAATTCATGATGAGAATAGCCATATTTATCTAAAGCTGCATTGTTTACTTTAATAAATCTATAAGTTTCAATAGCATAAATCCACATTGGGTTTGGATTGGACTCGAATAACTCTCGGTATTGTTCTTCAGATTGCTCAAGCTTCTTTTGCTGGTTACTTATTTCAATATATAATATGATTGAAATAACTATAACAAACACAAAGTTGTTTAAACTCCTTAATGTGTTAATTGTAGCAGGATCTAAATGCTCAAAAAATAACGTAATTATCGGATTACTCAGTAATCCCCATAATATGCCGGTTACCAAAAAGTATACTGGTATACGAAGCCGTTTTGAAATTAAGTTATACAATTGGTTATGTGCGCAGTGGTTAGTTATACGCAACTCCTTAAATGTAGTTTTAATTTATTATTTTAAACGTAATTCCTGCTTATAGCAACAAGAAAGTTACTTTTATTAATTATTGTGTAATAAATAAAATATAGCTTAATTTTAGAGGTATAAAATGCATTTAATTGCATTTATATTCTAATGCCAACTATATTAGTTAGTGCCCAATTTGGGGCAACGGAAGGCCGTATCAAATTATTATCCAAGTTGAAGAAGTCCACGTTCTGTAGAGCAGGTAATAGCTTTGCGTATTGGATTTGCTAATAACTAAAACCGGGTATAAAAAGCCAGCTGTATAACGTTGTTTCTCAAATCAGTTGTTGAGCGTTTTTGAAACAAATTCATATAACCTATTTCCATATCAAACTTTGAACTGAACCTGTTACCTAAACTTACATAAGCACGGTTTTGGTCAAATAAACTACCGTTTACAAGGTTTTTATTGTGTACATTAATAAATATTTCATCTTGTAAAGCAGTATAAATACCCTTTTTAAAGGTAGTTTCTTGTTTAGTTAAAGGCAGTACTACTCGTAAAAAATATCTGAAACGCTGCGAAAAAGCAACATTGTTGGGTGTCTTCTCAACAAATCGTTGTTCAAACCTTAAACGATTAGTAAATGATATTGCTTTTAATGATTCAGTATGTGTGTATTGCTCATAAATCCGATTTTCAGAAAGGGTTACAGATGGAGCCGGTCCGTTACTATCAAATAAAGCATATCCTAATCCAATATTGTTTTTTTTGTCGATAGTATAAATAGCTGCCGGCCTGAATAAAAAGTTACGTAAATATTTTACATCATCTGCCGAACGGAATTGCGCGTCTAATTGTAAACTCCAGCGGTCAGTAAATTTGATGTTATTAAAAATACTCATCCAGGCAGTGTGTTCGGTAATCTGGCCAAAAACGAATATGGGAGAAGCTATGAATAGCAATATGATGTAAGATATTTTACGCATAATAATTGGTAGACTTTGTTTCGCGCAAAATAGTAAGATAATTTTAAGAAGTAAAAAGCTTAATGTATCTTATTAATTACTTTAAAATATCAATAGCTAATAATTTGTAAGTTTGTTTAAACCTTTAAATAAGTTTTAACCAACAACATTAAACTCATGAAAACACTATTTAAATTATTTTTATGCGGAACGGCATTGCTTGCCGCAACATCTGTTAATGCGCAACACAAACTGACCAAATTATGGGAAAGTGATACTACTCTTTTGGTTCCTGAGTCCGTAATACCTTATAATGGCACCATATACACCTCGCAAATTAATGGTCAGCCATGGACCAAAGATGGCAATGGGGCTATTGGCACATTAGATATGAATGGTAAAATTAAAAACGCTAAATGGATAACCGGTTTGGACGCACCTAAGGGCTTGGCTGTAAACGGCGATTGGTTATACGTAGCTGATATAAAGGATGTGGTAGTAATTAGCATCAGCAAAAATAAAATAGATCATAAAATAACAATTGCTGACGCGGTTGGACTGAATGATGTTACAGTTGATAGCAAGGGTGTAATTTATGCCACCGACTCACAAAATGCACGCGTGTTTAAAATAGAGAAAGATGTGCCCAGTTTATATCTGGAAGGCTTAAGAGGTATAAATGGCATTAAAGCGATAGGAGATAAATTATATATATTAGCCAATAACGCAGTTATAGTTGCTGATGCAGCTAAAAACCAATCCAAATTCGCTACACTTGAAAATGGCGGCGATGGTGTTGAGCCAATTGGCAACGGTGATTTTTTAGTTACCGCATGGGCCGGATGGTTGTATTATGTAAAAGCAGATGGTACTAAAGAAGTTTTGTTAGATACCCATACCACCAAAAACCGCAAAACTGCTGATATTGGTTATGATGCAAAAACTAAAATTGTTTATGTACCTACTTTTTCGGCTAATTCAATAGAGGCTTATAAGTTGGATTAAATATTAAGTGTAAATAAAAAAGCCTGATCTAAAACGGATCAGGCTTTTTATTTTATGGATTTTCTCTTTTTACCTTTTCCCTGCGTGCCAATTCGGCATCACTTGTTTTAATACCTTCCATTTCGCCGGTTTTAACTTCACCATCGGGTATGTAACTATTTATAATAGCACCTGTGGTGGCCGTAATGCTATTAATTAGTTTCCATTGCGCTGCAGGTCCCATATCGCTAAACAGTTTTTTGCCTTTACCTAGTATTATGGGGAATATCCATGCGTGCAATAAATCAACCAATTGATTTTCTAATAAAGACTGGACTAATTTACCGCTACCAAATATTACCAGGTCAGGGCCGTCCTGGTTTTTAATGGCTTTTAGTTGTTTTATTACATCGCCTTGTATTAAGGTAGAATTTTCCCATGGTAAATTAATAACTTTAGTAGATACCACAAACTTTTCAGCACGGTTAAGTGCATCTGCCATTGGGTCATTTTCTTGGTATGGCCAATGTGCTGCAAAAATATCATAGGTAAATCTCCCCAACAATAAGTCATAAGGATCGGCTAATTGTTTGGTCATGGCTTCGTTCATAATATCATCCCAATAATGAACTGTCCAGCCGCCCCATTTAAATCCACCGCTTGTATCTTCCTGTGGACCACCGGGTGCTTGAATTACGCCGTCCATACTTAAAAATTCGCAAGCAATTATTTTTCTCATAATATTATTCTTTTACTGCTTCCTCAATATCCTTTATTATGATCTTGCTCATCTTCATCATAACATCCATAGCTCGTTTAGCTTTATCGCGGTCATCACCTGTTATTAATTCATCTAAAATTGCCGGCGATACCTGCCATGATAAGCCAAATTTATCTTTTAACCATCCGCATTGCGATGGTTCGCCACCGTTGGCTATTAGTTTTTCCCAGTAATAATCTATCTCTTCCTGGGTGTTTGCTTCAATAGCGAAGGATATCGATTCGTTAAATTTAAATTGTGGCCCGCCGTTTAATAAAATAAACTGCTGGTTTTCAATTTCCAATTCAATGGTTAATATACTCCCCTCCACACCGGGAGAGTCCTTTGTATAATAACTTGTACGTAAAACTTTACAGTTTTTAAATACGGAGGTATAAAACTGTGCTGCTTCTTCAACATTGTTGTCAAACCATAAACACGGGCGTATCTTTTTCATGATTCTAGTTTTGAGTGACTATAAATAACGAATTTGCTGAAGAAAAGTTTGCGACATTGCCGCCATTTAAACGTAGCTCAAAGTTAATTACAGCCAACTTCGGCCACTTGAGGCGCTTCTTTTTTGCTAAAACGGATATTAAAAATGATAACCGAAAAAAAGATAACCGTATAGGCCAAGATCTGTATAAGGTCAATTTTTTCGTTGTAAACGGTTATAGCAAGCAAAAATCCAATTATAGGGTTAGTATTTAGCAGCATACCCGTGGTTGATGAAGTAAGGCCTTTTAATGCAAATAAATTTAAAAACAGTGGCACTATAGTAAACATTATTGCAATTATACTTACGTAAGTATAAAACTTAGTACTAGTGGGTAAACTACCACTAAAGAAAGGGTAAAACGGTAAAAGTAAAATGGCTGAAAATACAATGTGAAAGGTAAGTACCAAGAACTTATCAAACCCGGTGTTTTTTCGCTGGATAACCAAATATAGAGCATACGATGCACCCACAACAAGGCTGAAAACCAAGTCAATTATATGATTAAAGGAAAGTAGCAAGCAACCACCAGTGCTTAAAGCAATAGCCACCCATTGCTGCTTAGTTAGTTTCTCTTTCAATAATACGTAAGCTATAAGTATTGTGATCACCGGGCAAACCAAATATGCCAATGATGCCGCTTTTACGCTGATATGGTTCATTACATAAATAAAAAAGAACCAATTTCCGGTTAATAAAAGTCCGCTGGCTGTATTGAGCAGTATAATACGTTTTTTTGCTTTTGCGGATAGCGTTTTAAATATTTGAATATTATCATGCAGTACACTTCGTTTTACTGTAAAGGTTAGCAAAAGCATTAATATGGCGCATAGAAACACCCGATAAAATAATATATCTAACGATGGATACTGATGCAGGGGTTTTAAAACTAAACTGAAAAATCCCCATATAGCAAATGCGGTTATGGCTGCTAAATAGTATTTTGTTAGATTTTTTGTGCCCATGCGCTAAGTTACTGCGAGGTAAAATTGAGTAATTTATAATTACATAATATCACATCAGCGTAAAAGCTGAAAATAAAAAAGCCCTCCTGGTTTCAGGAGGCTTTTTTATATTAGTTTCATTATAAACACTATTTAGCCCAAGCAGCACCTTCAGGTGTACGTCTCCATTTAAAATATTCATCTAATACTTTTAACGAAGATTCGCTCGGTACCGGGCCGGCATAGGCCTTTTGATTAAAATACATAACCGTAGGGTTGGCTTTAGTAAACTCCGGCCATTTGGCTACGCCCGGACCGTTAGGGTCGCCATATTTAGCAAAATTAGTCCAGTATGTGCCCATTTGGTCTGATATTTCCAAGTCAGTTTTAGTTGTTTGTGGATTATTTGGGTTAAGTACGCCAAACACATAGGCTACTTCCTGGCCATGTGGCGAACCCGAACCGGCTTTTGGTGAACCCACAGGGTAATCAGGATGCTGATCAAAGTAGTAATAAAACACTTTTGATTTGCCTTTACTGGCCTGTAGGTTTGCCCATGCCCAGGTCTGCCAGCCAAAGGCGGCATCACGGGCCAAATCACGGGCTGTTTTACCTACAACCCCATTATCTGTAGGGTAGGCCTTGATCAATTCATCTGCAAATTTTCCGTACCTGCTTTTTACGCCCGATACATAGTCATCCACGGTTTTTGGTGGTGAGAAGCTGGCACCTTCGTCAGAATTGTAACCCACCAAAATAGGTGTTTCATTGTATTTGCCGGCTTCGTATAGTTTGTACTGGTCATCAGGTATTACATAACCATCAACTATTGGCCAGGCCAAACCGCGTACGGCAGGTAATTTATCTGCGTCTACTTTTCTAAGGTCGGCTATTGAATTAAATCCTACACCTTTAGCGTAAGCTTCGCCTGCGGCCTCTGCGTCAGCCAGGCGCCTCATGTTTTCACCGGGGAACGTGGTTGAGCGTGAAGGCCCAAATGAGCCACCGCTTTCAGATATGGCACCACTAAAAAGTCCTTTAGCTAAAGGTGATGCGCAAAGCTGGCTTACGGCAATACCACCGGCAGATTCGCCAAATATGGTTACCTTATTGGGGTCGCCGCCAAAGGCTGCTATGTTTTGTTTTATCCATTTTAACCCGGCAATCATATCCAATAAGCCATAATTACCTGATACCTTATTTGGGTTTTCTTTGCTTAAGTCGGGATGAGATAAAAATCCCAACTGCCCAACACGGTAGGCTACGGATACCAGTATTACACCTTTTTTGGCCAGGTTAGCGCCGTTATAATTACTTTCGGAAGTAGCACCTGCATTAAATCCGCCACCATATATCCATACCAATACCGGCAATTTTTCATTAGCTGCTTTGGCCGGCGACCATACATTCAGGTACAAACAATCCTCGCTTTTGCCGGAAGGAGGGTTGCCACCCTGTATTGGGCCTGGTGCAAATTTATCTGCATTGCGTATACCGGCCCATTTTGCAGTAGGTTGCGGTGCACGCCAGCGTAACTCGCCCACAGGCGGCGCGGCAAAGGGGATGCCTTTGTAAATAGTTAATCCATTTTCGGTAGTGCCTTGTAATAAGCCTTCGTTTATCTTAACAGGCGAGGGTTGGGCAATAGCTACTGCTTTGGCAAACACCAAAGCGGACATTAAAATAATAGGTTTCATATAGGTTATAGTTAGCTTATCAAAGCTAATATTTTCAATTAGTATTTGATAAAAATCTTTGCAATCTTGCAGTTAATTATATTCCCTATTTATTGAAATAATTAATAATATGAACTTTACAAAAGTAGTACCCAGTATTTTTTATGAGGATATAAACAATGGATTAAAGCTTTTTGTAGACTGCCTGGAGTTTACAGTTACACATAGTGAACCAAATGCGCAAATGCCATTTTTCTTGCTCGAAAAAGGTGATCTGCAACTATATCTTTTTGAAGATACCAAATTAGCTAAAGAGCATAACCCCGAATTGAGGTTAGTAACTACCGATATCGAAGAGGTTTACAAAAAAGTTTCAACCACGCACCCCGAGCTATTGCACCCTAATCTGAAAGTAGTAACACTTAGGCCATGGGGCGCTAAAGAATTTGCTTTAATGGATACACAGTTAGGGGTAAGGATTCAGCAATGGTAATAAAACAACAAAGCCCTTCGATTTCTCGAAAGGCTTTGTACCCAGCGCCGGAGTCGAACCGGCACGGTTTCCCACAGGTGTTTGAGACCAGCGCGTCTACCAATTCCGCCAGCTGGGCTTGCTTTTAACCTAAAGAGTGGATTAGTTTCTTTAGAAGCGGGCTGCAAATGTATTTAAACTCTCTTTAATTCGCAATAGGTATTTTTGCCTGAAATAAATATTTGCTATATCATTTAACCTATTTTCTTTAGCTGTATCGTTCAACCCGTCATAATCTTTGGTGAGGTTAACCAGTTCGGTATTGATATCATCTTCAATAGCAAGCACTTCGGCAGTAACGTGGGCAAGGTCATCTTTGTTATCTATTTCCATTAGCCTTTCGTTAATATCCATCATCTCCATTAAAAAATCTGCAGGCAGTTGTGGTTTTGCACCTTCATTAGCCAGGTCATGCAGTTTTAAAATATATTCCAGCCGTTTATTGGGGTCAGCTAATGCCTGGTAGGCTTTATTGTTAATGGTAGATAGTTCCAGAATTTCCTGCTGTTTGGCATCATCCTCGTTAGCGTAAAAATCGGGATGATATTCCTTACTCAGTGCATAAAACTTCTTTTTAAGCAGGGCAGCATCGGGATTAAATGATTCAGGTATCTGGTAAAAATCGAAATAGTTGATCATGATGTAAAGTTATACGTTTTACGTGGTACGCAATACGTTTATATGAAAAAACGTAAAACGTATAAGGTATTACATACAACGTAAAAAATCTATCTTTGCTTAAAATAACCACAATATGCTATTTGACCAGATACGGCAAAAGCCGTTTTTTATATTGGGCCCTTGTGTAATGGAAAGCCAGGAACTATTGTACCAGGTTGCCGAGCAAGTTGCCGAGGCAGGGCAAAAATTTAATGTACCTGTTGTATTTAAATCATCATTTGATAAGGCTAACCGTACATCTATACATTCATATCGCGGCCCGGGGATTGAAAAAGGCATGGAGATGCTGCAAAATGTTAAGGATAAATTTAATCTGCCGGTTACTACAGATATTCACGAGCCATTTCAGGCCCAAATAGCGGCCCAGGTGGTTGATATTTTACAGATACCTGCCTTTTTGTGCCGCCAAACAGATCTGCTGGTAGCGGCCGCCAAAACAGGTAAAATTGTAAATGTAAAAAAAGCACAGTTCTTATCAGGTCAGGATATGTTTTATCCGGCTCAAAAAGTTATTGATGCAGGTAACGAGCAGATAATTTTAACCGAACGCGGTAATATGTATGGCTACAACAACTTAGCAGTTGATTTTAGGAATATATATGATATGAAAAAACTGGGCTACCCGGTTTGTATGGATTGCACGCACTCCGTTCAGCGCCCGGGTGGGGCAGGTGGTAAAACCGGCGGCGACCGTACCTTTGTACCCATGATGGCATTAGCGGCCAAAGGTTTTGGTGCCGATGGTTACTTTATGGAGATACATCCTGACCCGGATAATGCGCTAAGCGACGGGCCAAATATGGTTAAATTGCAGGATCTGCAAAAAGTTATAGAACCTTTGTTAGGATAGTGGTGAGGTTATACGTAGTACGTTTCACGTGATACGTATTTTTTATAATATAAAACGTACAACGTATTACGTAACACGTACAACATAATGAAAGACATTGCCAAAAGGGTTTTTGATATTGAGATAGAGTCGTTGCAGCAGGTAGCGGGTTTGCTTGACAATACGTTTACTGCTGTTGTGCAAGCTATATTAGCTAACAAAGGCAAAGTGATTGTTATTGGCATAGGTAAATCGGGCCTTATTGGTAAAAAAATAGCGGCTACATTCTCAAGCACCGGCACACCAAGTTTCTTTTTACATCCCGGCGATGCTTTTCATGGCGACCTGGGTATTGTTGGCGAAAAGGATCCTGTAATATTAATTTCCTATTCGGGCGAAACCGATGAAGTATTAAAAGTTATTCCGTTTTTAAAATGGAATAAAAACTTGATAATCAGCTTAACAGGTAATCCTAACTCAACCATCGCTAAAAATAGCGATCATCATTTAAATATAAATATTACCCGCGAGGCTTGTCCATTGGCTTTAGCACCAACATCATCAACTACAGCTGCCTTGGTTATGGGCGACGCGCTGGCTATAGCGTTGATGGAGACCCGCCAATTCCAGGAGGAGGATTTTGCTCGCTTTCATCCGGGCGGAAGTTTAGGACGTAAATTATTAACCAGGGTAAAAGATTTGATGCGGATAGATAACCTGCCGTTTATTGGTATTGATGCTTCATTTACGGATGTATTGCTGCGCATGTCTGAAGGTAAGTTAGGTATGGTAATCATCGGCAGTAAGGATAAAGTGGAAGGCATTATAACCGACGGAGATTTACGACGTGCTTTATTGCGAAATCCTGATACTTCTAAACTGACCGTAACTGATATGATGACCGCTACCCCGATAATGGTAGACGCGGACGAATACATTAGCCAGGTTGAACAGTTAATGATGGAAAAGAAAATTACCAATGTATTGGTAGGTGCTGTAAACAACCGTAGTATAGTTGGTGTTTACCAAATATATAATACTTAATCTATTTCATTAAAATATCCATCATGAAAAAACTGTTATTGATATTGTTTTGCCTGACTCCATTTGTTGGTTTTTCGCAGGACATGGACACTTATACCGCATCTAACGGTAAAACCTATAAAATCGGCGATACCGTAAAAGTAGCATTAGGCTCAATGCCCGATGGTAATTTTAAGTATGTGCAGGTTAGCCCGCCATTGCTTGCGCCGCCAACACGTAACAGTAATTCATTAAGTGCCCGCAGAGATTTTGCAAATACTACTACAATTATTCGTAAGATAAAGCGAAGTGCACAGCTTTCCGGTTCCGAAAAAATAGTTTTCAATGTTAAGGTGCGGGGTTTAGTTACCTATGATATTTGGATAGAAGAAGCTATCTCTGCCTGCGAAGTAACTCCATGTGCTACAAAAACTAATCCTGTAAATACCGGAACCGGCAGTGTAGCTGATGAATTGATTAAACTTAAAAAGCTACTGGACGATAAGGCTATAACTACCGAAGAATTTAACGCTCAAAAGAAAAAACTGCTGTCGCAATAATATGGTTGATGTATTGGGTCAGGCCATATTTGACCATTACCACAAACTAAAGCCCTCCACACTTTGGATACATAATCAATATGGCCCCAAAGAGGAAATGCCTGTAGATACCTTTTTTAGGGATGCTGATGATATGCCTGACCTGGAATTATTCGCCGTGAACGAGTGTAAGGGGAAAGTATTAGACATAGGAGCGGGAGCAGGCAGCCATGCTTTATTATTGCAGGATAGAGGCGTTGACGTTACTGCAATTGATATTTCACCTTTAGCTGTTCGGGTAATGCAGGGGCGAAGTGTTAAAAAGGCCTTTGAGGCAGATATATATACTTACCATCCCGGTAAGTTTGATACACTATTGCTGCTTATGAATGGTATTGGTTTAGCGGGTGATCTGGATGGATTAAAAAAGCTGCTTATGCATTTCAAATCCCTGTTAAATACCGGCGGGCAAATATTGTTTGATACGTCGGATATTAATTACTTATATGAAGGCAAACTTCCCCTGGATAAATATTATGGCGAAATAGCCTATCAATACCAATATAAACAGCTTAAAACCGACTGGTTTAAATGGTTATATATTGATGAACAAACACTTACTGTTATTGCCAATGAAGTTGGGTTTGATGTAAGCGTTTTAGTTGAGGATGAATATGACCAATATCTTGTCCGTTTAACCCAATCATAGTAAACAATTCTGTTACATCCGGGTTAAGCATTAAACCTGCAACAAACTTGTAGGTCTATTTACAAAATAATACATATATGAAAAAGCTATTTATACTTGCCGCATTAGTTACATTATCATTCGGCACATTTGCTCAAAGCATTGATACACGCAGAAAAATTGAGGTTGTTGGATTGTCTGAACAGGAAGTTACCCCTGATATTATAAACGTTTCCATATCCTTAAAAGAATATTTAAACGGTAAAACCAAGGTTACTATTGAGCAATTGGAAAAACAATTGGAAAAAGCTGTTGCAGAAGCTGGCATCCCTAAAACTGATTTTACAGTAAATAATCTATCATCATACAACTATGAGTATCAGAAAAAGAAAAATCCTGATTTTTTAGCCAGTAAACAATATGGTATCCGCTTTGCCGACTTAAATAAGTTTAACAATATCATCAGTAAACTGGACCCTAAAGGAATTCAAAGCACTAACATTGATAGTTATGATTATTCAAAAATCAACCAACTTAAAAACGAATTAAAGCTTAAAGCTTTATTAGCTGCAAAAGATAAAGCCACTTACCTGGTAAACGGTTTAGGCGAAAAACTGGGCCCGGTATTGCATATTATAGAGAGCGATAACAGCAGTTACCCACAACCAAGGATGCAAATGATGTACGCAAAAGGGGCAGTGGCAAATGAATCTATGGCTGCCGATTCAGATATTGATTTTAGAAAGATAAAACTAAGCTTCCAGATAAACGCGGTATTTGAGATAGGAGGTAAGTAACAATTTTTTTGTCATTGCGAGCGTAGCGCGGCAATCGCAAGGAGAAAAGTTCGCGATTGCTTCGTCGTTACTCCTCGCAATGACAATTATTTTCTAATTCGTATTCAATATCAACCTCGGCTCATCGTAGGCTATCATCTTGTCGCGCGCATGAGGCGGTATCCTTACCGGTTTATTAACCGAATAATCATAGCTTACACAAACAGTTTTACCAACAGTAACTATTTCTTCGCCACCATTTGCAGTTGCGCGTATTAAAATATGCATTACATCAAAGCTACTATTACCTATACGCACAATACGCACACCACATGATATTTTATCATGCAACATAACCGGCTTTAAATATTGTACTTCGGCACGGCCAACAATAATTCCGTTTTCGCTAAAGTTCCAGTCAGTTACATCGCGCCAGTAACTGAAACGAGCCATTTCAAAATAGGTTAAGTATATCGCGTTGTTTACGTGACCCACGGCATCGATATCAGAAAAACGGATAGCTATGGGTGTTTTATACTTGTAATCAGATATTTTTTCGGCTAAAAGCGCCATAATGTCTTGTGTTTTTGATTGTAGTAGACAAATTGTCTTGAAATGTTAGCTAATTACCCATTGGTACAACAGTTGATTAACCACTTGCGAAGTTAAACAAAAGAAAAAACAAAACTTAGGAGGAATATAAAAATGACTTTAGTAAAATTCAACAACGGACACAAGAACCACGTAGTTAATCCATTTTTTAGCGATGTATATAATTTATTGAATGATTCGGTTTTAAGCGACAAGTTTGCTGTACGTACACCCGCTGTAAATATTGCCGAAACTGAAAACGAGTTTGAAATGGAATTAGCAGTGCCGGGATTGAAAAAGAAGACTTTAAGATCAACTTAGAAAAAAATGTATTAACCATATCGGCCGAGAAAAAAGTTGAAGAAGCAACTGAGAGCAAAAAATACAGCAAACGCGAATATAGCTACAGCTCATTTACAAGGTCATTTACTTTACCACAAAGTGCCGATCAAAATAAAATTGAAGCCGACTATGCCGATGGTATTTTAAAATTGACCATAGCTAAAAAAGAAGAAGCCAAGATTTTAACCAGAGAGATCACTATAAAATAAATTATTCGGATAAGTCCGGGTTTCCAATGGGCGGCAGTGCAAAGAAGTTTGTAGGATGGGAAATCCGGATAGTACCGGATAATTAAAAAGATATTACTAGGTAACAGACCAACGGGTTTACCTGAAAAGTATAAAGACTGTTTTCATAATAAAGTTGGTTTAGGTTTGAGATGGAGTCGCTTCCTTTAGGGGAGGCGGCTCTTTTTTTAATCACCCCCCCCTCTAATCTCCCCCGGTTGAGGATACTTTTTTTAAGCCCTCCCTGCCGGGGAGGGTTTGGGTGGGGCTTCTAATCCCGCATATTAATATATTGCAACGGCTGGCCAAAATCGCCTTTACGGCATAACGCTATAACCGCTTGTAAGTCATCTATCTTTTTGGCCTGTACCCGTACCTGGTCGTCCATTATTGAAGGCTGCACTTTAAGTCCGCTATCTTTTATAGCTTTAACTATTTTTTTCGCGGCTTCTTTATCAATACCTTCCTTTATTTTTAATTCCTTGCGTATCATATTACCTGATGCAGCTATTTGGTTTTGCTCCAGATCAAGCGCTTTAGGGTCAAGGTTTTGCTTAACCATGCGGCTGATAATAGAATCCTGTATGGCTTTTAGGCGCATATCATTCTCGGTAACGATAGTAATGGTATTGCTTTTTTTATCAAGTTCGACAGTGCTTTTTGAATCGTTAAAATCATAACGGTTCAAAATTTCCTTTTTGGCAGTGTTGATAGCGTTATCTAACGTTTGTCCGTCTATTTTGCTTACAATATCAAAAGTTGGCATATGTAGTATGTTTATTAATGGTTGTACAAACTTAAGGTAATGATGGGATTTATAAAATTTAATGTGCTTTAAAACATTCCGTATAACAATTACTTAATATTAACTTAACAAATAAATGAGCAGATTTGCATTTATCGGCTGAGTAAGCCGGAACTCTATGGATATTAAACGGATACCTTTAATTAATCGTGAGATAAGTTGGTTGTATTTTAATGACCGCGTTTTACAGGAAGCTGCTGACCCAACGGTGCCCTTAATTGAGCGTATTAGGTTTTTAGCTATATTTTCATCAAACCTGGATGAGTTTTACAGGGTAAGGGTGGCCACCTTGAGTCGTTTGGCTAATTTGAATGAAAAGTCAAAAGAGATATTAGGATATAACCCCAAAAAGGTATTAAATCAGATAAAAAATATTGTAGTAAAGCAAGAGCGGAAGTTTAATAATTTGTATGAGAACATCATTATTAAACAACTTGCCGAAGAGAAGATATTTTTATTGAATGATAAACAGCTCAACGTAGCTCGCGGAACTTTCGTTAAAAACTACTTTCGCGAAAAGCTATTAGCCACATTGGTACCTATTATGCTGGATAGTAGTATGCTTTTGCCCGAATTGCGTGACAGGGCTATTTACTTTTTTGTAAAGCTGACAAAAAATAAAAAAGTAAGATATGCTCTTATAGAGATACCGGATAACCTTTCACGCTTCATCGTACTGCCCGAAACCAATAACCTGAAGTTTATTACTTTACTGGATGATGTTATTCGATATAATCTGGAGGATATCTTCTTCATATTTGAGCACGATAGCATTGAGGCTTACTCCATACAGCTTACACGTGACGCTGAATTAGACCTTGATAAGGAAGTAAGTGGTAAGTTTATTGATTCGCTGTCTAAGAGCCTGCAAAAGCGTCGTAAAGGCAAGCCAATGCGTTTGTTGTATGATGCAGATATGCCAATGGATATGTTAAAGCATTTGGTGACTAAAATGGGCCTGCATGGCGAAAGCCTGATACCGGGTAACCGCTACCATAATTTTAAAGACTTTGTAGCTTTTCCTAATGTGGGTAAACCTGATTTGGAGTATCCTAAATACTTGGCACTGCCTGTTAGCGACCTGTCGTTTGGAAAAAGCTTGATGGGAATGATTGCTAAGCGCGATTATCTGATCAGCACCCCCTACCAATCGTATGATTATGTGATCCATTTTTTACGCGAGGCTGCTATTGATCCTAAAGTAAAAGAGATAAGTATTGCAGTTTATCGCCTGGCCGAAAATTCAAGAATAATGCATGCCTTGATAAATGCGGCTAAAAATGGTAAAAAGGTAACTTGTTTAGTTGAACTACGTGCCAGGTTCGATGAACAAAATAACATTACCTGGACGCAAAAACTAGAGGAGGAAGGAGTAAAGGTGTTACATGGTATAGAAGGGTATAAGGTCCACGCCAAAATATGCCTGGTAAGCCGCACAGAAAAGCAAAAGTTAAATTATTATGCCTGTTTATCTACCGGTAATTACAATGAAAAAACGGCCATGATATATGCCGATCATACCTTACTCACCAGCAACAAAAAGATAACTGATGATCTGCAGGTTATATTTAAATCGCTAAATAAAAATACGCTACCCAAAGGGTTGAAAAGTTTAATTGTTTCGCCAATTGATTCGCGCCCGGCTATATATAGACTGATAGATAACGAGATAAAAAATGCCAAAGCCGGTAAACTTGCTTATATGGTATTAAAAATGAATAGTTTGGCAGATGAACAACTGATCATTAAATTATATCAGGCAAGTAATGCGGGCGTAAATATCCAGCTAATCATCAGGGGTATGTGCGGTTTGGTACCCGGAGTAAAGGGTTACAGCGAAAATATAGAAGTAATAAGCATAGTAGATAAATATTTAGAACATGCGCGTGTACATATTTATTGCAATGGGGGTAATGAATTGATTTACCTTACATCGGCGGATTTTATGACCCGTAATATTGATAGCCGTGTTGAAGTAGGTTTCCCTGTATATGATGAAGGTTTAAAAAAAGAAATAAGAGCAATTATTAACATTCAACTAAGCGATAATACCAAAGCCCGCGAAATCAATAGTCTTAATAGCAACAAATACCATAAAACCCGGGCAGATATTCCTGTAAGGGCACAAATAGATATTTACAATTACCTGAAAAGCAAACCACATAGAAATTGAAATACGGAGCAATTGACATCGGATCAAACGCAGTAAGGTTACTTATTGCAGATATTATTGAGAATAACGATTCAGTATCATTTAAAAAAAATACGCTGATACGTGTGCCTTTGCGTTTGGGCGACGATGCCTTTTTGCACCAGCATATTTCTGATAAAAAGGCTGATGACTTAGTAAAAACTATGCGCGCCTTTCGTAGTTTAATGGATGTTTATAAAGTGACCGACTATCTGGCTTACGCCACATCAGCCATGCGCGAAGCTAAAAATGGTGGTGATGTAGTAAAGCGTATTATAAAAGAAGCTAACATTAACCTACAGATCATCCACGGACAAAAAGAAGCTAAAATTATTTATGCCAGCCATGCCGACCAGGCTATAGATAAAAGTAAAACCTACCTATATGTGGATGTAGGTGGTGGTAGCACCGAGTTGTCATTATTTTCCGCCGGTGAGTTGATAGTATCCAAATCATTTAATCTGGGCACCATCCGCATATTAGATAACCAGGATACCGAAGAAACCTGGAACGATATGCACGATTTTTTACGAGAACACACCCGAAATTTTAAAAATATATCAGGCATAGGTACAGGCGGCAATATCAATAAATTGTACAAGCTGGCTGATGAAAAAGATAAAGCACCGATGTCGTTTTCAAAGCTAAAATCATTGTATACCTACCTTAACTCGTTCTCGTTAAAGGACCGTATAAATGTACTTGGATTGAACCAGGATAGGGCAGATGTCATTATTCCGGCTTGTGAGATATACCTTTCGGTAATGAAATGGGGCGGTATTAAGCAAATGTATGTACCGAGTGTGGGTATGGTTGATGGTATTATACAAACCCTGATAGAGAATAATTCATCAGTGAGTTAATAATATTAATTTTTTGATAATAATATAAAAACATTTATATTTGTATTGCTCTCAAAAGGAGCATGTTTTTCATAGGTAGATGTAGGGTCGGGTACTTGTATTCGACCCTTTTTTGTGCTTATAACTTTTTATGGCGATGTTTGTTACTTACTCACCCCGTCTAGCAAACAAAAACCGGATGAGTCAAATGCGTTATAAGATATATGAAAAATAAAATTGTTGTAGCTATTACCGGTGCCAGCGGTGCCATTTACGCCCAGTTGCTTTTAAAAAAACTACAGCAGTTAAACAACCAAATTGCCGAAGTGGCTATTGTTATGTCTGATAATGCCAAGCAGGTTTGGGAGTTTGAATTAGATAATACCGATTACGACAATTCCCCCTATAAATTTTACGCCAAGAACGATTTTATGGCACCGTTTGCTTCAGGCTCGGCCAGGTTTGATACTATGGTAATTATCCCATGCTCCATGGGTACGTTGGGCCGTATAGCTGCCGGAACATCTGATGACCTGATATGTCGTGCTGCAGATGTCATATTAAAGGAGCGCCGCAAGCTTATATTAGTGGCGCGGGACATGCCCTTAAATTTAATCCACCTTCGTAACATGGCGACCGTTACAGAGGCAGGCGGTATAATTTGCCCCGCGGTACCTTCTTATTACAGCAAACCCCAAACTATGGAAGATGTAGCTATGACGGTAGTAAACCGGGTTATTGATTTAATAGGATTGGAGAATGAGAGTTACCGTTGGAGTGAAGATTAAAGATTAGTGTAATAACCAAGTCAACAAATCTTTAATCTTTAACAACTAATCTTAAAAACTTATCTTTGCAGCTTCAAATGAACAAAAAAGTTGCTTTTTATACGCTAGGTTGTAAACTGAATTATTCGGAAACATCAACTATTGGCCGCCTGTTTAACCAGGCAGGGTTTGATACGGTTGATTTTACAAATACCCCAGATGTGTTTGTTATAAACACCTGCTCGGTAACCGAGAACGCGGATAAAAAGTGTAAAAAAATAGTTCAGGAAGCACTTAAAATATCTCCTGCTGCCTATGTAACTATTGTGGGTTGCTATGCGCAATTAAAGCCAAAAGAAATTGCTGAAATACCCGGTGTTGACATGGTTTTAGGCGCTGCCGAAAAATTTCAGATAGTAGATTACATATCTGACCTGACTAAAAATCCAAAAGCATTAGTTTATAATCAACCGGTATCAGAAGCTAATGAATTCATATCATCCTATTCTTTTGGCGACCGTACCCGTACGTTTTTAAAAGTACAGGATGGCTGCGATTATTCATGCACTTTTTGTACAATTCCCCTGGCGCGTGGTAATAGCCGCAGTGATACTATTGAAAACGTAGTAGAGCAAGCTAAACAAATAGCTGAGTCAGGTGTAAAAGAGATCGTATTAACAGGCGTAAACCTGGGCGATTTTGGCATTATTGATGGACAGCGCACCACCAAATTTTTTGACTTGGTTAAAGCATTGGACAAAGTAGAAGGAATTGACCGTTTCCGTATATCATCTATCGAGCCTAATTTACTTACGGACGAGATCATTGAATTTGTGGCAACTTCAAACCGTTTTGTGCCGCATTTTCATATCCCATTACAATCCGGATCTGATAAAATATTGAGTTTGATGCGTCGCAGATATAAAAGGGAACTATATTCCAATCGCGTAGCAAAAATAAAAGAGTTAATGCCTGATTGCTGTATAGGCGTTGATGTCATTGTAGGCTTCCCCGGCGAAACACGTGAGGATTTTATTGATACGTATAATTTCCTAAACGATCTGGATGTATCTTATTTGCACGTATTTACCTATTCGGAACGAGAAAATACTTTAGCTGCCGAAATGAGTGGGGTAGTACCCGGTTCAACCCGTGCAGAGCGTAGCAAAATGTTGCATATATTATCAGATAAAAAACGTCGCGCTTTTTACGAAACACAGTTAAATAAAACTGAGGAAGTATTATTTGAGGGTGACATTAAAGATGGCTTTATGCATGGTTTTACCCGTAACTATGTAAAGGTAAAAGCTAAGTATGACCCTATACTTGTTAACGAACTGAAAACCGTTTACTTAACAAATATTTCACCTGATGGTGATGTTGAAATAACCGAAGGCGAAGAAATATTAACGCATTAAAAGTTATATTCGCTGCAAACAATCATAACCTATGTTTCCAAACATAACCTCGCTTATTGAATATTTTACCGGTTTACACATTCCTTTGCCTATACAAACCTTTGGCTTTTTTGTAGCGCTTGCGTTTATGGCGGCTTATTGGGCATTTGTACAGGAGTTTAAGCGTAAAGAGAAACTGGGTATTATTCACCACTTTAAAAAGGAAATTACCGTAGGCGAACCTATCTCAACCATTGACCTGGCGGGTAATATCATATTTGGCTTTGTGATAGGTTATAAATTAATTGACATGGCATTGAACTATACTGCCATGATCAATGACCCACAGGGCTTTATTTTATCATCCAGAGGTAACTTATTAGGCGGGATATTATTTGCCGCCGGTTTAGGATACTGGGCGTATGCCGAGAATAAGAAACAACAATTACCAAAACCTGTTAAAAAGACAATCACCGTTCACCCACACGAATTAATGGGTAATATACTGATATGGGCAGCAGTTTGGGGTTTTGCAGGTGCTAAGCTGTTTAATGCTTTAGAAAACTGGAACGAGTTTATGGCCGATCCGGTAGGTATGCTGATAGGTTTTAGCGGTTTAACTTTTTATGGAGGATTGATATGTGGCGGTGCCGCTGTACTATACATAGCCAATAAACATGGTGTAAAACCATTGGATATGCTGGATATTGGCGGGCCCGGTATGATGTTAGCTTACGCAGTTGGCCGCATTGGTTGCCAGATGTCGGGCGATGGAGATTGGGGAATTCCTAATTTGGCTCCAAAACCAGGCTGGTTAAGCTGGGCACCCGATTGGATGTGGTCGTTTGATTTTCCGCATAATGTAAGTAATATGGATCAGGGCAACCTGATACCTGGTTGTGTAGGCAATTTTTGTAACGTATTAAAGCAACCGGTATATCCTACATCATTCTATGAATCAGTAGTTTGCTTGCTGCTATTTGCATTACTATGGGCCATGCGCGGTCGTATTAAACTATCGGGTGTAATGTTTGGTATATACTTAATATTAAATGGTCTTGAACGTTTCTTGATAGAGAAGATACGTGTAAACACTCAATACCATGTAGCAGGTATCAGCTTTACACAAGCCGAAATGATATCTCTGATATTAGCTATAGCAGGGATAGCTTTAATTATAAACGGTTACCGAAATAAGAAGCAAAAGGTTAGCCATGGCTAATAAATTTTTAAAAAAAATAGCTAAGAACCAGGTTGCCCGGTTTGTCTTATCTGCCGGTATGGGGTTTTTGGTTGACATCTTTGTTTTCTATTTGTTATATCATAATTTACTTATTCAAAAAAGATATCATTTCTTTCATTCCGAATTTCGTAACTCTACGGTGTCTTTAACAATATCTTATTCCCTGGGTGTAATTGTTAATTTTTTAATTACCAAATACATGGTGTTTACTGAATCCAAAACATCGGCATATAAACAGTTTTTTAGGTTTGCTACAGTTGCTATGATTGGCTTTTTTGCCAATTTAGGAATGATACGAGTATTTATATATTATTTTAATATGTACCCGCCAATAGCACGCCCATTGGCGGCTTTAAGCTTGTTTTTCGCAAGCTTTTTTGTACATAAATTCTTTTCATTTAGCTTGGCGCTAAGACATCAGCAGAAAACGGCTGCTGTTAAAAACAATTAATATTTTATGGGTTTAGAACAAATAGGAAATAAGGTAATTGAATTATCTAAACAAGCGGGTGATTTTATCCGCCAGGAAAGAAAATCATTTAGCTCGGCTAAGATAGAATATAAGGGTTTGAATGACATGGTATCCTATGTAGATAAAACTGCAGAAGAGATCATCGTCGCGGGATTAGAAAAAATATTACCGGAAGCGGGCTTTATAACCGAAGAACAAACCAAAAATAAAACTGCCGACAGGTATAACTGGATCATCGACCCGTTGGACGGTACTACCAACTTTATACACGGATTGCCGGTATTTTCTGTAAGTATAGCTTTAAAAGAATATGACGAACTGGTTTTAGGAGTAGTATATGAAATTAACCAGGACGAATGCTTTTACGCATGGAAAGGCTCGCCCGCATATTTAAACGGGCAGGAAATTAAAGTGAGCAATTGCCCAACAATCAGCAACAGTTTAATTGCCACGGGTTTCCCGTATTATGATTTTGGTAAGCAGGAGCAATACATAAAACTGTTTACTCACTTAATGAAAAACTGCCACGGCTTACGGCGTTTAGGTTCAGCTGCTGTTGATTTGGCTTACACAGCTGCAGGACGTTTTGATACTTACTACGAATATAACTTGAATGCCTGGGATGCTGCTGCCGGTATTGTTATAGTAAAACAAGCAGGAGGGCAGGTAGTAAACTTTAGTGGTGGTGATGAAGTATTAGAAACTCGCGAATTGTTAGCTACTAATGGGTTGATGACAGAGGAAATGTTGGGAGTTATTAAGGATTATTTTGTTTAGTAAAGATTAGTTATTGAAAATTAAAGATTAGTTGATTTATACTAAACTAATCTTTAATCTTTATTCTTCAATCTTTAATTACAGAGCCTCCGATACCACCTCGGTAACTTCAGGAACCATGCGTTTAAGTAAGTTCTCGATTCCCGCTTTAAGCGTAACGGTTGACGACGGGCAACCACTGCATGAACCGCGAAGCTCAACAGTTACCACACCTTCTTCAAATGATTTGTAGGTTATAGCGCCGCCATCCTGCTCAACAGCCGGGCGAACGTAGTCATGTAATATTTGCTGTATTTTAACTTCGGTATCTGTACCTTCAAAATTGCCTGCCTCTTCCTGCTCTTCTATCTGTACTTTCAGTTCAGATTCAACCGCGCCTTTAACAAACTCTTTTAGTATCGGCATAATATCATCCCAACTATCACCTTCAAATTTAGTAACCGTTACAAAGTTGCTGGCGAAAAATACACCGTTTACAAATGAAAACTTAAATAACTCTTGCGCAAAAGGTGAGTTTGAAGCACTTTCTTTAGTAGGATAGTCAACACTGCCATTAATCAGCAACTTGTTCACTATGAACTTCATAGTTGCCGGATTTGGGGTCGATTCGGTATATACGTTGATATTCATTGATGTAGCTTATTTAAAATTATTCTTAACAAAAATAGGTAGGATTTTGATTAGTTGGATAGGTTTAATTAGTTATGACCTAAAATCAACAATTGCATTACCTATATCCCGGTATAATTAGCCGGCGTAATCTGCTTAATTTCCTGTTTAACGCTATTGCTTACCTGTAAATTTTCCACAAACTTAGCAATGGTATCAGCATTAACGTGCGTATTAGTTCGTGTAAGCTCTTTTAATGCTTCGTATGGGTTTGGATACCCCTCGCGACGCAAAATGGTTTGTATGGCCTCGGCAACTACTGCCCAATTAGCATCAAGGCTGGCGTTAATGGCGTCTTCATTTAATAAAAGCTTATTTAATCCCTTTAAGGTTGATTTTAATGCTATTAAAGTATGTGCAAGCGGTACACCTATATTTCTTAGCACAGTCGAGTCTGTCAAGTCGCGTTGTAACCTTGATATAGGCAGTTTAGCTGCTAAATGCTCAAACAATGCATTGGCAATACCCAGGTTACCTTCGGAGTTTTCAAAATCTATAGGATTCACTTTATGCGGCATGGCTGATGAACCTATCTCGCCTGCTTTAATTTTTTGCTTGAAGAAGTTCATCGATATGTAGGTCCACATATCCCTGTCCAGATCAATAATAATGTTGTTAATGCGTTTTAAAGCATCGCATTGTGCGGCAAAATTATCGTAATGCTCTATCTGTGTTGTAAACTGTGATCGGCTAAGGCCCAGTATATTGTTCACGAAATTATTTCCAAAATCTTTCCAGTTTATGGCAGGATAGGCTAAATGGTGCGCGTTAAAGTTGCCGGTAGCACCGCCAAATTTTGCTGAGTTAGGTATTTGTTTCAATTGCTTTACCTGGTTTTCTAATCGCTCTACAAAAACCTGTATCTCTTTACCCAAACGGGTAGGAGATGCCGGTTGACCGTGCGTGTGCGCCAGCATAGGTAATTGTGCCCATTCGGCAGCGTAGCTTTTTAATAACGACAGTAGTTCATCAAAGGCCGGGTAATAAACTTCTTCTAACGCCAGCTTAAAAGTATAGGGTATAGCCGTGTTATTAATATCTTGTGATGTTAAACCAAAATGAATAAACTCTTTGTATGTTTGCAGCCCCAATTCATCAAACTTTTGTTTAATAAAGTACTCTACCGCTTTAACATCATGGTTGGTTGTTTTCTCAATTTGCTTGATATTTTCCGCGTCAGATTCATTAAAATTTTTGTAGATATCACGTAACTTTTCTGCTACATTTACATCTAAATTCTGCAGTTGGGGGATTGGATGCTTGTATAAAGCTATAAAGTACTCAACTTCAACGAACACCCTATACTTAATTAATGCGTATTCCGAAAAATATGCGGCTAATGATGAAGTAGTATTACGATAGCGGCCATCAATGGGTGATATTGCAGAAAGAGGTGTAAGTGTCATGTGAGAGATTTTTCTGCAAAGGTAACAATTTTCATTTGTTGAAGTAGATGGGGTTGGCTTTTTGTCAACTAATTGTAATGTTGGGTGGAAACTTTGAAATCTAAAAATGTTTCCATAGTTTTGCACCATCATAGAAAGCAATGACGCAGATAGATAGAATAATTCAAGGTGGCGAGGACTTGTTTTTAAAAGCAGGTATTAAAAGCGTAACAATGGATGATATAGCCAAACATCTTGGTATGTCAAAAAAAACCATTTACCAGTTTTTTAAGGATAAAAACGAATTGGTAAATGCCCTTGTATCCAAAAAGCTGAGAAAGGATGAAGATAATATGTGTGATATTATCAATCAATCGGGCAATGTGATAGAGAAGATGATCAATATGATGAAATGCTCTGAAGACATCTTTTCACGAATTAACCCTATAGTGATACATGATATGCAAAAGTATCACCCAGAGGCCTGGAAGCAATTTCAGGATTTTAAATTGGATGTCATAGTTGGAACACTTGAAGAACTATTAACTGAAGGAATAAAACAAGGACACATAAGGACCAATATTGATGTTAAGATATTGGCCCGAATGCGGGTTGCACAGGTAGAATTGGGATTTGATACTAAATTATTTCCAATTTCCGAGTTCAGCACATGGCATGTACAGTTCCAGTTTTTAGAGCATTTTATATTTGGCATTTGTACACTAAAGGGACACAAACTATTAAATAAATACAAAAATATAAATGAGGAATAATTTAATACTGCTGACATAAGGTTGTCATAACTGTTAGATTATTTTGAGAAAAATAAAAAGCAACAACTAATACCACATATCATAATGAAGAATATACTACTCATTTTCTGTTTAATTAGCGCGACTGCCTTTACCGGCTATGCGCAACAACCACAATTAAAGCCGGAAGGACAAACCTATAGTTTTACTTTGGCCGATTGTATAAACTATGCCTATTTGCATCGCGACTCGGTTCAAAATGCGGCTTTGGATGTAAAAAGTGCAGAATATCACATCAAAGAAACTACCGGCCGTGGTTTACCACAAATAAACGCTACAGGTTCTTTTATTGATTATTTGACATTACCTACCACATTATTACCTGCTGAATTTTCAGGAGGTCCTCCAGGTACTTTTGTACCGGTAAAATTCGGAGTTAAGTATCAGTCTAATTTGGGTGTGGGCGTTACGCAAATGTTATTTGATGGCGATTATTTGGTAGGCTTAAAAACCCGCGAAAGCTACAAGAAACTATTTGAGTTGAGTTACACCCGCTCAAAAATTGATGCTAATGTTACTGTAACTAAGGTTTACTATCAGGTGTTGGTTAATGGCGAGCAAATTAAATTATTGGATGCTAATATCGCGCAGTTAAAACAACTGGTCGATCAAACTACAGCGCAAAATAAACAAGGTTTTGTTGAGCGTATAGATGTGGATAGGTTAACCGTACAATACAATGATTTGGTTACTGCCCGCGAAAACACCTTGAACTTATTGGCTTTAAATTATCAGCTATTAAAGTTTCAGATGGGGATGCCTATAGAAAATAATTTAATCTTAAAAGATAAGCTACAGGATATAAAATTAGAAGTGCTGCCTGAAGCTTCTTCTGATACCACATTTTATCGCAATCGTGTGGAATATGGCTTATTAGAAACCCAGAAAAAGTTAAACGAGTTTGACCTTAAAAGCAGGAAAGCTGCTTACTTGCCAAAACTAAGCTTCAATGCCAATTTTGCAAATGCATACCAAAACAACTCTTTAAGTAACCTATACAGCAGGGCTTATCCGGTAAATTATATTGGATTAACTTTAAATGTCCCCATTTTTAATGGGTTTCAACGAAGCTACCAGGTAAAGCAAGCGGCCATTGCCGTACAAAAAGCAGAAAATACGCTATTTACTGTAAAAAATGCTTTAAATCTCCAAGCCAGCCAAGCCAGAATAGTTTACACTAACGGCTTACGATCACTTAATAATCAAAAAGCAAACCAGTCATTAGCGCAGGAGGTATTACGTGTAACACGTATTAAATATCAGCAAGGTGTGGGCTCAAGCATTGAAGTTACACAGGCACAAACTGCATTGCAGGACGCTGATAACAAATATATACAGGGATTATACCAGGCATTGGTAAGTAAGGTTGACCTTGATAAAGCTTACGGAAATATTAAATAACTAAACCACAACATCATATACATAACATGAAAAAATTATTAATTATACCGGCTATTTTGTTTTTAGCAGCATGCTCAAATAAGCCAAAAGATAAAACAGCTGAGTTGGCTGAACTTAAAAAACAGCAGGCAGAACTAACCGATAAAATAGCTAAACTCGAATCAGAAACCACTAACAAAGATTCAGTTAAAGCAACCGAGGTAGGCATTGTGGTAGCTAAGGCTGGCAACTTTACCAACTATGTAGATGTGCAAGGTAAAATTGATGCACAGGATAACGTTATGGCCTATCCACAGGCACAGGGTATTATTACTGCAATTAATGTAAGACCTGGACAACATGTAAGTAGAGGACAGATATTAGTACAACTAGATAATAGTGTGTTGAAACAACAGATACAACAAGCCGAAATTCAGGCAGGTTTAGCCCGTACTTTGTTTGAGCGCCAAAAAAATCTTTGGGATCAAAAAATTGGTACTGAAGTGCAATTTTTACAAGCGCAAACCAATCTGCAAACCGCACAAAAGCAAATTAATGCTTTACAACAACAAGCTGATATGTATCGTATAAAATCGCCAATAAGTGGAACAGTAGATCAAATGGATCTGAAATTAGGACAGGCAGCTTCACCGGGTGTTACAGGAATACGTATTGTTAATGCAGATAATTTGAAAGTTAAAGCTGATGTTCCTGAAACTTATGTAGGATCTGTAGCGCAAGGTAATAATGTTAAAATATTAATACCCGATGCCAATGACTCATTGGTAACTAAAGTAACCTTTGCAGCGAAAGTTATTGACCCTGTATCACGTAGTTTTCCTATCGAGGTTAAATTACCGTCAAAGAAAAACATTCGCCCTAATATGACCGCGGTTTTAAGGATCGCTAATTATTCTAAAAACAATGTGATCACTATACCAATTAAAGCTGTTCAAAATTCAGAAGCCGGAAACTATGTTTATGTGATTGAGAATGGGCTGGCAAAACGTAAAGTTATCCAGCAGGGTAATACATCAACAGGTAAAGTTGAGGTTCTATCGGGCTTAAATGATGGCGACCAGGTTATAGTTGAAGGTGCGGGCGATGTGGAAGAGGGAGATAAAGTAAAAATTTCACAATAAAAGTTTTACCTCAAAAATATTTGATCTAATGAAAGATCTTGAAAAAGAATTTAAACCATCCAGCTGGGCTATTGAAAATAAGACAGCTATATATGTAATGGTATTTTTAATTACCATACTGGGGTTGGTAAGCTATAATAATTTACCTAAGGAGAACTTCCCGGATATAGCACAATCTAAAGTATTTATTACAACTCTGTATGCCGGGCAATCACCTCAAAATATTGAGATATTGGTTACCCGCCAGATAGAAAAAAAGTTGAAATCATTAAAAGGCCTTAAAAAGGTTACTTCAAACTCATACCAAAACGTATCTATTATTACCTGCGAGTTTAACGGTAATATATTAATTAAGGATGCCAAGGTAGATGTGAAGGAGGCAGTGGATAAGGCACGGCCTGATTTGCCGCAGGGAGATAACAACCTAAAGGAGTCAACTATATCTGATATTAATGTTGCCGATTTGCCTATACTATACGTAAATATATCAGGCGATTTTGATCTGAAAAAGTTAAAGGAATATGCCGATAACCTGAAGGATGAGATTGAAAGCATGAAGGAAATATCAAAGGTTGAAGAGGTTGGAGCCTTGAAACCCGAGATACAAATCAATGTCGACCTGAATAAAATGACTGCTGCCCAGGTAAGCTTTTCAGATATTACAAATGCGGTGGGTTATGAAAATATCATCACTTCTGCAGGTAATTACCGTATTGACGGTGTACAGCGTGCTATTGATATTAAGCAGGATTTTAAAAATGCCGACGAAGTGGCCGCTATGGTTATTCGTAATCCTAAGGGCCAGGCAATTTATCTGCGTGATATTGCCGAAGTTAAAGACAGTTTTCATGAGCAGGAGAGTTATGCCCGCTTAAAAAACACTGATAATAACGAGTTTAAAAACGTAATTACCTTAGCAGTAAGTAAACGTGCCGGTGAAAACCTGATAGAGGCTTCGAATAAGATTACCGAGCTGATAAAAGAGAAACAAAAAACTGATTTCCCTAAAGCATTGGACATTATTGTTACCGGCGACCAATCTGACAAAACCCGCGTAACTATTACCGATTTGGTAAATACCATTATTATCGGTTTTATACTGGTGACAATTATCCTGATGTTTTTCATGGGTACTACCAACGCGTTGTTTGTAGCATTGTCGGTGCCGTTATCATGTTTTATTGCATTTTTGGTAATGCCGGTTATAGGTTTTACCCTAAATATGATTGTGCTGTTCTCCTTCCTGCTCGCGTTAGGGATTGTGGTGGATGATGCTATTGTAGTAATTGAGAACACGCACCGTATATTTAATAATGGGGCAATGCCAATTAAAAAAGCAGCCAAAATCGCAGCAGGTGAAGTGTTTTTACCGGTATTCTCGGGTACCATGACCACGTTGGCTCCATTTATACCGTTGGCGTTTTGGAATAGCCTGATAGGTAAGTTTATGTTCTTCCTGCCAATTACGTTAATCATCACTTTATTAGCGTCTTTGTTAGTGGCTTACATTATTAACCCGGTATTCGCGGTTGATTTTATGAAACCACACCACGATGGCGAACACGCTAATCCAAAATTTGATAAAAAAGTTAAACGTGCATTGATCTATTTAGCTATTGCAGCTGTAGTAGGTTATCTGATAAACTTTGGCGTAGGTAATTTTGTAGTGCTTGCTGCCGCTTTGTATTTATTAAATCACTTTGTGTTATTACAGGTAATAGATAAATTCCAGAAAAACGCGTGGCCAAGATTCCAGTCATGGTATGCCCGTTGGATTGAGCGCGCAGTACAGCGCCCATGGACGGTTTTATTCGGCACCATAGGCTTATTCATTTTCAGTATTATCTTCATGATCGTACGTGCGCCAAAAGTTGAGTTCTTCCCGCAGGCAGACCCTAACTTTGTGTACGTATATATTACCTTGCCAACTGGTACCGACCAGGCTTATACCAACGAGGTTACCAAGAAATTAGAACAACGTGTAGCTAAAGTAGTAGAGCCGGATAAGGATATTATATCTTCTATCATATCAAACGTTACCGTTAGTGTGACCGACCCGCAGGATGAGGATCAGGGTAATTATCCTAACAAAGGAAAAATTACAGTTGCATTTGTTGAATTTGGTAAGCGGGAAGGAAAAGATACCAAAGAGATATTGGCACGTATACGTAAAGCCGTAACCGGTTATCCTGGTGCTAAAATTACTATTGACCAGGAGGGTGGTGGCCCGCCCACTCAAAAGGATATAAGCATTGAGTTGGCTGCTGATAACCTGGATACATTAACTAAAACGGCAGAAAATTTAAAGAGATATCTGAATAAACAAAACATTGCAGGAATTGAAGAGTTAAGCTCGGATGTTAAAAGCGACAAACCTGAGATTGTATTTGATATTGACAGGGAGCGCGCTAACCGCGAGGGTATAAGCAGCGGCCAGATAAGCCAGGCATTGTTTACCGCTATATATGGCTTTAAAGCAACTGATTTCAGAAACACCCGCGAAGATAACTATGAAATCAATGTACGTGCCCAGGAAGATCAGCGCACCAACATTGATCAGATACGAAATTTAAAAATAACCTACCGTGATATGGCCACAGGTGGTGCTATACGCCAGGTGCCTATATCGGCATTTACTGATGTAAGATACACCAATACCTATAGTAACATTAAACATAAGCAACAAAGACGTGTGCTTACTTTAAGTTCAAATGTTATTAAGCCATTTAACGCTAACGAGGTAAATGCTAACATACAACGCGCCATAAACCAGTTTAAAAAACCGGATATGGTAAGCATTAAAATGGGTGGTGGTCAGGAAGATCAAACCGAAGCGATGAATTTCTTATTAGGTGCTTTAGGTGCATCATTCGGTATTATTTTGATCATATTAATGGTGCAATTCAACTCGGTAGGTAAAACGTTGATTATTTTGAGCGAGATATTGTTCAGTATCATAGGTGTATTCTTAGGCGTAAGTATATTTGGTATGACCATCACCATTGTAATGACCGGGGTAGGTATTATCGCCCTTGCGGGGGTAGTGGTACGTAACGGTATATTACTGGTAGAGTTTACCGATTTATTGATGGAACAAGGGGCAAGCATACATGACGCCGTTGTTGAAGCAGGTCGTACACGTATGACACCGGTAGTATTAACTGCCACCGCAGCTATATTAGGCTTAATACCGCTGGCTGTTGGTTTTAATATAGATTTTGTGGGCTTATTTACCGAGTTTAAACCGCATATTCACTTTGGTGGTGATAACGTAGCATTCTGGGGCCCTTTATCATGGACAATGATATTTGGATTAAGTTTTGCAACCATTATTACCCTGATATTGGTACCGTGCTTATATTTAATACGCTATAACATTAAAGCTAAAATGAATAAAGGCAAAGGTGTAAAACCGGCTGAAATAGCTTCATAATTTTTAGATACTATTATAGATTGACAAGGGCTATATCTTAGGATATAGCCCTTGTTTTTTACTGTAACATCTAATAAGGATTACTAATCAATAAGCCCTAAAAAATAGTCGTTTTTCTGGTGTCACTTTCATGTAAAAAAGATGAAACAAGTTGTAACATCTATTGCTATATCAGTATCTTTGAGGAACAATATTAGCAATAATTTATATCCCATCTATATATTATTAAGATACTTCTGAAGTTAAGAGGTGATTGTTTTAGAGTGATTAATCAGGCCGGTAATTATTATCGGCCTGATTTTTTTCGGCTATCCAAAGAATAAATAAGCCATTAAAATAGCTGTTATAATACCTGCGGCATCGGCAATCAACATGGCTGGTATAGTATAGCGGGTTTTCTTAATGTTAACTGCACCAAAATATAATGCGGCTATGTAAAACGTTGTATCAGCTGATCCGTATAACACGCTTGATAAATGCCCCACGAAACTGTCTACACCAAATACCTTCAAATTATCCAGCATCAAGGCACGCGCACCAGAACCACTTAAAGGGCGTAAGAAGGCGATAGGCAATACATCTGTAAAGCGGGTATCCATATTAAAGTGGCTAAATATCCATTTAAAGCCATCACCCAAAAATGTTAATGCACCGCTTGTTCTGAAAAGGCTAACCGCGGCCAGTAAACCAACCAGGTAAGGAATAATTTTGATGGATACTTGAAAGCCTTCTTTTGCCCCATCAATAAATGCTTCAAAAACATTGATTTTTTTTCGGGCACCACCTAAAATAAAAAGTACGGGTATAGCTAATAAGGTGACGTTACTAAATATCTTCGAAAAATCGCTTATCTGTTCTTTATTTAAAAACACAGAAAGGTACCATACCAATAGTGCTATACAGGCAGTTAGACCTACAAGCCAGGTTAAAACTGCTCTGTCAATCAGGTTTATTTTTTGCTTAAAAGCTACAACCAGTAAACCCACCAGGGTAGCTACATAAGTTGCTATAATACATGGTAAAAATATGTCTGTAGGATCTTGCGAGTTATATATGGCGCGTTGTGCAATAATATTAATAGGTAAAATAGTTAATCCTGATGCATGTAGCACTAAAAACATGATCTGCGCATTTGAAGCGGTGTCTTTATCTTTATTTAACTCCTGCAAGCCGTCCATGGCCTTTAGGCCCAATGGGGTAGCGGCATTATCTAACCCCAATAAATTAGCCGAAAAGTTCATCATCATTTGACCGACTGCCGGATGGTTTTTTGGAATTTCTGGAAATAGGCGGTTAAAGAAGGGGCCAACTATGCGCGAAAGAAAATTTATGGCCCCGGCTTTTTCGCCAATTTTCATTATACCCAGCCAAAAGGCCATAATACCTACCAAAGGCAACGCAATATCCATTACTGATGATTTGGTTGAATCAAATAATCCTTCAACCATCAGTTTAAATATTTCAGTATCACCAAAAAATATCAGTTTTACTAAGCCAATAACAAAGGCAATAACAAAAAACAATATCCAGATATAATTCAGAGCCATGGAGTAATATTAAGACTTTGAAGATAATTGTTTTTTATAAAATGCAGTAATGTTAATTCAAATCCCTGTCGGCTACCGCATTTTTATCTGGTATGATCTGTATGCTGTAGTTTTTTATTATAGGGCTGTAAGGAATAACCTCATTAGTTGTGATATATGCAGTAAACAGATCTTTTATAGCATAAGTTTCTATATCAGCCCCGGTTAGGCTAAACTTATGCGGATATTGTAAAATTGAATTGTATATCAAATTGTACTGGGTAACATCAGTGGTTTCTATTTCAACAAACATACGCCTACCGTCCATTCTTAAATTTACATTAATAAAAGTACGGCCCTCGCGGGGCATGGTGTATTCGCTGAATTTTTTCTTAGCGTTTTTGGATTTTAGTGTATAACCTTTAGCTAATAAAAAAGTATCAGCCTGGTTTAGGTCGTTTCTTATCAAAAACTTAACATCCTCATATGACAATAACTTACTTTGCGCAAAGCAGGTAATAGAGGTGCAAATGATTGCTAACAAGAGGACGACTTTTTTCATATTTTTTACAATTGAATGTGATTAAAATTACACAAATGTTAGGCTGGCTACAATTTTAAATCACCAAATACACTAACTTCGCTGTATTGTTACATGATATAATACTATGCCTAAAATTGAACTTGCACGTGTAAACGGCGATTATGGCTTTGATGCTAAAGATGAGAATGGTCACATTGTTAAAATGGATACTAATCCTAATAATGGAGGGCAAAATTATGGTGTACGTCCTATGCAATTGTTATTAGTGGGATTAGCAGGGTGCTCGGCTATTGATGTTATTGGCATATTAAAAAAACAACGCCAGGAAGTACGCGATTATAAAATGATAGTAAACGGCGACAGGGAAGTGGGGGTTGAGCCGTCCTTATGGAAGGATATTAATATTGAATTTCATATATACGGAAATGTAAACCATGATAAAGCCGTAAAAGCTGTTGAACTATCTGTTGGTAAGTATTGCTCGGTTGCAGCAACCTTAGAGCAGGCCGGCGCCCAAATTAAGTGGGAAGTTTTTACACATCAGTAACTAATTGTTTAAAACTATATAGTAGTGTTTATAGCTAAGTGTGTTAAATTAGGCATCGCAATAAATACGGTACATGCCATCTCTTTTTAAGAAGACACTTTTAATAATTTCTGCAATATTTTTAAGCTTGGGTGTATCTGCCCAGGAGTTAGATTCGGCTTATGTAGAGCCATTTTCAAAAATAAGTGAGTTTCGTACATGGTCAGTAGGCATTAACGGTGGCTTTACAATGCCATTTGCCGATGATTACACCACACCCAATTATCAATATGCTTACGGTGGCTTTATAAAAAAGCAGATTCTTTCTACTTTGGGGATACAGGCCGATTTTATGGCGGGTAAAGTATTTGCCGAAAATTCCCTTAATAATCAGTATTCGCAATACTCCACCAAAATAAATTGGTCGGCATCATTAAGTGTTAATTTGATCCTAGCCAATATAAACTGGCGTAACAGAACGGGTTTAATATATCCATATATAAGTGCCGGTGTAGGAATGATGGCTTACGAGCCATCATTGACCGATTTGTCTATACCAGCGGTAACTACCGCTTATCAGCCCGCTCCTGTACAATCTTATTTTATACCATTGGCTGCGGGTTTGAAAGTAAAAGTTGCCAAAGGTGTAAACCTTGATTTAAGTTGCGTAGTAAACTTTGTTAGTGCCGATAATTTTGATGGTTTAGTTTTGGGTAATGTGCGCGATAGATTTTATTATCCTCGTTTTGGGATAGAGATTGCATTAGGATCACGCGATAAGCAACAATTAGCCACACATAACCCGGTGGCTTCAATGCGCACCGAATATTTATTGCAGGGTCAATCTCTACAAAAGGAATTGATGACCCAAAAAATAATTAATGAAAAATTAAAGACCGACCTTACGAATAATCTCAACAAGGTAACTACAGATAGCGATAATGATGGTGTAGCTGATTTTTATGATAAATGTGTAGGCACGCCTGCAGCTACAAAAGTTGATGGTTCTGGCTGCCCGCTGGTGATGCCTAAGGTAGAGGAAAAGATAGTATATGTAACCGAAGCTGATCAAAGAGTAGTAAAAGAAGCAGTTGATAATCTGGAGTTTGATTTCAATAGTATCAGGCTTAGGCCATCTTCATACCCAAGCTTAAATATTTTAGCCAGGTTACTGGTAGATAAGGGTTTTAAACTAAAACTGGAGGGGCATACAGATAACGTGGGCCCTACTGATGTTAACTTGAGATTTTCTCAAGATAGGGCCGAGGCTATTAAGTCCTACCTGGTAAGTAAAGGGGTTAGTTCTTCAAAAATAGAGGCAATAGGTTACGGCCGTGAACAGCCTATAGCAACCAACAGTACAGAGCAAGGAAGACAGCAAAACCGTAGGGTAGAGTTCACTTTGTATTAAATACGCCAGGATACAACTAAATAATCTAAATATTACATACATTATATTATTCAAGTTAATAGTATTGTTTATACAGTATTGTATATTATTAAACGCATAAAAATTTTAATTTTATTTTAATAAACAGGTTTATTAAATCTCCTATTATTTATATTTAATATGCTGATATATAGATATTTATTATTGAGTGCAAAGTATAAAATGTAGTTTTTTAAGTACAGTTTTTAGTAGTGGCATCAATGTTGCCTTATTAGTACAGCTTATATAATAAAGTAAGCAACAACTAAAAACTCACACTATGAAAACATTTTTAAAACAAGCAGCTTTCTCTTTAACCGGAGTGTTGCTGGGAAGCTGCGCTTTTGCACAGACGACAGCGCCGGATGCAAATTATGTAAAACCTTTTTCAGGCGATGCCGCCTTTCGTACTTGGTCAATAGGTATTAACGTTGGTGTACTTAGCACCTATACACCTCTACAAAACAATAGCCGCCAGGATTTTATGACTACTCAAGCCCAACTAGGTTATGGTGCTTACATTAAAAAACAAATAACACCATCATTTGGTATACAAGCAGATTACTTGGGTGGTAAAATTGAGGCCGCAAATTCGGCAATGCGTGGTGCACCATTTAACAATAGCGCTTATACAAAAGTGAGTACAACTGTGCAATATGCTGCAAGTTTAAGTGCGCATTACAATATGGCAAATCTAAATTGGCATTACAAAACCATTGGCATACAACCATACTTTACTGCAGGCGTTGGTTTAATGGGATATAAACCTGTATTAACGCCATCTGATGGTAATCCTTCAATTAGTTTTAAAGCTAATAACGAATCAGTACAAGAATTATTTATTCCTGTAGGAGCCGGTTTTAAATTAAACGTAGCTAAAGGAGTAAACATTGACTTAGGTTATAAAGTAGCATTCCTTAATTCAGATAATCTTGATGGTTATAATTATGCTGCAAATAATGACAGGTTCTCTTATGGCCATATAGGTTTAGAATTTGCCTTAGGTGCAAAGTCAAAACCTCAATTAGCTACACATAACCCTGTTAATTCGTTACGTAATGAATACCTAATGGAAGAACAAAGGTTACAAATGGCTATTGACGCTCAAAAAGCAGCACTTGATGCTCAAAAAGCAGCTAACGATCAATTAAGAGCCGATTTAAATGCAACCAATGCTAATCTGGCCAAATTTAGTGCAGATAGCGACGGTGATGGCGTTCCTGATTTCTTTGATAAATGCCCCGGTACAGCATCAGGTACTAAAGTTGATGGCTCAGGTTGTCCACTTCCTGTGGCGGCACCTGCTCCACGACCAGATGTAAGAGTTATTGTAACTGAACAAGACAGAAGAATTGTTAATGAAGCTATTAAAAACCTGGAATTTGATTTTGGTAAATCAACTATCCGTGCAAAATCATTCCCAAGTTTAGATAGGGTAGCAGCATTGTTGGTAGAGAAAAACTTTAGCTTAAAATTAGCCGGACATACTGATAATGTGGGTTCAAATGATGCTAACTTAAACTTATCTAAAGATCGTGCAGAATCTGTTAAAACCTATTTAGTAGGTAAAGGTGCAAACGCATCACGTATAGAGGCTACCGGTTACGGCGAGACCCAACCAATTGCAACCAATAAAACTGCAGCCGGCCGTCAGAAAAACCGTAGAGTAGAGTTTACTTTATTCTAGTAAAAAAGATTGATATCTAATATCCCAATACCAAATCGCCCTAAAATATTAAGTATTTTAGGGCGATTCTTATTTTATAATCATCCGGGAATAATAATATTACTTAATCAAACTGCCCCTGCAATTTAGATAGGCGATTGATTATATGGCTTAATCTTTCCTGTTCGCTTTTAACAAAACGCTCGCGGATGTAGAATGTACAAACTGATATTAATGCTGCGTAGGATGAATAAACAATAATTTTGAATGTAGTTGATGTGTTTTCTAACACCTCGTAAAAGTAAAGTAACAGACCTGCGCTTATTAATATCACATAGGCATAGTACATCCAACCATAAACTTTGGCGCGATTGTGCTGATATTCTTTTAGACCTTGCAGGTAATCTGCAGGATTGATGGTGATATCTTGCTTGCTGATGATTCGATAATCTCTTATCATCATTAAAGTATATAGTAAAATGGTTATTACCAAAATGCCCATCCCCAAATAGGTAAGCCATGATTGAAACACAAAAAACAGCATTATCGCCAATATAGCCCATAAGGTTATTACCATAGTAGTAATGTTCCAAAGCAGTTTTTGACTTATCCCACTTATCCCTTTTTTTACTTGCTTCAGCACTTCATCCACTGAAAGCTGATCCTGCTTTGGCTGTTCCTGCCAAACCGACATCAATTGATCAAAGTCTTTCATATTGGTTATATAATTCAGTTAATCTTTGTTTTATGCGGAAAACCTTAACCCTAAGGTTCCCTTCTGATATACCCGAAATTTCAGCAATTTCCGGGTAGGGTACTTCATCAAGCACCATGGTTATAATGATTCTTTCTGATTCTTCCAGTTTTGATATACACTTATAAAGCAAAGCCACCTGCTCGTTTTTTTCAGATATTACTTCACCGGTGGTTTCTTCCAACTCAGGTGTTAATTCATCTTTAGCTTGACGTTTTTCTGATCGTAGGTAGGTGAGGCAGGTATTTACGGCTATACGGTATATCCAGGTTGATATCATAGCCTGGTTCCTAAATTTATCCAGGTTTTGCCAAACCTTTAAAAAGGTTTCCTGCATTAAATCATTTGCAGAGTCCTCATCGCCGGTATAACCATAGCATAAATGATAAATCTTTTTAGAATTAGCTTCAAATATTTTCTTAAATGCTGCTTCTTTATCTGCTGCCACTTGTAGTTAATAATATACCCTGTTAGATGAGAAAGCAAATATAATGTTACAGTCTGTAACTATTCTTATTGAACCACGGTAACTTGTTTTCGGCTTCTTCCAACAATAAATTATAATCATTACTATAATCAAATTGCAGGTCCTCATGTAGCTTTTGTATCAAGCCGCGTATCTTTTCTACTTGCCTTATCAATATCAGGCGCAATGGTTTGTAGGATGAACGCCTATCGGCATATTGCAGGTAGTTATTACAAAAGCTGATTAACAGGTCTATTTCGCCCCCTTTTGAGGCCATGAACTTGATATATTTGCCAATAAGTCTTAATATTTTGCGCATACTTTTGGCAGCAAGGTAGCTTTGTACTGGCAATTGACTAAACATAAAACCTACTTCGCCTTTTGCTTTTTCAATAAAGGCAGGTTCATCATGCGCCTCAAACAGTAAATAGGCTAATAACTCCTTATTCTCTTTTTTATGCCGAGCAAGTCGCAGGGTTAATTCTGTTACTTGTTCGGCAGATAAATGCTGTAACTCCTTCTTTATATGCTGTAAGCCATAAGTAATTGTGCTCATGTTGTATTAAATAGTTTAGCAAAGTACTAAATAGTTGTAGTTTTGCAGTCTTAATTACGCTGAATGCAAAAAAGTAAATTAACCCTGTATATTTTTATAGCACTTATACTAGGTGTGGTTACCGGGTATATTTATAATGCTCAAGTTATTAATCCTTACAATAGCAAAATTAATGCCGCCGAAACTAGTATACAAACCATTAGTGCCCGCCTTTTAAATTTAAAAGATACAAATGCTGTAGCCTATAAAGAATTAAAATCAGAAAGGGCTGCTCAGGTAACCATCCGTAAAGAAAACGATGAGATACGCGAGAGTAAAATCCAATACTTCAGTATTTTAAGTGATATTTTTTTAAGGCTGATAAAAATGATCGTCGCTCCGTTGGTGTTTACTACATTGGTGGTAGGTGTAGCAAAGGTGGGTGATATAAAAGCCGTTGGCCGTATAGGTAGTAAAACTTTATTATGGTTTTTAAGTGCTACACTGGTGTCATTATTGTTGGGTATGTTGCTGGTTAACTTTTTCAAACCGGGCGAAGCCATGCACTTGATGCTGCCTGATGATAATGTGAGTACAGGTGTTAAAGGCGCGGCTTTATCTTTAAGAGAATTTATATCACACGTTTTTCCAAGAAGTATTTTTGAGGCTTTGGCTAACAATGAAATATTACAAATAGTGGTTTTTGCCTTATTTTTTGGCGTAGCTACTGCAGCAATTGACGAAAAAGGAGAGGTAGTAATAAAAGCGATGGATGCTATTGCCCATGTAATATTAAAGATCACCGGTTATGTAATGCAATTGGCGCCGATTGCCGTTTTTGGGGCCATCACCGCCATTATAGCCAAGCAGGGTTTGGGTATAATATCTACATATGCCATTTTTATTGTCGAGTTTTACTTTTCGCTACTTATGCTTTGGCTGGTTATCATTTTTGCCGGATATGCTGTGTTACGCGGTCGGGCATTTACATTGGTTGGCAAAATTAAAGATGCTATGATGATAGCTTTCAGTACCTCCACCAGTGAGGCTGCCTATCCAAAAGTATTGATAGAGATGGAACGTTTTGGCTGCAGTAATAAAATTGTAAGTTTTGTATTGCCGCTGGGTTACTCATTTAACCTGGATGGCTCCATGATGTATATGACCTTTGCATCTTTATTTTTGGCGCAATCATACGGTATTCATTTAACCTTCTCTCATCAGCTAACTATGCTGTTGATACTAATGCTTACCAGTAAAGGTGTTGCGGGCGTTCCCAGGGCTTCTTTGGTGGTAATAGCGGGCACAATAGCTATGTTTGATATCCCTGAGGCTGGATTGGCTTTACTTATAGGAATTGATCCGCTATTGGATATGGGCCGTTCTGCAACAAATGTATTGGGTAATGCTATGGCAACAGCCGTAGTAAGTAAATGGGAAGGCGAACTCGACTAATAATGTTATTCTAAATTTAATAAATCGTTAATTCAATAATTAATACCCTCTATGCAAAATCGTGGTAAAAAAATATTCCTACTGCTAACTATTACTGTACCTTTTTTATTTTACTGCCTTTATTATTATGGCATGATGGTAAAAAATGCTCCATACAAGTTTGTTGAATTTGAATCGTTGGTATTTCAATATGGCGAAAGCGATAACCTGATTAATAAATACAACTCAAAAACAGGCGAGTATCAATACTTGAATTCAAACGACTCATTAATAAAGAAGACATTACGTTTAAATAAGGACGATTTACTTTACCTACACCGTAAGGCTGCTGATTTGGGTTTTTGGGATTTTCCCTCACAATCGCTTGGGGATACTGCTTCAAGGAATGGTGTTAAACCACCGCGCTATTTGATAGAGTTTAACTACCAACGCAAAAGTAAAAAGGTATTGTTTGATGCTTCATTTAACGGTCCTGCAAAGTTGAAAGATGCTAATGAACGTCTGATAAGAGAAATTATGAATGTTTTGGCTGATAAAGAGGCCAGGCAGAAAAAATAAATGGTGTTTGTTTATTGAAATAGGATTTCCTATATTTGCACCTCAAAATTTAAAACAATAATTAACAAACCATGTACGCAATAG